>JAWLFJ010000029.1:0-36685 GCA_041685625.1 Paracoccaceae bacterium | reverse complement strand
GGCCGCGCGGGGCGCGGACGATCGCGAACCGCCGCCGCGGAGACGCCCTGCCCGGCGTACCGCGCCTCGACGCCCGCACGCCCGCGGCGGCCTGGGAGTCGGCGGCGGCGGCGGCGGACCTCCCCCCACGCCGAACGGCGGAGGCGCGGCAGGTCGAAACGGCCCCGCCCGCGCCGACGAAGGCGTCAGGGCGGGGCCGCGTGACGAAGGCCGCCCGAATGGCCTCCGTCGTCTCTTGGCGCCAGGCGTCGCCGGCGGGCTCCCCATCCCCGCCGCCGGGCCTCGCCGGAACGCTCTCAGATCACCGCCAGCCCAAGCAGCACGACGAGCCAGAGGGCGACGCCGGGGCGGATCGCCTCCGGCGGGAAGGTCTTCTCGACCCAGTAGAGGTCCGCGGCGCTCGGTCGCGCCCGCAGCCGCCCGGTCATGTCCGATCCTCCCGGGGTCCCGATCGCGTCATGCGCCTTCGATGCCCCGAGTCGGCACGCCCGCGCTGTGCGTTTGCGCACAATCGGCTTAAAAGATGAACATGACGCGCCGGGCACGGCGGCACGGGCAAGGGGACGGCGGCAATGCAGACGGACGCCTTGGCGGACGCAGGCGGTTTCATCGCTTCGCTGAGCAAGGACGAGCGCGAGGCGCTCGGCGCCCGCCTGCGCCCGATTCGCTTCGTTGACGGCGAGCCGATCGTCACGGCGGGCGAGCCCGGCGCCGATCTCTACCTGATCCTCGAAGGGCGTGCCGAAGTCGGCCTCGTCTCGGTGCAGGGCCGCGAGGTGACGTATCGCGACGTCGGCCCCGGCGACATGATCGGCGAGATCGCGGCGATCGACCGCTCGCCCCGCTCGGCCAGCGTCACCGCGAGGGGACCGGTGCTGGCCGGGGTGCTGACGCGCGCCGACTTCGAGGCGCTGATCGCCGATTCGCCGGGCTTCGCCCTGGCGCTGATGCGCCACCTGACCGGGCAGATCCGCTCGATCACCGAACGGGTGTTCGAACTCTCGACCATGCTGGTGCGCGACCGACTGGTGCGCGAGCTGCTGCGCCGCGGCCGCGCGTCGGCGGGCGGCGCCGACCGGGCCGAACTCTCGCCCCCGCCGACGCATCACGACCTCGCCTCGCGCATCGGCGCCAACCGCGAGGCGGTCTCGCGCGAGATGAGCCGGCTTTCGGGCGAGGGGTTGCTGACGCGGGCCGGCCGGCATCTCGTGATCCCCTCTCTCGCGGCGCTGGGCGAGGAGCTGGACGATCCGCCCTGAGCCCGTCCGACGACCGCGCCGCGACGCCCGCCCCTGACCCGGAGACGACCCGACGCTCCACGCCGCCCTCGTCCTTTACGGTCCTCCTCGCCCTCGGGCTGCTCGCGCCGGCGCTCCGCTGCGGCGTCCGTGCCGCGCCGCTCGGCTATCACGCGGAGATCCTGGCGCGGGACGGCGCGCCGCCGGGGGAGAACGCGCGGCGCGTGCTGCGCGCGCTCTGCCGCATCCTCGCCGGCGTGCTGGCGGGCATGGCGGTGCTGGTGGCGGGCGCGGCGGCGCTGACGCTGCGCGAGGCGCCGGCGGCGACGGCGACGGCGGGGCTGATCCTCGCGGCGACGCTGCTGGCCGGGATCCCGGCGGCGTGGGTGCCGCGGCAGGTGGAGGCGGAGACCGGCACGCGCACGCCCTTGCGCGCCTCCCTCGCGCCGGTCGCGGTCTCGGCCCTCGCCGGGGCGCTCGCCCTCGCCGGTTGAACCGGAGCGGCCCGGCAGGCAGGGAGAGGGTCGCCACACCAGGGCAAGGGAGGCGCGGCGATGGCACGGCATGCGGTGGTGACGGGCGGCGCGCAGGGCATCGGGCGCGGCACGACGGAGCGGCTGCTGGCGGAGGGCTGGCGCGTCGCGGCGCTCGATCTCGACCGCGACGCGCTGCGCGACCTCGCAGGGGGGCGTCCCGGCGACGACCTGCTCGCCCTGCCCTGCGACGTGGCCCAGGAGGCCGACGTCGCCGCCGCCTTCGCGCGGATCGAGGCCTGGGCGGGCGCGGCCGGCCTCGCCCTCCTCTTCAACAACGCCGGCATCGCGGGGCCCGTGACCGGCCCGGTCGAGGATCTCCCCCTCGCCGAATGGCGCCGCCGGGTCGACGCGAGCCTCACCGGAACCTTCCTCTGCACCCGCGCCGCGATCCCGCTGCTGCGCCGGGCGACGGGCGCCGCGATCGTCAACATGGCCTCCACCCGCGCCTTCCAGTCGGAGCCGGACTGCGAGGCCTACGCCGCCGCCAAGGGCGGCATCGTCGCCCTCACCCACGCCCTCGCCGTCAGCCTCGGCCCCGCGATCCGCGTCAACGCCCTCGCCCCCGGCTGGATCGAGACGCGCGACTGGAAGGCGGGCGAGACCCCCGGCACGGTGACCCACGACGACGCCGAGAAGGCCCAGCACCCCGCCGGCCGCGTAGGCCGCCCGGAGGACGTCGCCGAGGCGGTGCTCCAGCTCGCGGACGCCGGCTTCACGACCGGCCAGACCCTCGTGATCGACGGCGGCATGTCGAAGCGGATGATCTACGAGGCCTGAAGCGTTTTCCAGCCGGACCGGACCGGTCCGGCGTCGCGAAAACGCGACAAGACGAAGATCCGGAGCGCGAGACCTGATTCCGTCAGGTCGGCAAGCGCTCTAGCGCCCCACCGCCTGCGCCTGCCCGAAGCGGGGCGAGGCGCCGCCGCGGAGCGTCCCGTCGCGCATCACCCCCGCCGCGCAGATCCGGCCGATGGACCAGTCCTCCATCACCTGCACGTCGTGCCCGCGCTCGCGCAGCGCCGCCACCGTCGCCGCCGGGAACCGCCCCTCCAGCATCACCCGCCGGGGCTGGAAGGCGCGCGGATAGAACGACGCCACGTAATGCGCCGTATGGAACAGCGGCGCCTCGATCGCCGCCTGCAGCCCCGCCGCGGGCCCGCGCATCAGGCGCAGCAGCACCGCCCCGATCCACTGGTCCTGCTGGTCGCCCCCCGGCGTGCCGACGGCGAGCCAGGGCCGCCCGTCCCGCGTCGCCAGCGTCGGCGTCAGCGTGGTGCGCGGCCGCTTGCCCGGCGCGATCACGCCGGGAAGGCGCGGATCCAGCCAGAACATCTGCCCCCGCGTCGAGAGCGAGAAGCCGAGGCCGGGCACCGCCGGCGAACTCTGCAGCCAGCCGCCCGAGGGCGTGGCCGAGACCATGTTCCCCTCCCGGTCCACCACGTCGAGATGCACGGTGTCGCCCTCGACCTCCGGCAGATCCGCGAAGGTCGGCTCGCCCCCGCCGAGGCCCGCCGGCCCCTCCGAGCCCGCCAACGCCAGAAGCGCCGCCAGCGCCGGCCCCGGATCCCGCCCGCCGGGGGCCCCCGGGCGCAGCGCCTCCGACGCCGCCGCCCCGATCTCCGCCCGCCGCGCCGCGAGATAGGCGGGCGAGAGCAGATCGCCCAGCGGCACCTCCGCGAACTCCGGATCGGCGAGCCACGCGTCCCGGTCCGCCAGCGCCAGCTTCATCGCCTCCACCGTCAGATGGACCCGCTCGGGACCGAGCGGGTCCATCGCCTCCAGCGGATCCCCCGCCAGCATCCCCAGCACCTGCAGCAGCGCCGCGCCCTGCCCCCAGGGGCCGGTCTTGAACACCTCGGTCTCCCCGAAGCGGGCGGAGATCGGCGCCTCGTAGCGCGCCTCCCAGCGCGCCATGTCCTCGCCGGTCAGCAGCCCGGCATCCCGCCGCCCCGTCGCGTCGGTCAACGGCGCGCGCAGGAAGCGGTCGACCGCCTCCGCGACGAAGCCCTCCCGCCAAGCCCGCCGCGCCGCCTCGATCCGCGCCTCCCGCCCGCCGGAGGCCGCCTCCGCCTCCGCCAGGATCCGCCGCCAGGTCGCCCCGATCCCGGGCGTCCGCATCAGCGCGCCCGGCGCCGGCGCCGCGCCGCCCGGCAGCCAGACCGCGGCCGACTCCGCCCAATGCGCCCGGAAATGCTCCGCGATGGCGTGGATCGACGCCGCCGCGCGGTGCACCAGCGGAAACCCGCGCTCGGCGAGGTCGATGGCCGGCGCCAGCACGTCGCGCAGCTCCAGCCGCCCGTGATCGCGCAGGAGCAGCATCCAAGCGTCGAACGACCCCGGCACGACCGCCGGCAGATGCCCGGTCCCCGGCACCATCCGCAGCCCCAGCGCCGCGAAGCGCTCCGGCGTCGCGGCCGCGGGCGCCACCCCCTGCCCGCAGAGCACGAAGGGCCGCTCCGCCCCCGCCGGCAGGCCGAGGATCGGAACCTCGCCCCCCGGCCCGTTCAGATGCGGCTCCACGACCTGCAGCGCGAAACCGGCGGCGACGGCGGCGTCGAAGGCGTTGCCGCCCCGCTCCAACGCGCCGAAGCCGACGGCCGAGCCGATCCAGTGCGTCGAGGCGACGACGCCGAAGCTCCCCCGGATCTCGGGGCGCGCGAGAAAGCTCACGGCTCCAGCTCCGGCGCCAGATCGCTCAAGGGCGCCCCGGCGTGCCGCTCCACCGTCCGCTCGAACACCTCGCGCGCCAGCACCCCCCAGGGGCGGCCCTTGCGCGGCATCCCGGCGGAGAACGGGATGAACCGCTCCCGCCCGACCGCGTAGAGCCGCTCCAGCTCCCCGATCGGGTCCTCGTGGTCGTCGACCCGCAGATCGAGCCGCGGGAAGCTCTCCGGCCCCTGCACGCGCAGCGCGATGGACTGGCGGCCGCGCTTGTCGCCCCCCGCCGCCTCGCCCGCCGTCATCGCCGCGATCAGCCGCTCGACGATCGGCAGCCGCTCATGCGCCAGCCAGGCGTCGCGCGTCGCCGTCACCACCTTCTCCCCCGCCAGCATGTTCCCGGCGACGGAGACGCCCGGCCCCGCGCAATGCCCCGCCCAGTCGATGCAGTCCGGCCCGGTATGCGCCGCCGCGTTCCCCTCGAGGTCCATCAGATGCAACTGCCGCTGCCCGGCGCCCGGATCGGGCGCGACCAGCATGTCCCGCACCGCCTCGGGCGCCGCGCCCCGGCGCAAAAGGTCGAGGCCCCGCACCCCCCAGTCGGGATTGGGCAGCGCCTGCGTCATCACCGCCCCTGCGCCGCCGTCGCTCCAGGGCACGATCGCGCCCACCGCGAAGAACTTCGAGGCGACCGCGAGGCCGAGAAACCCGGTCTCCGGGTCTCGCGCGAGGATGGACCATGTCATAGGACGCTCCATGTAAGGGCCGGAGGCGAGGAGGGACCATGAGCGCATTGCTGGAGATCGAGGGGCTCGAGGTCCGCTTCCGCACGCCGCAGGGCGAGGTGAAGGCGGTGAACGGCGCGACCTTCTCGGTCGACCGGGGAGAGACGGTGGCCGTCGTCGGCGAATCCGGCTCCGGCAAGTCCGTCACCGCGCTCTCGATCCTGCGCCTCGTGAAGGCGCCCGGCCGCATCGCCGGCGGCGCCGTCCGCTTCGAGGGGCGCGACCTGCTCGGCCTTTCCGAGGACGGCATCCGCGACGTGCGCGGCAAGGACATCGGCATGGTGTTCCAGGAGCCGATGACCTCGCTCAATCCGCTCCTGCGCATCGGCCTTCAGCTGACCGAGACCATGCACGCCCATCTCGGCCTGACCCGCGCCGAGGCCGAGGCGCGGGCGATCGAGCTCCTGAGCCTCGTCGGCATCCCCGAGCCGAAGCGCCGCCTCCGCCAGTTCCCGCACGAGTTCTCCGGCGGCATGCGCCAGCGCGTCATGATCGCCATGGCGCTCGCCTGCAAGCCGAAGCTGATCCTCGCGGACGAGCCGACGACGGCGCTCGACGTCACCATCCAGGCGCAGATCCTCCAGCTCCTCAAGAACCTGACGCGGGAGATGGGCGTGGGGCTGATGCTGATCACCCACAATCTCGGCGTGGTGGCCCGCTACGCCGACCGGGTGAACGTGATGTATGCCGGCCGCGTGGTGGAGAGCGCGCCGGCGGCCGAACTCTTCGCCAACCCCCGCCACCCCTACACGCTCGGCCTGATGGCCTCGGTGCCGCGGCTCGACACGCCGAAGACCGCCGGGCTGACGCCGATCGAGGGGCAGGCGCCGGACCTCGCGCGCCTGCCGGCCGGCTGCTCCTACGCGCCCCGCTGCCCGATGGCCGAGGCCGCCTGCCGCGCGGCCCCGCCGGCGGCCGAGACGGTCGGCCCCGACCACCTCGCCGCCTGCCGCCGCTGGCGCGAGGTGGGCGCCGCGGCCGAGCCCGCCTGACCCGCGCCGGCCCCGCCGGCCGGCGCCCGCCTCAGACACCGTCGCGCGCCTCGCGCGCGCTTCAGACACCGTCGCGCGCCTCGCGCACGTCCAGAACGTCGCGGAGGGCGTCGCCGAGGAAGTTGATCGACAGCACCGTCAGCATGATGAAGAGGCCGGGGAACACGCCGAGCCACCAGGCCCGGCTGATGAAGCTCCGGCTCTCCGACAGGATCAGCCCCCAGGTCGGCGTGTCGGCCGAGACGCCGAGCCCGAGGAAGCTCAGCACCGCCTCCGCGAGGATCGCGTAGGAGACCGAGACCGTCGCCTGCACGATGATCGGCGCGGTGATGTTGGGCAGGATGTGGCGCGTCATGATGCGCCAGTCGGAGGCGCCCGTGACCCGCGCCGCGTCGACGTATTGCTGGTGCTTCACGGTCAGCGTCATGCCCCGCGCGATGCGCGCGAAGTCGTCGAGGAAGGCGAGGCTGACCGCGACGATGACGTTGGCGAGGCCCGTCCCGAACACCGCCACCAGATAGACCGCGATGATGATGTTCGGGAACGCCCATTGCAGGTCGATGTAGCGCATGGTGATCGCGTCGATCCAGCCGCCGTACCACCCCGCCGCGATGCCCATGCCGACGCCGAGCACCAGCGCCGCCGCCACCGTCACGACGCCCACGAACAGCGACACCCGCGCCCCGTGGATCAGCCGCGAGAGCAGGTCGCGGCCCAGATCGTCCACGCCGAGCGGATGCCGCCAGCTCGGCCCCTCGAGCATCATGAACATCATGTCGTTCGGATCGTGCGGCGCCACCCAGGGCGCGAACACGGCGGCGAGCGTCAGGATCCCGAGGAAACAGAACCCGAACATCGCCTTCCAGTCGCGCATCAGCGCCCGCCGCCAGCGCCCCCGCCGCGACGCGCGCGCGGCCGCCAGCGCCGCCTCGGCCGCGGCTTCGCCCTCGGCCGAACGGATCTTCGGATCTAGCGTCGCGAGCGTCATCACTGGAACCTGATGCGGGGATCGACGACGCCGTAGAGCAGGTCGACGATCAGGTTGGCGGCCACGAAGATCAGGCTGATGGCGAGGATCGCGCCCTGCACCACGGGATAGTCGCGGTTCAGGATGCTCTCGATCAGGACGCGCCCGAGGCCCTTGATCGAAAAGACGTTCTCGACCACCACCGCGCCCGCCATCAGAAGGCCGAAGGCGATGCCCATCACCGTGATGACGGGGATCAGCGCGTTGGGGAAGGCATGCACGAGCACCATCCGCGTGCGCCGCAGGCCCTTGGCCTCGGCGGTGCGGATGTAGTCGGCGCTCATCACCTCGAGCATGGAGGAGCGGATCATCCGCGCGATCACCGCCGAGAACGCCGTCCCCGCCGCGATCGCCGGCAGGATCAGATGGCTCAGCCAGGCCCAGATCCCCTCCGACATCGGCGCGTATCCGATCGCCGGAAGCCACTGCAGGTTCGCCGCGAAGACGATGATCAGCAGGATCGCCAGCCAGAAGTCCGGCATCGAGAGGCCGAGGAACGCCACCACGGTCACCGTGTGGTCCGTCGCGCTGCCGCGCCTGAGCGCCGAGAGCAGCCCCGCCGGCACCGCGATGCTCACCGCGATCACGAAGGAAAGGAAGGCGAGGCTCAGCGTGCGCGGCATCGCCTCGAGGACGATCTGGCTGACCGGCGCGCGGCTGCCGTAGATCGAGGCGCCGAAATCGCCCTGCAGCAGCAGGCCGAACCACTTCAGATACTGCACGAACAGAGGCTGATCGAGCCCGTACTTCGCGCGCAGCACGTCGGCCATCGCGGGATCGCCGGAATCGAACAGCATCGCCGACAGCGGGTCCCCCGGCAGGATCCGCAGCATGAAGAACACCAGCGTCGCCACCGCCCACATGACGACGACGGCGCCGAGGACCCGGCGGACCAGAAAGGCGGTCATGGCGCGCCGCCCCCCGCGGGGGACGGCGCCGTCGCGAGGCGGGCCATGATCAGGAGACCGTGGTCCGGTCGAGGTCCACGAGACCCGGGATGCGGCTCTCGGCCGGGAAGTTCACCCGCGCGCGCGTCACCAGGATGTCCGGCGGATGATACAGGAACGCCTGGGCGACCTTGTCGGAGCTCATCTTGTTGGCCTTCCGCACGATCTCGCGCCGCGCCTCGGGATCGGCGGTGACGGCCTGCTCCTCGACCAGGGCGTCGACCTCGGGGTCGGAGAACCAGCCGAACGGCATCTCCTCGACGTTCCGGGTGCGGCCGTTGAACTTCGAATCCGACGTCACCCAGTCGACCAGCCCGTCGTCCGGGTCGTAGTCGCCGCCCGAGCCGAGGCGGCAGAGGTCGAAGTCCATCTTCTGGAAGTCGTCGATCAGGACCGGGAAGTCCTTCACGTCGAGCTCCAACGTGATCCCGAGATTGCGCTTGAGGATGCCGGCCAGCACCTGGCAGTCGCGCCGGGTCGAGGCGGTGCAGAGGATGCGCAGCGTCGGGAAGCCCTCGCCCCCCGGGAAGCCCGCCTCGGCCAGCATCGCCTGCGCCGCCTCGAGGTCGAAGGCCTGCTCCGAGCTCTCGCCGATGGCGGGATCGTAGAAGAAGCCCATCGCCGGGTTGATGGTGCCGTAGCCGGGCTCGGCGCGGCCGAAATGCGCCCGCTCGATGTACATGTCGCGGTCGATCGCCTTGGCGATCGCCATGCGCACCATGAAGCCCGGCTCCTTCTTCAGCTCCTCGAGGGGCTTGGAGAAGTCCGGCACCTGCATCGGCTCGCGCCAGGGGTTCAGGAACACGCCCTGGAAGCCCGGCCCGGGGACGATGTCCACGTTCACGTCGGGATCGGACTCGAAGCGGTCGATCAGCTCCGGCGCGATGGGGTTGCCGCCGATGACGTCGATGTCGCCCGCCTCCATCGCCGCGGCCAGCGCCTCGGGCGAGATGATCGGCGTGATCACGACCTTGTCGAGCATCGGGCGCTCGGGGTCGTAGTAGTCCTCGAAGCGCTCCAGCGTCATGGCCTGGCCGAGCTGGTGCTCGGTCACCTTGAAGGGCCCGGTGCCGACCGCGCGCAGGCCGTAGTCCGATTCGCCCATGCTCTCGATCGCGCCGCGGCTGACGATGGTCATGGCGCGGCCGGAGGAGCGCTCCAGCGTCTTGACGAGGAAGCTCGCCTGCGGCGCGCCGAGCGTGAACCTCACGCGGTAGTCGGAGAGCTTCTCGAGGCCGCGGACGTTGGCCAGCACGCCGGAATGGATCGACTTCTCGGGGTCCTTCGAGCGCTCGTAGGTGTAGATCACGTCATCGGCGTCGAAGGGGTCGCCGTTGTGGAAGGTGACCCCCTCGCGCAGGTCGAAGGTCCACTCGAGCCCGTCCTCGGAGACCTCCCAGTTCGTCGCGAGGTCGCCCTCGGCCACCAGATCGGGGTTGATGTGCGTCAGGCCCGAGAGGACGTTGGAGGCGATCTGGAACAGCAGCACCTGGTTGATCTGCGCCGGATCGATGGTACGGAACTCGCCCACGCCCGACCAGCCCGCGTTGAGCGTGCCGCCCCGCGCGCCCTGCGCCAGCGCCCGGCCCGCGCCGAAGCCCGGCGTGAGATGCGCCGCCGTCAGCGCGCCGGAGGCCGCGAGCAGGCGCAGGACCGCGCGCCGCTCCAGCTTCGGACCGGAAAGCTCCCGGCGCGACAGGCCGAACAGCGGGTCCTTCGGGTCGAAGTCGTGCGCGTCGGACCATGCGTCGCGCATCGCCTGCAACGGATTGCGGGGCTTGTCGGTCATCTCGATCTCTCCTGTCGCCGCGGCCGCTCGTTGGCTCGGAGACGCCGCGCGGCCGCGCCGCGGCGTCCCTTGTCCGGTCCCGTCAGGCGGGCTCCGTCGCGGGCTCCACGGCGAAGCACGCCGCGCGATGGCCGCCGGGGCCGACGCGTTCCAGCGCCGGCTCGCTCTCCCGGCATTTCGGCATGGCCAGCGGGCAGCGCGGATTGAAGCTGCATCCGGGCGGCGGGTCCATCGGGCTCGCCGGCTCGCCGCCGAGGCCCTGATGCGGCCGCGCCGCCTCCGCCGCCGGATCGGGGATCGGCACCGCCTCGATCAGCGCCCGGGTGTAGGGATGGCGCGGATCGGCGAAGAGCCGCTCGGCGTCCGCCGTCTCCACCACCTTGCCGAGATACATCACCGCGACCCGGTCGCAGAGCTGGCGCACCACCGAAAGGTCGTGGCCGATGAAGAGATAGGCGAGGCCGAGTTCGCCGCGCAGCTGCGCCAGCAGGTTGACGATCTGCGCCTGGATCGAGACGTCTAGCGCGCTCACCGCCTCGTCGCAGACGATCAGGTCGGGCTCCAGCGCCAGCGCCCGCGCGATGCCGACGCGCTGGCGCTGGCCGCCCGACATCTCGTGCGGATAGAGCTCCGCGAAGCGCCGCGGCAGACCGCAGAGGTCGAGAAGCCGCGAGACGCGGGCCGAGCGCTCGGCCGCCGCCATGCCCGGATGATGGACGACCAGCGGCTCCTCGACGATGCGCGCCACGGTCATGCGCGGGCTGAGCGAGCTCATCGGATCCTGGAACACCGCCTGCACCCGGCGGCGGTACTCGCGCGCCTCGGCCCGGCTCATCCCGGCGAGGTCGCGGCCGTCGAGCCGGATGCGCCCGGCGCTCGGCGTCTCCAGCTTGAGCGCGGCGCGGGCGAGGGTGGTCTTGCCGCAACCCGATTCGCCGACGAGACCGACCGCCTCGGCCCGGCGCACCGTCAGGTCGACGCCGTCGACGGCGCGCACCCAGCCCTTGACGCGGCGCAGCAGGCCGCCGCCATGCACGGGGAAACGCACCTCCAGCCCCTCGATCGAGAGCAACGGCGCGTCGCCGCCCTGCGTCCGCCCGGTCAAACCCTGCGCCCTCCGTCGCTCGCACCGCGAGGGGGGCAAACTGCGGCGAATGCCCGGACTGTCAACCCGAAGGCGGCGCGCCGGCCCGCCGCCTCAGCGCGACAGCGCGAAACCCGCCGGCCGCGAGCGCCAGGTCGACCGCGGCGGCAGCACGGTGAAGTCGACCTGGTGGCAGGCCCCGAAGCCGTTGTTCGAGGTCACGTCGATGTCGCCGCCCGCGAGCACCGAGAAGCCGTCGAGCCCGCGCGCCTGCGCCGCCAGCTTGACCTCGCCGGAGGCGATGATCTGCGAGCCGTTCATCCGCAGCTTCGCCGCCGAATGGAAGGTCCCGTCGATCAGCAGCCGCGCGCCGCCGCCGGGCGTGCAGTCGTCGTCGACGCCCAGCATCAGGCCCGCGGGCGTGCTCACCGTGTGGCCGGAGGCCGGGGCGGCGTCGCCCGTGGTGCCGATGGTGGTGTCGATCAGCACCACGTCGCGTTTGAAGTCGACCGCGCAGTCGGTGAGCAGGATCATGTCCTCCAGCACCGCGCCCTTGGGGATCGTCAGCGTCCCTGCGGAGCCGCATCCGATCCAGTAGGTCCCGCCGGGCGCGAGATCCTCCAGCCGGAAGGCGGCGACGTCGATCTCGACGGCCTGATCGTCGAGGCGGATCTCCTCGATCAACGCGTCGACGTGATCCACGATCCAAGGATCGTTGTCGCGAAAGACGAGACGATCGTCCAGCCCCCAGTTCCGCTTGAAGCCCGAGCCCGGCAGTTCCAGCATCGCCGGATCCGGCATCGACACCAGCGTGGCGCGCACGAAGTCGTTGTTGTTGCGGAAGCCGACGCCGGTCTCCCCGTGGATGCAGACGTCGGAGAACACGTTGTTGCTCCGCGTCCGCACGAACTGGCGGGAGATCATGCCGTTGTTCCAGCAGTCGTTGGTCTCCGGGCGCTCCGGCGCGCCCATCACCACGCGCGCCGTCGACTGCGCCGAGAGGTCCCAGTCGAACTGCCCGACGAGGCGCAGCAGCGTCGTCGGCTCGCCGTTGCCGTTGGCCTCGGCCCGGCGCAGCGTCAGGCGCACCGAATCCGGCTCCTCGGCCGTCTCGAAGCGGCGCGAGACGGGATCCCACGCCCCGAACTCGATGTCCTCGCCGCGCAGCACCTCGCCGTAGCGGTCGCGCGGCAGCATCGCGTCGGCGTAGCCGAGCGCGGTCTTCTTCGCCGCGCTCTCGCCGAGGGTGACGAGGTCGATCACCGCCGCGTGGGCGGCGGCGTCGGCCGCGGCGCGCAGCATCACCTCCATGCGCCAGGCCTTGGCGGTGTCCACCGCCACGCCGCCCAGCATCAGGAACCCGAAGGTCCAGAACAGCATCCAGATCGAGGCGCCGCCGGCGTCGTTCCGGCCGAGGCGGCGGGCGCGGCGGGCCGCGCGGGTCATGCAGGTCATCTCGGGTCCGTCCTCTTGCAGGGCGCGGGCGGTCAGCCCGGCTCGGCCATCATCTCGGCCCGGGCGAGCACCAGGTCCTCGCCGGACACCGCGATCCTCTCGAACAGGCTGTAGGCGTAGGCGGAGCGCGTGCGCCGCACGACGATCCGCGCGGTCCCGGCCAGCGTCGCCTCCACCGCGACGCCGCCGGCGTCCCCCATCAGGATGCGCTCGCGCAGATAGCCCTCGGCGTCGACGGGCGCGACTTCGCCGCGCGACATGGCGTGCACGGTGTCCAGCGCCGCCCGCTCCACGTTGGCGCGGAAGGCGTAGACCAGCGTGACGTCGGTCACCGCCGTCACCATCGCGATGAAGATCGGCATCCACAGCACGAAGGCGACGGTCGCCGCCGCGTCCTCCCGGCGCAGCAGCGCGCCGGGGCTCCGCCGCGCAAGGCCGGCCGGGGGCGCCGCGCGCTCAGCCATCGGCGAGGGCGCCGTCGGCGAGCGCCAGTTCCGCCTCCGCCTCCGCCTCCGCCGCGGCCCGGATCGCCTCCATCGCGGCGATCTCGTCGCGGATCACGAGGCGGGCGTGCAGCCGGCCGGCGTCCAGTCCCGGCGCCATGCCGAAGACGGCGACCTCCGAGAACGGGGCCGAGATCTCGACCGTGATCGGATCGCCGGAGCGCGCCGTCACCTCGACGCCGTCCCCGAAGCGCGGCGCGAGGGCGTCGCGCACGAACGCCTCCGTCTCCTGCACGCTCATCTCCGCGACCGAGAGGCGGCGCGCCGCGTCCTGGCCCACGTGCCACATCTCGGTGTTGGCGGTGAAGACGGAGGTCAGGTCGGCGATCAGCGTGAACGCCACGCCGAACATCGTGGTCCAGAGGGCGTATTCGACCGAGATCGACCCCCGGGTTCCGTGGGCGAACGCGCGGAGCTTGCGCCGCGCGGCGCGGCGGCGAGGACTGAAGGCACGCATGACGACACTCGCTGAACTAAGACGCTACGGATTCAACATTGATGAACATATACTGAATGTCGTGTTCAGGGCAAGAGGGTTAATGCACCGCCCCGGCACGCTTGCGGATCGAGGCATGAACACGGTATGAAGCCCATCTGTGCGTAACAGTCGGAGCGAGCGTGATGCGTAGGAAATTCCCGGCCGCGGCCGTCGTCGCCGCGGCGGCGTTCACGGCGGCGGCCCCGGCCCCTGCGGCCGAAGTGGCGTTCCGTTTCGCCAGCGTGGTCGGCGGCAACGGCACCACCATCCCCGGCACGTCCCCGGGCGATGCGGTGGAGATCGTCGTGATCGCGGACAACGGCGGCGCGAGCCTCGCCGACGCGACATGGCTGGCCGAGCATCATCTGCGGACCGAGGTCAGCGTCGGCGGCGACTTCTCGCTGATCCAGAGCGGCTCGTTGGAGTTCGCCGCGCGCACCGCCGCGGACGGGACCGTGGCGGCCATCGACCTCTTCAAGTCGCCGGGCCTCGCGGTCGGCAGCGACGGCGAAGGCGGCGGCATGGCGCTGACCGTCAACGGCGCGCGCAACATCGTCCTGGACGGCGTCGACGCGCTGGACGCCGAAGCCCTGACGACGCCGGAGAACTGGACGGTCGAGTTCCGCTGACCCGCGTCCGCCGCGCGGCCTCCGCCCCGCGGCGCCGCACGCGCCTTCGGGCGGGGGGACGCGGCGACGCGCCGGCGTCGCGCTCCCGCATCCCCTGCCGCGGCGGCGATTGACAGGCCTGAGGCCTTCCGTAACGTACGCGCGTCCGGACAAATCGCGCCCCGGCGCGCGAGACGCCGGCGTCCGGAAACGCCGAAAGCGCCCGCCGATCTCGGCCGGGCCGCGTCGAGAGGGGTGCGCGATGGCCTGGTTCGTCACGATCGTCCTGATTCTGATCGTCCTCGTCCTCGCGATCCTGTTCCTGAACCGCTACTTCAGGAAGGCGAGCCGCGAGGTCGCGCTGGTGCGCACGGGCGCGGGCGGCCAACGGGTCGTGCTGGACGGCGGCGCGCTGGCGCTCCCGTTCCTGCACCGGGTGGCGGAGGTGAACATGCGCACCTCCCGGCTCGAGATCGAGCGCCTCGGCCCGAAGTCGATGATCACCCGCGATCGCCTCCGCGTCGACGTCGGGGCGGAGTTCTACGTCCGCGTCGCCGCCACGCGCGAAGGGGTGGCGACCGCCGCCCAGGCCCTCGCCGGCCAGACCTTCCGCGCCGAGGCGCTGGCGGAGACGCTGGAGGGCAAGCTGGTCGACGCCATGCTCGGCGTCGCCGCGCGCTACACCATGGACGAGCTGCAGGACGACCGCGCCCGCTACGTCGCGGAGGTCTCGGAGATCCTCGCGCCGAATCTCGCGCACAACGGCCTCCTGCTCGAATCGGTCTCGCTGACGCGGCTCGATCAGACGCCGTTCCACGCGCTCGACGAGAACAACGCCTTCAACGCCCTCGGCATGCGCCGCCTGTCCGAGATCATCGCCACCAACAAGAAGGAGCGCGCCGCGATCGAGGCCGACGCCGAGGTCGCCGTGCGCCAGTCCCGGCTCGAGGCGACCAAGCGCAAGCTGCTGATCGACCAGGAGGAGGAGGAGGCGAGCATCGCCCAGCGGCGCGAGATCGAGAACGCCCGCGCCCTCTCCCAGGCCGAGATCGCCGAGGCGCAGGCCGCCTCCGAGAAGCGCCGCGAGCACGCCCGCATCGAGCGCGAGCGCGAGACGAAGCTGGCCGAGATCGCCCGCGACCGGGAGCTCCGCCGCCAGAGCCTCGAGAGCGAGCTGAACCTCGAGACCGCCAGGATCGAGAACGCCGTCGCCCTCGCCGCCAAGCGCGTGGAGGAGGCCGAGGCCGAGTCCCGCGCCAAGGTCGCCGAGGCCGAGGAGGCGGCCGCCGAGGAGCAGGTCGTCACCGCTCGCCGCAAGGCCGAGGCCGAGCGGGAGAAGACGCTCGCCCTGATCCGCGCCGCCGAGCGGGCGGAGGCCGACGACGTCCGGGTCCGGTCCGAGGCCGAGACCGTCATCGCCATGGCGCAGGCCGAGGCGAAGGCGACGCTGGAGCGCGCGGGCGCCGAGAAGGACGAGATGCTCGCCCGCGCCGAGGGCGCCGCGGCGATGGTCGAGGCCGAAAACCAGCAGTCGGAGGCGCTGATGCGCCTCAAGCTCGACGAGAAGCGGCTCGAGACCCTGCCCCGCGTCGTCGAGCGCATGGTCAAGCCGGCCGAGAAGATCGACTCGATCCGCGTCAACCACATCTCCGGCCTCGGCTGGGGCGGCGGCGGCAAGGGCGCCGGCTTCGGCGAGGGCGTCGGGACCGGCCCCGGCGGGTCCGGCCGCAACGCGGTGAACGAGGTGATCGACGGCATGCTCGGCCTCGCCCTCCAGATGCCCGCCGTGCGCCGCCTCGGCGAGGAGATCGGCCTCAACGTCACCGGCGGCCTCGAGGGCGTGACCGCGGCGCTGGAGCCTGCCGCCGGCCGGCCCAAGGCGACCGGCGCCGACGGCGGCTCCCAGCCCCCCGCCGCGGCGGGCTGAGACCGCCCGCACGAAATCCGGACGGGCCGTCGGAGCCCGCGGAACGAAACCCGAACTTCACCCCGACAGGAGAGGCCCCCATGACCACGACCCGCAGACGGTTCCTCGCCGGCGCCTCGGCCGCGGCCCTCGCCACCCCCGCCCTCACGGGCCGCGCCCTCGCGCAGGACCGCATCCCCTTCGTCTCGATCCTCGACCTCTCGGGCGGGCTCGACATCTACGGCCGGCCGATGGCCGACACGACGCGCCTCGCGATCGAGGACATCAACGCCGCCGGCGGCCTGCTCGGCCGCGAGGTGGAGCTGATCCTCTACGACGCGCAGTCCTCCATCCAGTTCTACACCCAGTACGCCACCCAGGCCGCCGCCGGCGACCGCGCGGCGACCGTGCACGGCGGCATCACCTCCGCCAGCCGCGAGGCGATCCGCCCGACGCTGGCACAGTTCGAGACCCTGTACTTCTACAACGTGCAGTACGAGGGCGGCGTCTGCGACTACAACAACTTCAACACCGGCTCGACCCCGGCGCAGACGGTGGCGAAGGTGGTGCCCCACGTGATGAACAAGTGGGGCAAGAAGGTCTACATCGTCGCGGCCGACTACAACTACGGTCAGATCACCGCCCAGTGGATGCAGAAGTTCGTGAAGGACGAGGGCGGCGAGACGCTGGCCGTCGAGTTCTTCCCGCTCGACGTCACCAATTTCGGCCCCACCATCCAGAAGATCCAGCAGGCCAAGCCCGATCTCGTGATCTCCGCCCTCGTCGGCGGCGCGCACGTCTCGTTCTACCGCCAGTATGCCGGGGCCGGCATGAAGGACGAGATCCCGATCGCCTCCACCACCTTCGGCGTCGGCAACGAGCACAAGCTGATCTCGCCCGAGGAAGGCGACGGCATGATCTGCTCCTACGGCTACTTCGAGATGGTGGACAACCCCCTCAACGCCGCCTTCAAGGCGCGCCTGCGCGAGCGCTACGGCGACCAGACCCCGGCGCTGAACGAGCTCGCCATGCGCTCCTACGAAGGCGCGATGATCTGGGCCGAGGCGGTCAAGCTCGCCGGCACCACCGACCGCCTGCCGGTGATCGAGGCGCTGCGCTCCGGCCTCTCCTACGAGGGTCCGTCCGGCACGACCACCATCGACCCGCAGACCCACCACGCCTCGATGAACGTCTACATCGGCGAGCTCGAGAACCAGGACTTCAGGATCATCGAGACCTTCGAGGACCAGCCCCCGGCGGACACTCAGATGGTCTGCGACCTGAACGAGAACCCGGACCAGAACACGTTCAAGTTCGAGAACGGCCTCGAGGCCGCCGGCGTCGAGCTCTGAGCGACCTCCGGCCCGGCCCCTCCTCGGGGGCCGGGCGCCCCCTGCCCCCCGGGAGCCCGCCTTGGACCTCTTCGCCGCGCAGATCCTGCAGATCGTCTACGGCATCTCGAACCTGGCGCTGATCAGCCTCGGGCTCGCGATCATCTTCGGCATGATGCGGGTCATCAACCTCGCGCATGGCGAGTTCCTGATGCTCGGCGGCTACACGGTCGTCGTCGCCACCAACGCCGGCGTGAACGTCTGGCTCGCCATGCTGGTGCTGGCGCCGCTGCTGGTCGGCGTCGTCGGCGTCCTGACGGAGCGGCTGCTGATCCGCTGGCTCTACGGACGGATGATCGACACGCTGCTGGCGACCTGGGGGCTCTCGCTGTTCTTCATCGGCCTCGTCACCTCGATCTTCGGCGCCTCCACCTCCACCACCATCTCGCCGCCCCTCGGACCGGTGCGGATCGGCGAATACCAGGTCTCGGGCTACGAGCTGTTCCTGATCGGGGTGACGCTGGCGCTCCTGCTCGCGGTCTGGCTGACGCTGCGCTTCACCAAGCTCGGCCTCGTCTCCCGCGGGGCCATGCAGAACGCGGAGATGGCGGGCGCGCTCGGCGTCTCCACGAGCCGCGTCTACATGATCACCTTCGGACTCGGCGCCGCCGTCACCGGCCTCGCGGGCGGTCTGCTCGCGCCGATGACCGGCGTGCTGCCGACCATCGGGGCCGTCTACATCGCCAAGGCCTTCATCACCGTGATCTCCGGCGGCGCGGCGATCCTCGCCGGCACCGCCTCTGCCGCGACGCTGCTCGGCGGGGTCAACGGGGTCTTCACCTTCCTCACCGGGCCGACCTTCGGCGAGGTCGCCATGCTGCTCGCGGCCATCGTGCTCCTGCGCCTGATGCCGCGGGGGATCACCGGCTCGATCTTCCGCAAGAGCCTCTGAGGGGACGTTCCGCATGATCCTCTCCCAGGACCTCCGCGGCACCGCGATCCTCTGCGGCCTCGCGGCGCTCTTCGCCCTGATCGCGCCGGGCTTCCTCGCGCTCTTCACCATCATCACGCTGACGCAGGTGATCGGCCTCGCGATCCTCGCGCTCAGCCTCGCGCTGATCTGGGGCTACGGCGGCATCCTCTGCTTCGGACAGACCGCGTTCTTCGGCCTCGGCGCCTACGCCTACGCCGTCTCGGCGACGAATTTCGGCGACGCCTCGGTCTCGATCCTGATCGCGATGGCCGTGGCCGCGGCCTTCGCGGCGGCGCTCGGCTACTTCGCCTTCTTCGGCCGGGTCTCGGACGTCTATTTCGCCGTCATCACGCTCACCGTCTCGCTGATCTTCTGGGCTCTGATCCGCCGCACCTCGGGGCCGGAGTACAAGATCGGCGACGCCCTGCTCGGCGGCTTCAACGGCACGCGGGCGCCGCCCCTGAACCTGCCGTGGAACCCCTCGGGCTTGCTCTTCCCCGAGCAGACCTTCCATCTGGCCATGGGCGCGCTGATCCTCGCCTATCTCTTCTGCGGCTGGCTGGTGCGCACCCGGTTCGGCCGGGTCTGCGTCACGATCCGCGAGAACGAGACGCGGGCGGAGCTGCTCGCCTACGACACCCGGCTCTACAAGCTCGGCCTCTTCTCCATCGGCGCGGCGATCGCGGCCCTCGGCGGGGTGTTCTTCTCGGTCGGGATCAGCCGCGTGACGCCGGACGTGTTCTCGCTGCAGCAGGCGGCGCTGACCATCATCTGGGTGATCGTCGGCGGGCGCGGCACGCTGATCGGGCCGATCCTCGCGACCTTCGCGCTCTACTTCCTGACCTCCTCGCTCGGCGGCCAGGCGGTGCTCAACACCAACCTCGTGCTCGGCGTGCTGCTGATGGCCTTCGTGCTCGGCGTGCCGCGGGGCGTGCTGCCGAGCCTCATGGACCTCGGCGCGCGGCGGCGTCCCTCCGGCCGCCGCGGCCGCCGCCGGCCGCGCCGCGCCGCCCCTGCGGAGCCCGCCGAATGACCCGCCCCGGAAAGCGCGCCGAGATCGTGGTGGAGACGCGCGGCCTCTCCATGCATTTCGGCGGCGTGCGCGCCGTCGACCAGGTCGACTTCGCGCTCCGCCGCAACGAGCTGCGCTGCCTGATCGGCCCGAACGGCGCCGGCAAGAGCACCTTCTTCAAGTGCCTCACCGGCCAGCTCGTGCCCACGGCCGGCGAGGTGACGATCCGCGACCATCCCGTCGCCGGCGCCGAGCCGCACCGGATCGCGGGCCTCGGCGTCGGCATCAAGACGCAGGTGCCGAACCTCTTCGACGACCTCGACGTGCAGGAGCATCTCTGGATCGCCGCCCGCCGCTGGCATCCGGAGGCGCGGACCCGTCAGCTCGTCTCGGAGACGCTGGAGCGCCTGCGCCTCGGCGACATCCGGCACGAGATCGTCGGCCGTCTCGCCCACGGCCAGCGCCAATGGGTCGAGCTCGGCATGGTCGTCGCCGCCGAACCCTGGCTGGTGCTTCTGGACGAGCCCGCCGCCGGCATGACGCACGAGGAGACGGCCCGCACCGCCGAGCTGATCCGGGAGATCAACAAGGGCGCCACCCTCGTCGTGGTCGAGCACGACATGCAGTTCATCCGCATGATCTCCGAGACCGTGACCCTGTTCCACGAGGGCCGCATCCTGATGGAGGACACCATGGAGGCGATCTCCGCCGATCCGCGCGCCCGCGAGGTCTATCTCGGGCATCGGGCGTGAGGGCCGGTCGATGACCGCCCTGCTCGAGGTCAAGGGCCTCTCGGCCGGCTACGGCCGCGTCCCGGTCCTGCGCGGGATCGACCTGAGCGTCGAGGCCGGGGAGATCGTCGGCGTGCTCGGCCACAACGGCATGGGCAAGACCACGCTCCTCAAGACGCTGATGGGCATCGTGCCGGCCACCGGCGGCGCGGTGGTCTACGACGGGATCGACGTGACGCGAGACCGCCCGTCCGAGCGCGCGCGCCTCGGCATGGGCTACGTGCCGCAGGGCCGCGGGATCTTCCCCAACCTCAGCGTCCTCGACAACCTGCGCATGGGCGTCGCCGCGCATGACGATCTCGACGAGGAGCAGGCGGTCCGCGACATCCTCGTCGAGTTCCCCCGCCTCGAGCGCCTGCTGGAGCGCGACGGCGGCGCGCTCTCGGGCGGCGAGCAGCAGCTCCTCGCCCTCGCCCGCTGCCTCGTCGGCGGGCCGGAGCTGATCCTGCTCGACGAGCCGACCGAGGGCATCCAGCCCTCCATCATCGACGAGATCATCGAGCTGCTGCGCGGCCTCAACGCCCGGCGCGGCATCGCCGTGGTTCTGGTGGAGCAGAGCCTAGACTTCATCACCGAACTCTCGCACCGGGTCCTCCTGATCCAGAAGGGCGAGATCACCGGCGAGGTCGCGGGCTCCGACGCCGCCGATCCCGCGCTGATCGAGGAGTTCACCGGCTTCGGCGGCGGCGGCGCGGCCGCCTCTCGCGTCACCGAGACCGCGAGCCACGCCTTCGGCGCGCCCGCCGCCGAGGCGCCCGGCCACGCCCGCCCGCCCGTCGCCGCCCCGGACCGGGACGCCCGCCGCGTCCCCGGCCCCACGCCGCCGCGCGCCGCCGCGCCGCGCCCGGAGCTTCCGAACAGGATCGCCGCCATGACCGTCCAGCGCCCCACCCACGCCCAGCTCAAGGATATCGTCTCCGAGCTCGGCATGACCATGACCGACGCCCGCATCCAGGAGTTCCTGGACTGCATGCAGGGCAATCTCGACGCCTACGACCTGATCGACTCGCTGCCCGACAACCTGCCCGCGGTGCTCTATCCCCGCACCTCCGGCAGCCGGCCGAGCCCGGAGGAGAACCCGCTCAACGCCTGGTACGTGAAGACCGAGGTGCGCGGCGCGCCCCGCGGCCCGCTGCAGGGCAGGACCGTCGCGCTCAAGGACAACGTCTGCCTCGCCGGCGTGCCGATGATGAACGGCGCGAGCACGCTGAAGGGCTACACCCCCGACATCGACGCGACGGTCGTCACCCGGCTGCTCGACGCCGGCGCCGTCATCGTCGGCAAGGCGCATTGCGAGTACTTCTGCTTCTCCGGCGGCTCGCACACCAACGCCACCGGCCCGGTGCACAATCCCTGGAGGCACGGCTACAGCGCCGGCGGCTCCTCCTCGGGCTCCGGCGCGCTCGTCGCGGCGGGCGAGGTCGACATGGCGATCGGCGGCGACCAGGGCGGCTCGATCCGCATGCCGGCGAGCTACTGCGGCTGCTACGGCATGAAGCCGACCCACGGCCTCGTGCCCTACACCGGCGTCATGCCGATCGAGGCCACCATCGACCACACCGGGCCGATGACGCAGACCGTCATGGACAACGCCCTGATGCTCGAGGCGATCGCCGGCGCCGACGGGCTCGACCCGCGCCAGTACGACGTGGTGACCGACCGCTACACCTCGTATGTCGGCCGCGGCGTCTCGGGCCTGCGCGTCGCCGTGGTGAAGGAGGGCTTCGGCCACGCCTCCTCCGAGCCCGACGTGGACGCCAAGAACCGCGCCGCGGCGGAACTTTTCCGGAACATGGGCGCGACGGTCGACGAGATCTCGATCCCCTGGCACCTCAAGGGCCTCGCCATCTGGACCCCCGTCGCGGCGGAGGGCGCGATGAACCAGATGATGCACGGCAACGGCATGGGCACCGGCTGGCAGGGCCTCTACACGACCTCGCTGCTCGACTACCACGCCAACTGGCGGAACCGGGCGGACGAGCTCTCGGACACGCTGAAGATCACCATGTTCGTCGGTCAGTATTTCCTGAAGCACCACCGCGGCCACTACTACGCCAAGGCGCAGAACTTGGTCCGGCGCCTGCGCGACGAATACGACAAGGTGCTGAAGTCCTACGACCTCCTGCTGATGCCCACCACGCCGATGAAGGCGACCCCGATCCCCGAATCCTCGAAGGATCTCGCGCTCTGGACCCGGCGCGCCTTCGAGATGCTGCCCAACACCGCGCCCTTCGACGTCACCGGCCACCCGGCGATGGCGATCCCCTGCGGCCTGTCGGACGGGCTTCCGGTCTCCACCATGCTGGTCGGGCGGCGCTACGAGGAGGCGGTGATCTACCAGGCCGCCGGCGCCTTCGAGGCGGCCGGCGACTGGAAGGCCATGTGAGGCGCCGCCCGCCGGCGCACCGCCCTTGCGCGGAGCCTTGCGGCGGAGCCATGATTTCATCGGTCCGGCGCTCGGTCCGGGCCGAACGAAATGGGAACAGACGCCCCCGGCACGCGCCACCGGAGGGTGGACGACAGGCGGCGCGAAGCCCGGGAGGAGTGACGCGATGACCGCGGAGACCCTGACGCAGCGCGGCGTGAAGCCGGTCGACGGCACGGCACACGTCGCAGGCCAGACCGACCGCCCCTTGGTCGAGGCGACGATCCCCGCCTTCCTCGAGGAGGTCGTGCGCCGCCACGGCGAGCGCACCGCCTGCGTGTTCCGCGAGACCGGCGACCGCTGGACCTACGCCGAACTGAAGGCGAAGGCCGACCGCCTCGCCGCCGGGCTGCTGGCGCTCGGCCTCTACAAGGGCGACCGCGTCGGCATCTGGTCTCCGAATCGCCCGGAATGGGTGCTGGCGCAGTTCGCCACCGCCCGCGTGGGGCTGATCCTCGTCAACGTGAACCCCGCCTATCAGACGGCCGAGCTCGAATACGCGCTCAACAAGGTCGGCGTGAAGGCGCTGATCCTCGCCCGCCGCCACTCGAAGTCCGACTATGTGGCGATGCTGCGCGACCTCGCGCCGGAGCTCGACGCGGCGCGGCCGGGCGACCTCCACGCGAAGCGGCTCCCGCATCTGCGCCACGTGATCCAGCTCGGTCCCGAGGCGACGCCGGGCACCTTCCCCTTCGACGAGGTCATGGCTCTCGGCGAGGCGAGCCCCGGCGCCCGCTCGCGGCTCGACGCGATCTCCGCGGGCCTCTCCCCGAACGATCCGATCAACATCCAGTTCACGTCCGGCACCACCGGCTCGCCCAAGGGCGCGACGCTGACCCACCGCAACGTGGTCAACAACGGCATCTCCGTCGCCCGCGCCATGCGGCTCGAGCCGGGCGAGGCGCTCTGCATCCCGGTCCCGCTCTACCACTGCTTCGGCATGGTGCTCGGCAACCTCGCCGCCACGGCCTACGGCGTGACCATGGTGTTCCCGGGCGAGGGCTTCGATCCCGGCGCCACCCTCGCCGCGATCGAGGAGGAGCGCTGCAACGGCGTGCACGGCGTTCCCACGATGTTCGCCGCGATGCTGGACCATCCGGACTTCGCGAAGCGCGACCTCTCGAGCCTCCGCACCGGGATCATGGCCGGCGCCCCCTGCCCCGAGCCGCTGATGCGGCGGGTCATGGACGAGATGGGCTGCGACCAGATCACCATCGCCTACGGCATGACCGAGACCTCGCCGGTCTCCTTCCAGACCGCCACGGACGATCCGATGGAGGCCCGCACCGGCACGGTCGGGCGCATCCAGCCGCATGTCGAATGCCGCGTGGTGGACGAGCACGGCCATGTCCAGCCCGTCGGCGTGCCGGGAGAGTTGCACACCAAGGGCTACCTCGTGATGCAGGGCTACTGGGACGATCCCGAGCGCACGGCCGAGGCCATCGTCGACGGCTGGATGCGCACCGGCGACCTCGCCGTGATCGACGCCGAGGGCTGGTGCCGCATCACCGGGCGCGTCAAGGACATGATCATCCGCGGCGGCGAGAACGTCTATCCGGCGGAGGTGGAATCCTTCCTCCACGGGCATCCGGACATCGCCTCGGCCCAGGTCTTCGGCGTTCCCGATCCCCGCTACGGCGAGGAGATCTGCGCCTGGATCGTGCCCCGCGCCGGCCGCAGGCCCGATCCGGAGGCGATCCGCGAGTTCTGCCGCGGCCGGATCGCGCACTACAAGATCCCGAAGCACGTCCGCCTCGTGGACGAATTCCCGATGACGGTGACCGGCAAGCCGCAGAAGTTCCGGATGCGGGACGCGATGATGCGCGATCTCGGGCTGGCCGAGGGCTGACGGCCCTCGGCCGGACCGGTCAGTCCGGCGCGACGCTGAGGTCGAGCAAGGCGAGGCGGCCGTCCCGCGTGACCGTGGCGAGCGCGTCGTCGAGCGCCTCGCGAAGCTCGCCGGGCTCGCGCACCGTGCGGGACCACGCGCCGGAAGCCCTTGCGATCATGGCGAAATCCGGACTCGGCGCGAGCGAAGTCAGCGGCATGACGTTGGCGCGCGCCGCGGCGCCGTCCGGGTAGAGGCCCGCGACGGAGCCGCGGACGGCGCCCCATTCCGCGTTGTTCAGGATCAGCACGAGGATCGGCAGCGACAGCGTCTCGGCGATCTGGTGGCAGACGACGGGATTGGAGAACATGTAGGATCCGTCGCCCATCGCCGCGACGCAGAGGCGGCCGGGATCCGCGAGTTTCGCGCCGAGGGCGGCGGGAAAGCTCCAGCCGAGCCCGCCGGAATGCGGCTCCTGGAACCAGGAGCGGTGCGCCTCCCGCCGGAGGACCCCGAGCGGCACGCCGAGTTCGGAGAACACGCTGGAGGGGCCGCGGCCCGCGAGGGCCTCGCCGAGTTCGAGGGCGACCTGGGGTTTGGCGAGGGTGCGGGACGCCTCCGCGGCGGCGGCGGTCCGGAGGCCTGTTCGGGTATTGTTCGCGGCGGCCTCGATCCGGAGGAGCCGCGATTCGAGGTCGGGCGGGGCGCCCATCGCCTCGATCAGGGCGGGGAGGGCGATGCGGGTCTCTCCGGCGAGGGAGAGGTCGGCGCGGAAGCCGCGGACCGGGAAGCGGGAGAACAGCGGGTCGGGGCCGAGATGGATCACCGTCGCCGCGGGGTTCAGGGGGTGCCGGTCCGGCCACCACGGCGCGAGGCTGTCGATCACCAGCACCACGTCGGCCTCGGCGAGCCAGGGGCCGGGATCGGCTCCGACATGGCAGGGATGCTCGGTCGAGATCGCGAGATGCGTCGCCCACCAGGAGGAGACCGGCATCGCCCAGGCCTCGGCCCAGCGGGCGAAGGCCTCGAAGCTCTCGGCGTCGCCGGCGCCGCGCTGGGCGATGACGAGGGGGCGTTCGGCGGCGGCCAGCTGGCGCGCGGCTTCGGCCACCGCCGCGGGGTCGGGGGCGGAGACGACGGGGCGGAGGGTGGGCGGCGCGTCGAGGCCCTGCTCCGGCAGGGTCTCGCACAGGGTCTCGCGCGGGAGGGAGAGGTAGACGGGACCCTTGGGGGTCGAACAGGCGATGGCGTGGGCGCGGTCGAGGACCGGGCCGACCTGTTCGGGGAAGCGAAGCTCGTAGTCCCATTTGCAGGCCTCGCGCACGAGGGCGTGCTGGTCGCGCATCTCCTGGCCCCAGGCGATGGGGACGGTGCGGGCGCCGAAGCGGCCTTCCTCGGTGACGGGCGTGCGGCCCGACATCAGGAGCATGGGCACATGCTCGCAGGCCGCGTTGATCGCGCCAATGGCGCCGTTGGCGAGGCCGACGTTCGTGTGGAGCATCACCGCCTGCGGGCGGCCCGTCACCAGCCAGACGCCGTGCGCCATGCCCATCGCGGCGTGCTCGTGCGGGATGGCGAGGGCCTGCGGGAGATCGACGCCGCGCTCGGCGGCCTCGGCCAGCCCCTCGATGATCGGCGGGAAGTCGGTGCCCGAATTGGCGAACACCCAGTCGACGCCGAGCGCCTTGAGGCGCTGGAAGAGGGCGGCGCCGGCGGTCACGCGGCGGCTCATCGGATCGCCTCCGGCAGCCAGAGCACGAGGGCGGGGAAGGCCAGGAGGAGCGCGACGCGCACGAGTTCGGCGAGGAAGAAGGGCATGACGCCCTTGAAGGTCTCCGACATGGGCACGTCCTCGGCCAGCGCCGAGATCACGAACACGTTCATGCCGACGGGCGGCGTGATCAGGCCGAGCTCCACCACGATCAGCGCCAGGATGCCGAACCAGACCTTCAGATCCTCGGTGCTCATGGCGAAGCCGGCGCCCTCGGCGGGCATGTAGAGGCCGCCGTTGATCTCCACGAGGACCGGCCAGAAGAACGGGATCACGAGCAGGATCATCGAGAGGCTGTCCATCAGGCAGCCGAGCGCGATCAGCGCCACGAGCAGGAGCGCCATCACCGTCATCGGGGCGAGGCCGCTCTCGAGGATCCAGACGGCGGTCTGCTGCGGCAGGCCGATGCGGGACATGAAGATCTTCATCAGCTCGGCCCCGAGCAGGATCAGGTAGATCATGCCGGTGGTCGCGGCGGTCTCCTTGAGGGACTCCGCCATGTCGCCGAAGCCGAGCGTGCGTGTGGCGAGGCCGTAGAGGAACACGAGCGCGACGCCGACCGCCGCCGCCGGGGTGGGGTTGTAGTAGCCGGCGTAGATGCCGCCGAGGACGAGGCCGAAGATCACCAGCACCGGCACGACGCCGAGCGTGGCGGCGAGGAACTCCCGCCGATCGGCGGCGTCGGAGGCGGGCGCGGCCTCCGGCCAAAGTCCGACGTAGAGCGCGACGACGAGGATGAAGAGGAGGACGGCCAGCAGCCCCGGCAGCATCGCCGCGGCGAACATCGTCACCACGTTCGCCTCGACGATCACCGCGTAGACGATCAGCACCACCGAGGGCGGGATCAGGATGCCGAGCACGCCCCCCGCGGCGAGCGAGCCGGTGGCGAGGGCGCCGGAGTAGCGGTAGCGGCGAAGCTCCGGCAGCGCGACCTTGCCCATGGTCGAGGCGGTGGCGAGCGAGGAGCCGCAGACCGCGCCGAAGCCCGCGCAGCCGGCGATGGCGGCCATCGCCGCGCCGCCGCGCAGCCAGCCGAGCCAGGCGGCGGCGGCCCGGAACAGCGCCCGGCTGAGCCCGGAGCGCGCGGCGAGCGCGCCCATCAGCACGAACATCGGGACCACGGTCAGCGAGTAGATCGAGAACTGGCCCCAGGCGAGCGTCTTGAGCTGGCTCAGCACCGGGGCGGGGCCGTTGACGATCAGGATCCCGCCGCCGCCGACGAGGATCATGGCGTAGGCGACGGGCATCCGGATCGCGATCAGCGCGACGAGGAGCGCGAGGCCGACGAGGCCGAGGCTGACGGGATCCACGCTCAGCCCCGCCCGCGGGCGCGTCGCAGCGCGTCGAGCCAGGTGGCCGCCGCCGCGAAGGCGAGCAGCGCGAGGGAGGCGAGGCTGGCGGCGTAGCCCCACCAGAGGGGGATCTGCAGGATCGTGGTGGTGTAGCCGTAGTCGCGCTGGTCGATCATGCCGAGCGACATCCGCCAGAGCAGGAGCAGCGCGAAGAGGAAGGCGACGGTGGAGGCGAGCAGCTCGAAGCGCGCGATCCAGCGCGGCGAGGCGCGGGCGGTGAAGACGTCGGCCGTCACGTTGCGCCCCGTCGCCTGGCAGTAGGGCAGGAAGGCGAAGACGGCGACGGCGACGCCGACCTCGGTGAGCTCGAAGTCGCCCGGCACCGCGCCGAGGCCGAGCGCGGCGCCGAGGATCGAGACGATGTTGACCGCGATCACGGCCGAGAGCACGAGCCCCCCGACGAGCGCCCAGCCCGTCGAGAGGCGGACGGCGAGGCCGAGCAGCCCCGCCGCCCCGGCGCCGGTTCCGGCCACGTCAGTCGCTGTGTTCGGCGATCAGGGCCTTGGCGCGTTCGACGAGCGCGGCGCCGTCGACGCCCTTGGCGTTGACCTCCTCGACCCAGCGGTCCTGCACGGGCGCGAGCGTCTCGAGGAAGACCTCGGTCTCCGCCTCGCTCAGCACGACGTGATTGCGGCCGGCCTCGACCGCCATGCCGATGCCGAAGTCGTCGCCGTCGCGCCAGACCCCGGCGATCTCCTCCAGCCAGTCGCGGCCGGAGGCGTCGCGGAAGGCCTGTCGGATCTCGGGCGGCAGGGCGTCCCAGCGGGCCTGGTTCATCGAGACCTGGAAGGTGGTGGTGCCGAGGCGGGTGCGCTCGTGCCCCTCGATGAAGTGTTCGATCTGGTTCTGAAGCTTCAGCGGCGGGATGATCTCCCACGGCAGGAGGGTCGCGTCGACGACGCCCTTGGAGAGCGCCGAGGGCACCTCGGGCACCGGCATGGCGAGGGGCTCGGCGCCCAGCGCCTCGATCACCCAGCCGCCGGTGCGGGTGGGGATGCGGATGCGCATCCCCTCCGTGTCGGCGGGGGAGCGGACCTCCGTCTCGGTGGTCATGATGCCCTGCCCGGCGTGGACGTGCAGCCACATCACCTCGAGCCCGCGGTATTCCTCGGCCAGGTGCTCCTCGAACATGTCGTGCAGGGCGAGGTTCGCGGCGCGGATGTCGTTGAGATAGACGCCGGGCAGCTCGAACACCTCGGTGCGCGGGAAAAGGCCCGGGGTGTAGCCGTTCACCGTCCAGACGATGTCGACGACGCCGTCGCGGGCCTGCTGGACCAGCTCGGGCGGGCGGCCGCCGAGGGACATGGCGGGGTAGATCTCGATCTCGACGGCGCCGCCCGAGTTCTCCTCCACGCGGCGGGCCCAGGGCTCCAGCATGCGGGCGTGGGCGGGGGCCTGGGCGCCGAGGAAGTGGTGCAGCGTGAAGCTGTGCTCCTGCGCCGAGGCGTCGCCGGCCGCCGCGAAGGCGGCGGCGAGCGCGAGGCTCCGAATCGCGTCGCGTCGTCTCATGGTGTCTCCTCCCGGTCGCGGCGGCTTCGCCCGCCGTCCTGGCGTGTCCCGCGGGGGCATCATGGGGCGCCGGGGGCGGCGCGGTCCAGCGGCGGCGTCAGGGGTCGCGGCCCTCGACGGTGGCGAGGAGGAGGGAGTCGTCGTCGCCGGCATGGGCCGGAAGGGCGGCGGCGTACCAGGCGTGCGCGCGCGCCCCGACGGGCATGGCGACGCCCTCGGCCCCGGCCATGGCGAGGCAGTAGCGGGCGTCCTTCTCGCGCAGGCCGATGGCGAGGCCGACGCTGTCGGCGGCGCGGCCCTCGAGCATCGGGCGGGCCATGCGGACGGTGTGAGGGCTGGCGACGGGGCCGGTGGCGATCGCCTCGGTCATCACGTCGGGGTCGACGCCGAGACGGCGCGCGAGGGCGGCGGCCTCGGCCATCGCCGAGACGTGGACGGCGCCGAGCAGGTTGTTGATCAGCTTGTAGGCGCTGCCCGTGCCGACCTCCCCGAAATGGAGGACCGAGGCGCCGAGCGTCTCGAGGAGCGGGCGCGCGGCCGCGAGGTCCTCGGGCGCCGCGCCGCAGAGCATCACCAGCCTGCCCTCGCGCGCGGCGGCGGGCGGGCCGTTGACCGGCGCGTCGACGTGGCGGTGGCCGCGGGCGCGCGCCGCCTCGGCCAGCCGGCGGGCCTGGCCGAGCGAGACGGTGGAGCATTCCAGCGTCAGCGCCCCCGGCGGCGCGGCGGCGAGGGCGCCGTCCTCGGCGAGCCAGCAGCGCTCGGAGGCGGCGTCGTCGGCGACCATGGAGATCACGGCCTCCGCCCCCTCGGCCGCGGCGGCCGGGGTGGCGGCGGCGGCGGCGCCGAGATCGGTCAGCGGCTCGGCCTGCCCTGGGCTGCGGTTCCAGACGGTGACGTCGTGGCCGGCCTCGACGAGCCGGGCGGCCATGCCCGCGCCCATCCGTCCCAGTCCGAGAAATGCGATCCGCATGCGTGGTCCCTCCCGTCGCGCCGCCGTCGTGGCGGCCAGACTAGGCGCTCCCCCCGGGGCGGGAAACCGCCACGTCGGCGCGGGCTCAGGCGGCGGCGGGCTCGGGTTCCGCGTCCGGCGCGACGAGGAGCGCGAAGGCGGCGGGCACGAAGAGGAAGCTGATCACGGTCGAGAGCAGGACCCCGCCCGCCACGGCGACCGCGAAGGGCGGCCAGAACAGGCCCCCCGCGAGGATCAGCGGCAGGAAGCCGCCGAAGGTGGTCACGGTGGTCGAGACGATGTGGCGCGCGGCGCCGAGCGTCACCTCGGCCATCGCGGCGCGGTCGCCGGCGGCGGCGCGCGGATCCTGCTGCAGCGCCGTGAAGAGCACGATGGCGGCGTTGACCGAGACGCCGACCGCGCCGATCACGCCGATCACCGCGTTGATGCCGAAGGGCATCCCCATCACGGCGAGCGAGAGCATCGAGAGCCCCGCCGAGAGGCCCATCACCACGACCGCCGCGGCGGCGAGGCGGAACGAGCCGAACACCACCACCAGCGTCGCGGCGGAGAGGGTGACGATCAGGCCGATCGGCGCGGTCAGGTGGCCGATCACCTCGGCCCGGGCGTCGGAATCGCCGCCGACCTCGAGCCGGTAGCCCGGCGGCGGGGCGAAGCCGGCGGCCTCGAGCTCGGCCTCGGCCTCGGCGAGCGCGGCCTCGGGCAGCACGCCCCAGGGGACGAAGCCCTGCACGGCGTTCATGCGCTCGCCGCCCCGGCGGGTGATCGCCGTCTCGGCGGGGACGAGGCGCACCTCGCCCAGCGCCCCGAGCGGCACGCGCGCGCCGGAGGGCGAGACGATCTCGAAGCGCTCGAGATAGTCCGGATCGGCGCGGACGGCGTCCGGCACGCGGACCATGATCGGCAGGTCCTCCGGCCCTTCCAGCATCGAGCCGCCGCCGGCGCCTTCGAGGGCGGCGTCGAGCTGGCGCGCGACCTCGGAGAGGGAGAGCCCGGCGAGGCGGGCGGCGGATTCGTCCAGCGCGACCTCGAGCTTGGGCGCCCCGCCCTCCAGCGTGGTGCGCACCAGGGTGATCTGCGGCGCGCGGGCGACGATGCGGCGCATCTCCTCGCCCAGGGCGCGGAGCGTGGCCGGGTCCGGGCCGTAGAGGCGCAGCTCCACCGGCGCCTCGACGGGCGGTCCCTGCTTGAGTTCCTGCACCAGGACCCGGGCGGCGGGCGCGGCCTCCGGCAGGACGGCGCGGAGTTCGGGGACGAGACGGGCGACGGCCTCGGCGCTCTCGGCGGTGACGAGGGCGCGGGCGTAGCCGGGCGCGTGATCCACGTCCATCGTCATGTTGTAGTAGAAGCTCGGCGCGCTCGCGCCGATCACCCAGGCGACGCTCTCGACGCCGCCCGCCGCGGCGAGGCGGGAATCGAGGGCGCGCGTCACGGTCTCGGTCCGCGAGAGGGCGGCGCCGGGCGGCAGCTGCACGTCGACGTGGAACTGGTCGCGCTCGACCGCGGGGAAGAACTGCGGCGTCAGCGTCGGGAAGGCGAGCAGGCCGGCGACCGGCAGCACCAGCGACCAGGCGAGGGCGGCGACGGGGCGCCGGAGCGCGAGGCGGAGCGCGGCGCCGGCGCCGCGGCCGAAGGCGCCGCCGCCGAGGCCCTCCGCCGCGAAGCGCGCGAGGACGCCGCGGGCGGGCGCGCGCGCCGGATCCGGCAGCAGCCGGCCGGCGAAGGCGGGCGTGAGCAGGAGCGCGATCACCAGCGACCAGCTCAGCATCACGATCACCGCGACGGCGATGGAGCCGACGAAGTCGCCCGCCGGCCCCGGCAGGATCGCCATCGGCAGGAAGGCGAGCGCGGTGGTGACGGTGGAGGCGAGCAGCGGGCCGGCGAGGCGCGAGACGGCCTCGCCCGCCGCGTCGGCGCGCGGGAGCCCGGCGGCGAGCCGGCGGCGGATCTCGTCGGTCATCACGATGGCGGCGTCGACGAGCAGGCCGAGGGCGACGATCATCCCGGTCAGGCTCATCTGGTGCAGCGGCACGCCGATCAGGTTCAGCGTCGCGAGACTGGCGAGCGCGACCAGCGGCAGCACCAGCGCCACCACCAACGCGGCGGCGAAGCCGAGGGTCAGCAGCAGCACCGCCACCACCAGCGCGACGCCGAGGGCCATGTTGAGCGCGACGCCGGTCAGACGCTCGGCCGTGTAGCGGGACTGGTCGAAGATCAGCCGATGTTCGAGCCCGCCGGGCAGCGCGGCCTCGTAGTCCGCGATCTCGCCCCGGATCCGCTCCATCCAGGGGCCGACCTGGCGGCCGTCCTCCATCTTGGCGGCGATCAGCACCGCCGGGCGCCCGTCGACCCGCGCCAGCGCGGAGGCCGGTTCGGCGGCGCCCTTGGTGACCCGCGCCACGTCCCCGAGGCGCGTCGAAGCGCCGTCCGGGCCGACGGCGACGGGGATCCGGCGGATCCGGTCCAGCGTGGCGATGCCGCCCTCCACCTCCACCAGGAGATCGGCGGCGGCGCCGCGGAGCCGCCCGGCGGCGCGCTTGGCGTCGGCGCCCTCCACCGCGCGCGCGAGATCGGCCGCGGAGAGGCCGAGGGCGGCGAGGGCCGTCGGATCGGCCTCCACCGTCACCCGCTCCTCCGGCATGCCGAAGCCGCGCACCAGCGAGACGCCGGGCAGGCTCCGCAGGCGGTCCTCCAGCGCCTCCGCATGCCGGGCGAGGACGGCGGGCGGGACCGCGCCCCGCCGCGGCATGAGGGCGGAGATGGCGGAGAAGGCGCCGGTGCGGTCGTCGTCGAAGTCGGGCTCGGGCACGCCGGGCGGCAGGCCGGCGGCGACCTCGCCGAGGGCGTCGCGGATCTCGGAGAACACCTGCTCGATGCGCCCGGCGGGCGTGAAGTCCGAGAGTTCGATCGTGACGGTGGAGACGCCGGGGGCGGAGGTGGAGGCGACGGTCTTGATCTCCTCGATCTCGAACAGCGCCGCCTCGATCGGTTCGGTCACCAGCGCCTCGATCCGGCCGGGATCGGCGCCCGGCCAGGGCGTGACGATGGTGGCGAAGAGGTTGGTGATGGCCGGATCCTCCTGCCGGCCGATGGTCAGGAAGGCCGAGGCGCCGGCGGAGATCAGCACCAGCACCAGGAGCACGGCGAGGCGGGGCCGGCTGAAGAGCGGCGCGCGCATCGCCGGAGCTCCTTCGGAGGGGCCGCGGGATCAGCGGTGGAGGGCGACGAGGTCGTCGCGCCGGCCGCGCGGGCCCGCGGCGGGCCGCGGCGCGACGGGGTCGCCCGGGACCACGCGGTGCGAACCGGAGAGGATGGCGCGGGCGCCGTCGGCGAAGGAGCCGCGGACATAGGCGCGGTCGCCCGCGAGGTGCAGCACCTCGACCGATTCGGGGCGGGCGACCGGGCCGGACGCCTCCGCCGCGACGGTCATCACCGTCCAGAGGCCGCGCTCGCCCTCGCGCAGCGCCGAGAGCGGAAGCCAGGCGCCGCGCTCCTCGCGCGTCGCCTCCAGCTTCGCCTCGGCGGTCTCGCCGAAGGCCACGCGCTCCCCGGCGGGGAGCATCAGGTCGAGCAGCACGGCGCGGGTGCGCGTCGCGGGGTCGAGATCCGGGCGGATCGCGGCGACGACGGCGACGCGGGCGGCGCCGTCGATCTCCACCTCCACGAGGTCGTCGGGCGCGAGGCCGGCGGCGAGACGCGCGGGCAGGCCGAGCCGGATGCGGGGGCGGTCGACCTCGACCAGCTCCAGCGCCGGCGCGCCGGCGGCGGCGACGGCGCCTTCGTCGATGTGGCGGGCGGCGATCTCCCCGCCGAAGGGCGCCCGCAGCACCGCGTCCTCGAGGTCGATGCGGACGCTGTCGCGCGCGGCGTCGAGGCGCGCGCGCTCGGCGCCGAGGCGTTCGAGCTCGAGCCTCGCCTCGTCGAGGCGCTGCTCGGTGGCGTGGCCGCGGTCGCGCAGCGTCTCCTGCCGCGAGAGGGTGCGGCGCGAGAGTTCGGCGCGGGCCTCGAGCGCGGCGGTCTCGGCGTCGAGCTCGGCGAGGCGGGCCTCCAGCCGGTCGACGTCGAGCCGCGCCAGCGCCTGGCCCGGCGCGACGCGGTCGCCCTCCTCGACGAGCACGGCCTCGACCCGGCCGCCGAGGTCGAAGGCGAGGGCGACGGCGCGCGCCGCCTCGACGCGCCCGAGATGACGGCTCTCGACCCGATAGGCGTCCTCAAGGCGGAGCGCGGCGGTGTCCACCGGGATCGCGGCCTCGGCCGCCGTCAGGTCGGCGGGACCCGGGCGCGCATGCAGCGCGGCCGAGAGGCCGGCGGCCGCGGCGCCGGCCGCGGCGACGAGGACGAGCGTGCCGGCGGCGCGCAGCAGCGGGCGGGCGGAGCGCGGCGAGCGGGTCATCTTGCAGGCCTCGTTCATGTTAGCGTTGCTAACTTTGTGAAATACTCCTACTTGGCGGTCAAGCTCGAAATCGGGAGTGACCGCGCGATGACGGACCGCACCGTCGACGTCCCCGCCGCGAAGCGGCGTTACCACCACGGCGACCTCGCCGAGGCGCTCGCCGCCGCGGCGGGCGAGCTGATCGAGGAGGTGGGGCCGGCGCGCCTCAGCCTTTCGGAATGCTGTCGTCGCGCCGGGGTCTCCACCGCCGCGCCCTACAAGCATTTCCGGGACAAGGGGGCGCTGATCGACCGCGTGGCGCTCGAGGGTTTCGCCGCGCTGGCCGAGGCGACGGCGGCGGCGCGGGAGGCGCGGCGGGACGCTCCGGCGGTGCGGCGGATCGCCGCGATGGGCTCGGCCTATGTCCGCTTCGCGCTGGCGCGGCCGGGCCTGTTCAGCCTGATGTTCGGCGCGACCGCGGAGACCGATCGCGAGGATCCGGCGCTGGAGGCGGCGGGCCGGGCCTGCTTCTCGGTGCTGATCGACGCGGTGGCGGACGCCATCGGCGACGACGGCGAGCGGGCCCGGCGCCTGTCCGCGACCCTCTGGACCTTCGTGCACGGCGCGGCCGCCTTGGCGCAGGCCGGGAACTACGAGGCCGCGGGGATCGAGACCGACGTGGACGCGATGATCGAGAGCGCGACCGAGCGGCTGCTGGCGGACCACGCGCCCGACCGAGCCTGAGGCCGAGCCCTCGCCCGAGGCGTCCCCCGGCCTCGAGGTTCGGCCTGCGTCGGCCGGTCTGGAGGTTCGGCCTGCGTCGGCCGGTCTCGCCCGTCCGTCGGAGCGAAGGCTCGTTCTCGGCCGGGCGGCGGGCGCCGTCGGCCCGCGCGTCGGGAGGCCTTCGGTTCGCGTCCCCGGGCCCTCGCGAGGTCGCGCCGGCGTGCGGAGGCGTGAGAGGCTCGTTCCGGCGGCGGACGCCCCCGCGCCGCGACGGGGGCCGGGTCGGACGCTTGTCGGAGCGGGTCACGAGCTGGCGGAAGGGGCCTGAGACCGGCCGTGTCCCGTGGGATCGCACGGTCGTGGAGGTCCGCGCGGCGCCCGGCGCTCCATGCCGGCGGCCCTCTCCGCGTCCGCCCGGGACCGCCCCGGCCGGCGGCCTCATTCGGGAAGCAGCGAGAGAAATCCGCCCGGCCGCCGGTCCAGCCGGCCGGCGAGCTCCAGCTCCAGCAGCACGTCGGCCAACGCCGCCAGAGGGGCGCCGCAGAGCCGGGCGAGAACGTCCTCCTCGACGGGTTCCAGCCCGAGCAGCCGGGCGACCTCCGCCCGCAGCGCGGCGTCCGAGCCGGCGACCGCCGGGCGGAAGGCCGGTCCGGTCTCCGCCAGCCCCTCCGCCGCACCCTCGTCCGGCGCCGGGCGCCGCGCAGCGAACGTCGCCGCGCCCCCCATCGCCTCCAGCACGTCCGCCGCGCCGCGCGCCAGCGTCGCGCCCTGCCGGATCAGCCCGTTGCCGCCTTCGGACCGCGGATCGAGCGGCGAGCCGGGGGCCGCCAGCACCTCGCGCCCCTGCTCCAGCGCGAACTCCGCCGTGATCAGCGAGCCCGAGCGCGCCGCCGCCTCCACCAGCACCACCGCCCGGCTGAGCCCGGCGATCACCCGGTTGCGCCGCGGGAAATGGCGCGCCTGCGGCTCGAAGCCGGGCGGCGCCTCGCTGACGATCGCGCCGGTCGCGAGGATGCGCTCGGCGAGGTCGGCGTGCTCGGCCGGGTAGACGTGATCCACGCCGCCCGCGACCGCGGCGACCGTCCCCGTCTCCAACGCCCCGCGATGCGCGGCTCCGTCGACCCCGCGCGCCAGGCCGGAGACGACGAGGACCCCCGCCGCGCCGAGATCCTCGGCCATGCGCTGCGCCAGCCGCAGCCCGAGGGCGGAGGCGTTGCGCCCGCCGACGATCGCCGCCGCCGGCCGGCCGAGCGCCTCGAGGCGCCCCCTGACCCAGAGCACGGGGGGCGGATCCGGGATCTGCGCGAGTTGCGGGGGATAGCCCGGCCCGCCCAGCACCAGCAGGCGCGCGCCGGCGGCCGCGCCGGCCTCGAGCTCGGCCTCCGCCTGCTCCTTCGGGCAGGGCCGGAAGCCGCGGGCGCCGCCGCGCGAGGCGAGTTCGGGCAGCGCCTCCAACGCCCGCGCCGCATCGCCGTAGCGCGCCACGAGCCGCATCCAGGTCGCGGGCCCGACATTGCGGCTGCGCGCCAGCCTCAGGGCCGGGACCGGATCCTCCGGCACGGCCCGCGGCCGCGCCTCCAACGTCAAGCGTCCCTGCATCGCCTCTCCCGCGGTCCCTCGGC
>JAWLFJ010000003.1:0-90411 GCA_041685625.1 Paracoccaceae bacterium | reverse complement strand
CCTCCGAGGCGGAGGCCGCGACGAGCCCCCCGGACGCCTTCGCCGACGCCAGCGAGTCGGCGCCGACCGCGACCCCGGCGCCGCGCCTCAACCCCCGCCGCGCGCCGCCGCCGCCGGACCCCCTCGCCCTGCCGGAAGAGAACCTGCCGCCGATCATGCCGCTTCCCGTCGGCCCGGACCTCGCCGGCGTCGCCGCCCGGCTCGACCCGGCGGAACTGCGCCTGATCCTCGTCAATCCGCGCCTGCGCGACCCGGCCTCGCCGATGCCGGCCTATCACCACGTCGACCTCGCCCGCGCCCGCCACGCGCCGGGCTTCCGCCAGCCCTGGCTCTCCCCGGTCCAGCTCGAGGACGTTCTCGCCTACCTCCTCACCCTCGACCCGGCCGCGCCCGCGCCCGCGCCCGAGATCGCGCCCGCGCCCGAGACCGCGCCCGAGACCGAGACCGCCCCCGACCCCGCCGCGACGCCGCCCGACTGACGCCGAAACCACGCAGACGTGACGCCCCGCCCCCGTGACCCCGCCGCGCCGCCGGTCTAACGAGAGGGCGATCGCGTCGCCGGAGGCTCGCCCATGTCCGAAATCGGCATCCTCACCGCCTTCGTCGGCGGGCTGCTCTCGTTCCTCTCGCCCTGCGTGCTGCCGCTGGCGCCGCCCTACCTCGCCTTCATGGCGGGCACGACGCTCGACCAGTTCGCCGAGGGGGCGGAACCCGACGCCGCCGCCGCCCGGCGCATCCGCATCGCCTCGCTGTTCTTCGTCGCCGGGCTCGGCACCGTCTTCGTCGCGCTCGGCGCGACCGCCAGCGCCGTCGGCCAGCTGATCGCCAGCTACCGTTACGAGTTCGGCATCGTCGCCGGCTTCACGATCTTCGTGCTCGGCCAGCACTTCATCGGCTTCCGCCGCGCGCCGCAGACCGCCGCGCTGGTGGTGGCGCTCTTCGCCGTCGCCACGCTGCTCTCCGGCGGCTCGCTGACGGAGGCGCTGGCGAGGCACTGGCCGGCGCTGATCGCCCTCGCCGCCCTCGCCGCCGCGCTCCGGCTCTCGGGCTACGAGCACCTCCCCTTCCTGATGCGCGAGGCCCGCTTCGACGCCGGCCGCGCCGCCGGCACCTACGGCGGCGCCTACGTCATCGGCCTCGCCTTCGCCTTCGGCTGGACGCCCTGCATCGGCCCCGCGCTCGGGCTGATCCTCGCGCTCGCCGCCCAGCAGGACACGCTCGGCGCCGGCGTCGGCCTGCTCGCGATCTACGCCGCCGGCCTCGGCCTGCCCTTCGTGCTCGCGGCGATGTTCGTGCGCCCCTTCATGCGCTGGATGAAGGGCTTTCGCCGCCATCTCGGCACTGTGGAGCGGGCGATGGGCGGGATGCTGGTCGTGGTCGGCATGATGATGGCCACCGGCACCTTCGAGACGCTGGCGTTCTGGCTGCTCGACACCTTCCCGGCTCTCGCCACCCTCGGCTGACGCGGCGGCCGCCGGCGGCGCTCCCATCGGAGATCATTCCGAATGCGACGGCCCCTCGGGGGCGCGACAGCCCGGCTCACGCACGGGCGGCGCTCATGCCTCGTCGGCCCGCGCCTCCAGGTCCGCCAGCACCGCCAGCCGCATCGCCCCGGCGAGACCGACCCCCTCCGGCCGCTCCGCGTCGATCCCGGCCGCCAGCGCGGTCGGCGTCAGCCCCCGCCGGGCGGCGAGCCGGCGGAACGCCGCCCAGAAGGCCGGCTCCAGCGTCACCGAAGTCCGGTGCCCCCGCAGCGTCAGCGAGACCTTGGCCGGGCGGGCGTAGTCAGGCGTCGCCGTCATCCCGCGGTCCCTCCGCATGGTCCGGCGGAGGCCCCTCCCGACGATGCCCCTCCAGCCGCCGCGCCGCGAGCCGCGCCTCGGCCTCCGAGGTCGCGCGCTCGCCCTTCGTGCGGCCGTGCTTCGCGGCCGCCGCGTCGCCGGCCTTGCGCCCCGCGTCGCGCGCCTTGCGCTTGCGCGCGCGGCGGAGATTGACGACCTCGCCCGTCACTTCGGCCCCAGCATCCCCTCCGGGCGCACCACCCGGTCGAAGGTCGCCTCGTCCACGAAGCCGAGCCTCACGGCCTCCTCGCGCAGCGTGGTGCCGTTCTTGTGGGCGGTCTTGGCGACCGTCGCGGCGTTGTCGTAGCCGATCTCCGGCGCCAGCGCCGTCACCAGCATCAGGCTCTCGCGCATCAGCTTGGCGATGCGCTCCTCGTTCGCCTCGATCCCGTCGACGCAGTTGTCGGTGAAGGCCGTCGCCGCGTCGCCGAGCAGCTGCATCGACTGCAGCAGGTTGTAGATCATCATCGGCTTGTAGACGTTCAGCTCGAAATGCCCCTGGGAGCCCGCGAAGCCGATCGCCGCGTCGTTGCCCATGACATGCGCGCAGACCTGGGTCAGCGCCTCGCACTGCGTCGGGTTCACCTTGCCCGGCATGATGCTCGACCCCGGCTCGTTCTCCGGCAGGGAGAGCTCGCCCAGCCCGCAGCGCGGACCCGAGCCGAGGAAGCGGATGTCGTTGGCGATCTTGAACAGGCTCGCCGCGACGGTCTTGAGCGCGCCCGACATCTCCACCACCGCGTCATGCGCGGCCAGCGCCTCGAACTTGTTCTCCGCTGTCACGAAGGGCAGGCCCGTGATCGCCGCCGCCTTCTCCGCGAAGAGGACGTCGAACCCCTTCTTCGCGTTGAGCCCGGTGCCGACCGCGGTCCCCCCCTGCGCCAGCGCATGGATCGAGGGCAGCGCGCGCTCGATCCGCGCGATGCCGAGCTCGACCTGCCTCGCGTAGCCCGAGAACTCCTGGCCCAGCGTCAGGGGGGTGGCGTCCTGGGTGTGGGTCCGCCCGATCTTGATGATCTCCGCGAACGCCGCCGACTTCGCCGCCAGCGCCGCCTGCAGCCGTCCCAGCCCCGGCACCAGCACGTCCCGCGCCGTGGTCGCCGCCGCGATGTGCATCGCCGTTGGGAACACGTCGTTGGAGCTCTGGCCCCGGTTGACGTGGTCGTTCGGATGCACCGGGTCCTTGGAGCCCATGACCCCGCCCAGCATCTCGATCGCGCGGTTCGAGATCACCTCGTTGGCGTTCATGTTGCTCTGCGTGCCCGAGCCCGTCTGCCAGACGACCAGCGGGAAATGATCGTCGAGCCGCCCCTCGATCACCTCGCTCGCCGCCGCGACGATCGCCTCGCCCAGCTTCGGCTCCAGCGCGCCGAGGTCCATGTTGGCCTCCGCCGCCGCCCGCTTGACGACGCCGAGCGCGCGCACCAGCGCCACCGGCTGCCGCTCCCACCCGATCGGGAAGTTCCTGATCGAGCGCTGCGTCTGCGCGCCCCAGTAGCGGTCCGCGGCGACCTCGACGGGTCCGAAGCTGTCGGTCTCGGTGCGGGTCTCGGTCATCTCGGCGGCTCCCTCGGCGCTCTGGTCCGCGCGGGGGTATACCGGCGGGCGCCGGGCCGGGCAACGCCGCGGGATCAGCCCTTCCGGAAGCGGTCGAGGCTCACCACCTCGCCGCCCCCGCCGGCGGGGGGATCGGGCTCCGGCTCCGCGTCCTCTTCGGACGCCGCCGGCGCGTCCTCCGCCGCCTCCTGCGGATCGAACTTCAGCCCGAACTCCGAATCGGGATCGACGAAGGTCAGCACCGCGTCGAACGGCACCGTGATCGCCGCCGCCCGGCCCGAGAAGCTGAGCGAGACCGAGAACCGGTCGGGCGCCACGGCGAGGTCCCAGAACTCGTGCTGCAGCACGATCGTGACCTCCTCCGGATACTGCGCGCGCAGCCAGTCCGGCATGGTCACGCCCGGATGGCGCGTGTCGAAGCCGATGTAGAAGTGGTGACCGGGCGGCATGCCGCTCTCCGCCGCGAGCCCCATCGCCTCGCGCACGACGCCGCGCAGGGCGCGCTGCATCATGCGCGCGTAATCCAGCGGATCGTCTTCCTCGGCGTCGGCTGGCATGGGGGCTCCCTCTGACGTCCCTTGCGACCATATCCGATTCGCAAGGCTTCGAAAGGCGCCGCCGACCGCCCGCGCGTCGTCGCGCTTGATCCCGCTCAAGGCGACCCGCGGCCGGGGCCGGCAGGGTCCCCCGTCATACGAAAGGAGCATCCGATGTCCGAACACGCGCCCATGCGGAACGAACCCGAGGCCGTCGCCGTCTTCGACGACGTCGAGAGCCTCGAGGCCGCCATCGACGAGCTGCGCATGGCCGGCGTGCCGCGCGACGACATCAGCCTGCTCGCCGGCGAGCCGGCGGGCGAGGACGCGCTCGGCGGGCGCTTCCGCCGCATCGAGGAGCTGGAGGACGACCCGGACGCGCCCCGCGCGGCCTTCGTCTCCGAGGAATCTCTCGGCGCGGCCGAGGGGGCGCTGATCGGCATTCCGGCCTACGTCGCCGCCGTCGCCGTCGCGGGCGCGATGATTCCGACCGCCGGCATGGCCGCGGCGATCGCCGCGGCGGTGGTGGCCGGCGGGACCGGCGCCGCCATCGGCGGCGCGCTGGCCGCGCGCGTCGGCGAATCGCACGCCGAGCGCTATCGCCGGCAGCTCGAGCATGGCGGCCTGCTGCTCTGGGTGCGTCTGCCGGACGAACACCGGAAGGAGACCACGCTGGAGATCCTGAAGCGCAATTCCGGCCGCGACGTCCACGTCCACGGCTGGACGGTCTGACGCCGGCCGGCGCGCGGCCGCGCCGCGCCCGACGACGGCGACGCGTCGCGATCGCCGGGCGACGGCATGACGCCGCGCCCGGACCGGCGCGCCACGTCGCGCGCTCCGGCGGCGGCGAAGCTCGCGGCGCGTCGGTCGGGCGGGCGACGTCGATGAGGGGGGGGATTAGTGCAGGCTTCTGTTGCCAGGCGCCTGCGGGCCCCGCCCTGAACGGCTAAGCCCAGGGACTTGAGATCGGTTTGATCACTGCATTACGCAGCGACGGCCACCGGAGCACGGTTGTCATTGGCAACTGTACTTGTCGGTCCGATGACGGTGGTACCATGCCGGGCGAAAGCTACGTCTTTACACGTCCGTCGATCCTGTTTCGGCCCCAAGCTCCCGACCATGACCGGGGATTTGGTGGAGCCGCCGGGTACCGCCCCCGGGTCCGAACCGCTTATTCCACGCGCGTTTATCGCCATAGTTCCCGTCGCCGGGAACATCCCCGATATAGGACCCCGCTCCGGGCATGTGAAGGGGCGACGCGCGATGCATCGCATCGAATTCGCGGCGTCGCCGCCGGCTTGCTCCCGCCCGCCCGCGGCGGCAGGCTGCGCGCCGCCGCCGCGCAAGGAGATCCCGCATGGACGCCGCCCCCCGGACCGCGCTCGAGACGCGCCACCACAACCGCATCGCCGATCTGGCGCCGGAGGCCGCCGAATGGCGCCGCGACCTGCACCGCCATCCCGAGATCGGCTTCGAGGAGCGCCGCACCGCCGCCTTCGTCGCGGAGCGCCTGCGCGCCTTCGGCGTCGACGAGGTGATCGAGGGCATCGCCCGCACCGGCGTCGTCGGCCTGATCCGCGGCCGGGCCGAGGGGCCGGCGATCGGCCTCCGCGCCGACATGGACGCGCTGCCGATGCAGGAGCGGAACGCGTTCGGGCACGCCTCCACCCTGCCGGGCCGCATGCACGCCTGCGGCCATGACGGGCACACGGCTATGCTCCTCGCCGCCGCGAAGGCCCTGGCGGAGACGCGCGACTTCGCCGGGACCGTCGCGGTGATCTTCCAGCCGGCCGAGGAGGGCGGCGGCGGCGGGCGCGAGATGATGGAGGACGGCCTCGTCGCCCGCACCGGGATCGAGAGCATCTGGGGCCTGCACAACTGGCCGGACCTGCCGCTCGGCGCCTTCGCGACGCTGGAGGGGCCGGTGATGGCCGGCATCGACTATTTCGACGTGACCGTGAAGGGGCAGGGCACCCATGCCGGCACCCCCCACAACGGCGCCGACACGGTGCTGGCTGCGGCGCATCTCGTCACCGCGATCCAGAGCGTGCCGGGCCGCTCGCTGCCGCCGACCGCGGTCGCGACGGTCGGCGTCTCGATGTTCAAGGGCGCGGACGCGCACGTGATCATGCCGGCCGAGGCCACCATCGGCGGCTCGGTCCGCTATTTCGACCCCGTCGCGCGGGACCGGGCGGAGGCGCGCATCCGCACCCTGGCGAATTCGGTCGCCGCGGGTTTCGAATGCGAGGCGGTGATCGACTATCGCCGCAACTACCCGCCCTGCCTGAACCCCGGGCCCGAGCGGGAGATCGCCGCCGAGGTCGCCGCCGGCCTCGTCGGCCCCGCTCGGGTGATCCGCGAACGCGAGCCCTCGATGGCCGGCGAGGACTTCGCCTTCATGCTGAACGAGCGGCCCGGCCATTACGTCTGGATGGGCACCGCCTCGCCCGACCACCGCTCCGGCGCGCTGCACTACCCGGACTACGACTTCAACGACGCCGCCATCCCTCACGGCGTCGCGTACTGGCTGGGGCTGGTCGACCGGCTGCTGCCGGCCTGAGCCGCCCCCCGCCTCGTGGCGGCGGCCCCCGAAGAGCCGGGCCGAGAGCGGCCCCGTCGTCAGGGCGCGCGCGCCCGTCACCGCGACGGGGAAAGCCCCGTCCGGGAGCGGTGCGAGCATCGACGGCGGCGCGCCCCGCACACCTCCGACACCTCGCGGGAGGCCGCGGCTTCCGCACGGCCGCCGGTTCCCGCAGCCGCCGATCCGGCCCGCGCCCTGCGCAGGCGCGGCTTCCGCGGCGTCGATCGGGCCTCGACGGACGGCGCCTACCCTCCGCCGATCCGGGCGGCGTCCGGACGACGGAACCCGCTCATCCAGGTCTCCATCGCCGCCCGATGAACGCCGAGGGAACGGGCCACCGCCGGCGTCCCGGCATGGCGCGCCACCCAGTCCGCGACCGCGGCGGGCACGGCGGGCGGGCGCTCCATCTCCTCGCCCAGCATTCGCGCCATCTGCAGCGTGCAGGGATACGCGAGGTCGGAGGCGAAGGGTCCGCCCTCCCCCGCCGCCGCCCAGGGCTCGAGCGCGGCGAGCCGCTCCAGCGCCGCCTCGACGCCCCGCATCGCGTCCTCGACCAGGTCCGGTTGCGCCCGCCAGTCGCGCTTGACCAGCGGGAACAATGCCCGAACGGACGCCTCCAGCCGCTGGTCGTGAAACCCCAGAAGCCCCCGCACCCGAGCCCTGGCCACGGCGTCCCGCGGCAGGATCGAGGGCTCTGGCGCGATCTCCTCGAGGAACTCCAGGATGGCGTTCGACTCGAAAAGCGGCGCGCCGTCCGCGACCAGCCCGGGCACGCTTCCCGCCGGCACGATCGCGCGGTATCCGGCGGAACCGTAGCCGCCCGGCGGCTCCCGTTCCTCGTAGGCCAGGCCCTTGTGATCCAACGCGATCCGGACCTTGGCGACGAAAGCCGAGACGGCGACGCCGTAAAGCGTCAGCTTCACGCCAGCCGGTCCTTCAGCTCGTCGATCCGGCTGCAGCCGAGCTGCGTCATGACGTTGGCGAGTTCGGCGCGCAGCACCTTCATCACATGCGCCGCGCCGGGTCGCCCGGCCGCCGCGACGCCGTAGACGAAGCTCCGCCCCAGCATCACGAAATCCGCCCCCAGCGCCAGAGCCCGCGCGACGTCGTGACCGTCCTGCACGCCCGAATCGAAGATCACCGGGGCCCGACCGCCGACCGCCTCGACGATCGCCGGCAGCGTCTCGATCCCGCCGGGGATCGAATCCAGCTGCCGCGCGCCGTGGTTCGAAGCCCAGATCCCGTCGCAGCCCATGTCGAGCGCCGCCTTCGCATCGTCCGGATGCACGACGCCCTTGACCACCAGCCGGCCCTTCCAGCGATCGCGCAGCCGCCCGAGCACCTCGGGCGTCACCGCGACGTTCATCTCGCGGTTCACGAAGTCCGCGAACCTCGATAGCTCCCGCTTCGGGACGTATTTCGTCATCGTCGCGAGGCGGGGGATGCCGCGGTCCAGCGTCGCGAAGGCCCAGGCCGGCCGCATCGCCACGTCCCAGATCAGCCGCGGCGTGATCGGGGGCGGCATGCCGAGCCCGGCGGCCCGCTGCCGCTCCCGCCGCGAGCCCGTCGGCACGTCGAGCGTGACGGCCAGCACCTCGGCCCCGCCGGCCTCGGCGCGATCGAGAAGGTCGCTCAGGATCTCTTCGCTGCGCGGGACGTAGAGCTGGAACCAGAAGCTGTCGCCGGCGGCCTCGGCGACCTTCTCCAGGACTTCGCCGGTCATGGTCGAGAGGGTGAAGGGCAGCCCGGCCCGCCGCGCCGCCCGCGCCAGCGCGAGTTCGGCTCCCGGCCACATCAGGCTCTGCACGCCCACGGGCGCCACGCCGAACGGCGCCGCCCAGGTCCGCCCGAAGAGCTCGGTCTCGAGGTCGGGAGCCAAGGCGTCCACGAAGAAGCGCGGCGTGAGGCGCACGCGCTGAAAGGCCTCGCGGTTGCGGTGGACGCCGGCGCCCTCCCCCGTGCCGCTGTCGAGATACTCCCACGCGACGCGCGGCATCCGCCGGCGCGCTCGCTCTCGCATGTGCCCGATCCCGGGCAGTCTGTCGTCCAAGGTCATCGGCGGCGGTTCCTCCCGGTCGCCGTGATGCCTTCCGGCTCGCGCCGCGGCAAGGGCGCCCGCCCCTGCCGGGGCAGGCCGTCGCTCTCGACCGTCATCGGCATGCGGTCCGTGCAGAACCACGACAGCGCGTATTCGACGGGCCGGCCGGCGGGATCGAGGCTCAACGCTTCGGCGCGAAGGACCGGCGTGGTGTCGGGGATGCGCAGATGCCGCGCGAGCAGCGCCCCCGGACGTTGCGCGGTCAGCCGCGTCCAGGCGCGGCGGTAGTCGGGCACGCCGCATTCCGCGAGCGCGGCGGTGACCGATCCCTCGCGCACGAGCGCCTCGAGCAGGCCCTCCAGCGTCGCCGGCCAGACCGCGCGGGAGAAGGCCACCGGCACGCCGTCGGCGTAGCTCAGCGATTCCGCGCAATGCACCGGCGCGCCGGGCGCGAGCGCCAAGGCCTCGGCCTCCGCGCGCCGCGCGCCTGCGGTCTCCATCGACAGGAACTCGCGCGAGGGTTCGCGCCCGGCCCGCCTCAGGTTCTCGGTGAACCGGGTGCGGGGGCCGATGGGATAGTCGGCCACCGTCTGCGTCACGACCGCCCCGGCGCCGCGGCGGACATGCACCGCGCCCTCTTCGCTGAGCAGCGCCATCGCGCGGCGCAGCGTGTGCCGGTTTACGCCGAAGCGCCGGGCGAGGGCGGTCTCGGAGGGCAGACGTTCGCCCGGCGCCCAGCGCCCTTCGGCGATCTCCGCCGCCAGGGTCGCGTGGATGCGTCGCCATAGGGCGCCGGCCCGCCCGGCCGCGGCGTCGGGCAACGGATCGTCCGAGGCTGCGCCGGCGGGGCCCTCCGCCGCTCGGTGCGGGGCGGGATCGACGAGGGATCGGGACGGAACCGTCATGCAACCTTCACGGGTCTGAGACTTGATCCGGGGGCTCGGATCGTGGACAAGGCTACCTGTCCAGTTGTCGAGTTGGCCAGAAAAAAATGCACAAGTCTCAGAATGGTCCAGCCACGGGCGCCGAGGGTCGCGGCGTGGCGCGCGCCGAGCGGCTTTCGCTGCTGGCCAAGGCCCCGGCGGCCCGGCTAGCCGCGCTGTGGGCGGCCTGCGGACTGGAGGCGGAGGCCGGCGCATGGCGCTGGCTGCGGCCGCCGGAAACGGGCGCCGTGATGGTGCGCGGCCGGGCCGGCGGGACTGGAGAGCCCTTCAATCTCGGGGAGATGACGGCGACGCGCTGCACGCTCCGCCTCGCGGGCGGCGAGATCGGTCACGGCTGGACGGCCGGCCGCGACAAGACCAAGGCTCGGACCGTCGCGCTCTGCGACGCGCTGGCCGAAACGCCTGCGGCCGAGGCGCTCGAAGCGGCGGTGCTCGCGCCGCTGCGGGCCGAGGCGGAGGCCGCGGACGAGGCGCGCGCGGCGCGGGCGGCGGCGACGAAGGTGGAGTTCTTCACCCTAGTGCGGGGGGAGTCGGTTTGATGGGCGACGGGGTCCGTTCGGGTATCGTTCCGCAGCCTGGGGGGACGGCGGGCGATCCGGCGGCGCTGGACGGCGCCTTCGCCGATCCGCCGGCCGAGGCGGCGCGCGCCTTCCGCGCCATGCTCGACGTCGTGGCCCGGCCGGGGCGGGTGCGTCGGCTGGAGGGCGCCGCGCCGCCGGCGCCGCTGCCGGCCGCGGCGGGCGCCGCGGCGCTGACGCTCTGCGACGCGGAGACGCCGGTCTGGCTCGCGGCGGAGCTTCGGACGCCGGCGGTCGAGGATTGGCTGCGCTTCCATTGCAACTGTCCCTTCGTGGAGCCCGAGGGCGCGGCCTTCGCCTTCGGGTCGCCCGTGGCGCTGGCCGAGGCGCTAGAGCGGCTTCCGGAGGGCGAGGCGGACTGGCCGGACCGCTCGGCGACGCTCGTGGTCCTCGTGCCGACGCTGACGGAGGGGGCGGCGCTGCGGCTGAGCGGGCCGGGCGTCGACGGGACGGCGCGGCTGCCGCTCGGCCCGGTGCGGGACGCGGTGGCGGCGCTGCACGCGCCGAACCGGGGGAGCTTTCCGCTCGGGCGCGACCTGATCCTCTGCGCGGGCGACCGGGTCGCCGCGCTGCCGCGGTCCGCGCGGATCGAACGGGAGGGCTGAGCCATGTACGTCGCGGTCAAGGGCGGGGAGCGGGCGATCGAGAACGCCCACGCCTGGCTCGCCGAGGAACGGCGGGGCGATCCGGGCGTCCCCGAGCTCTCCGTCGCGCAGATCCGCGAACAGATGGCGCTGGCGGTGAACCGGGTGATGGCGGAGGGCTCGCTTTACGACCGCGACCTCGCGGCGCTGGCGATCAAGCAGGCGCGGGGCGACCTGATCGAGGCGGTGTTCCTCGTGCGCGCCTACCGCACCACGCTGCCGCGGTTCGCGCATTCGCGGCCGGTGGAGACCGGGCGGATGGCCTGCATCCGTCGCATCTCGGCCACCTTCAAGGACGCGCCGGGGGGGCAGGTGCTCGGCCCGACCTTCGACTACACGCACCGGCTGATCGACTTCGCGCTCGCCGCCGAGGGGGAGGCGCCGGAGGCGCCGACCGCCGCGCCGCTCGCCGCGCGGACGCCGCGCATCGCCGAGATCCTCGGGCGGGAGGGCCTGCTGCAGCCGGAGCCCGCGCCGGAGACGGACGGAGCGCCGCCCGACCTGACGCGCGAGCCGCTGGCCTTCCCGGCGGGGCGGGCGCTGCGCCTGCAGGCGCTGGCGCGGGGGGACGAGGGCTTCGTGCTCTCGCTCGCCTATTCGACGCAGCGCGGCTACGGGCGCAACCACCCCTTCGTGGGGGAGCTGCGCGTCGGCCTCGTGGCGGTGGAGGTGGAGATCCCCGAGCTCGGCCTGACCGTCGAGCTCGCGGAGATCGAGCTGACCGAGTGCGAGACGGTCAACCAGTTCGCCGGCTCTAAGACCGAGCCGCCGCAGTTCACCCGCGGCTACGGCCTGACCCTCGGCCATGCCGAGCGCAAGGCGATCTCGATGGCGCTGGTCGATCGGGCGATGCGCTGGGCGGAGCTGGGCGAGGACGACGTCGGCGCCCCGGCGCAGCACGAGGAGTTCGTGCTCAGCCATTGCGACAACATCCAGGCGACCGGCTTCCTCGAGCACATCAAGCTGCCGCATTACGTCGACTTCCAGGCGGAGCTGGAGCTGGTGCGGCGGCTCCGGCGCGAGGCCGAGGCGGCATCGGAGGCGGCGGGATGACCGAGGCGCCCGACTACAACTTCGCCTATCTCGACGAGCAGACCAAGCGGATGATCCGCCGCGCGCTGCTGAAGGCGGTGGCGATTCCCGGCTATCAGGTCCCCTTCGCGAGCCGCGAGATGCCGATGCCCTATGGCTGGGGCACCGGCGGCGTGCAGGTGACGGCGGCGTGCCTGACGCCCGAGGACCGGCTGAAGGTGATCGACCAGGGGGCGGACGACACCACCAACGCCGTCTCGATCCGTCGCTTCTTCCAGCGCGTCGCGGGGGTGGAGGGGACGGAGCGCACCGCCGAGGCGACGGTGATCCAGACCCGCCACCGCATCCCCGAGACGCCGCTGAGCGAGGGCCAGATCCTCGTCTATCAGGTGCCGATCCCGGAGCCGCTGCGCTTCCTCGAGCCGCGCGAGACCGAGACGCGCCGGATGCACGCGCTCGAGGATTACGGGCTGATGCACGTCAAGCTCTACGAGGACATCGCGCGGCACGGGCGCATCGCCACGAGCTACGCCTACCCGGTGAAGGTGGAGGGGCGCTACGTCATGGATCCCTCGCCGATCCCGAAGTTCGACAACCCGAAGATGTCGGACTGCCCGGCGCTGCAGCTGTTCGGCGCGGGGCGGGAGCAGCGGATCTACGCGATCCCGCCCCACACGGAGGTCGTCAGCCTCGACTTCGAGGACCATCCCTTCGAGCGGGGCGGCGCCGAGGGCGACTGCGCGCTCTGCGGCGACGCGGCGAGCTATCTCGACGAGGTGGTGATCGACGACGCGGGCGGGCGTATGTTCGTCTGCTCGGACACCGATCACTGCCGCTCGCGGCGCGAGGCCGGGCAGGGGGGCGCGACAGGCGCGCCCTCCGAGACGGGGGAGGATGCCGCATGAGCCTCGACGCGCTGCCGGGGCCCGCGGCCGATCCGCTGGCGGCCGACGCGCCGCTGCTGGAGGCGCGCGGCATCACCCGTCGCTACGGCGCGCGCATCGGGTGCGAGGAGGTCTCCTTCGCGCTCTGGCCCGGCGAGGTGCTGGGGATCGTGGGCGAGTCGGGCTCCGGCAAGACCACCCTGCTCGGGTGCCTCGCCGGGCGGCTGGCCCCGGACGCGGGCGAGGTGGTCTACGCGCATGCCGAGCTCGGGCCGGTGGACGTGCTGCGCCTGCCCGAATCGCGACGCCGCGCGCTGATGCGGACCGACTGGGCCTTCGTGAGCCAGAACCCGCGCGACGGGCTGCGCATGACGGTCAGCGCCGGGGCGAACGTCGGCGAGCGGCTGATGGCGACGGGCGCGCGCCATTACGGGGCGATCCGCGGCGCCGCGCTCGACTGGCTGGAGAAGGTGGAGATTCCGGGGGATCGGATCGACGACCGCCCCTCGGCGTTCTCGGGCGGGATGCAGCAGCGGCTGCAGATCGCGCGCAACCTCGTGACCGGGCCGCGGCTGGTGTACATGGACGAGCCGACCGGCGGGCTCGACGTCAGCGTGCAGGCGCGGCTGCTGGATCTTCTGCGCGGGCTGGTGCGGGAACTCGGGCTTTCGGCGGTCGTGGTGACGCACGATCTCGCGGTGGTGCGGCTGCTGGCGGACCGGCTGATGGTGATGAAGGACGGGCGCGCGGTGGAGACGGGGCTGACCGACCAGGTGCTGGACGATCCGCAGCATCCCTACACGCAGCTGCTCGTCAGCTCGGTGCTGCAGGGATGATCCGCGCCTTCGTGCATCGCGACGGGCGGCTGGAGGCGGCCGATCCGGCGGCGCCCGAGGCGGCGCTCTGGATCGACCTCGTCTCGCCGACCGAGGCCGAGGCGGGGGCGGTGTCGGCCGCGCTCGGCCTGCCGCTGCCCCGTCAGGCGGAGATGGAGGAGATCGAGCCCTCGAGCCGGCTCTATCACGGCGAGGCGGGGCCGGTGATGACGGCGCTGCTGCCCGCCGACGCCGACGCCGACGCGCCGGTGATGGCGCCGGCGAGCTTCGTGCTGACCCCGGAGCGGCTGGTGACGCTGCGGCTGAACGATCCGCGCCCGTTCCGGACCTATCCCGGCCATGCGGGCCAGATGCCGGCGGGCTGCGCCGGGCCCGAGGCGGTGATGCTGGGCCTGCTGGAGGAGGTGATCGACCGGCTGGCCGACGTGCTGGAGCGGCTGGGCCGCGACGTGGCCGCGCTCTCGGCGAGCATCTTCGCGCCGCCCGAGGCCGCCCCGGCGAGAGCGCGCGACTTCCGCAGGCTGCTGTCGGAGATCGGGCGCAAGGGGGACATGGTCTCCAACATGCGCGACGCGCTGCTGTCGCTGGAGCGGCTGCTGGGCTTTCTCGCCTCGGTGCTGGCGGGGCGCGGGGCGGGGCGGGACCTGCGCGGGCAGGTCAAGACGCTGGCGCGCGACGTCTCCGCGCTGACCGAGCAGGGCGGGTTCCTGGCGCTGAAGGTCAACTTCCTGCTCGACGCCTCGCTCGGCATGATCAGCGTGGAACAGAACGCGATCATCAAGATCTTCTCGGTGGCGGCGGTGGCGTTCCTGCCGCCGACGCTGATCGCCTCGATCTACGGCATGAACTTCGAGGCCATGCCGGAGCTGACCTTGCGGTGGGGCTATCCGGCGGCGCTGGCGGCGATGGTCCTCTCGGCTGTGGCGCCGCTGGTCTATTTCAGGCGGAGGGGGTGGCTGTGAGCGAGGCGACGATCGAGCTTTGCGGCGTGGCGAAGAGCTTCGTGCTGCATGCGCAGGGCGGCGCCGTGATCCCGGTGCTGGCGGGCGCGGCGCTGACCGTGCGGGCGGGCGAATGCGTGGCGCTCTCGGGGCCGTCCGGCGTCGGCAAGTCCACCCTGATGCGGGCCGTCTACGGCAACTGCCTGGTGGACGCCGGCGCGATCCGCGTCGCGGGGGTCGACGTCGCGACGGCCTCGCCGCGGGAGATCCTGCGGCTGCGGCGGGAGACGCTGGGCCATGTCTCGCAGTTCCTGCGGGTGGTGCCGCGGGTGCCGGCGCGGGAGGTGGTGGCCGAGCCGCTGCTGGCGCTCGGGCGGCCCCGGGAGGAGGCGCTCGCGCGGGCCGAGGCGCTGCTGGCGCGGCTCAACGTGCCGGAGCGGTTGCGCGCCCTCTCGCCGATGACCTTTTCGGGCGGCGAGCGGCAGCGGGTCAACATCGCCCGGGGCTTCGCGCACGACTATCCGGCGCTGCTGGTGGACGAGCCGACGGCGAGCCTCGATCCGGAGAACCGGGCGGTGGTGCTCGAGATGATCGCCGAGGCCAAGGCGCGGGGGGCGGCGATCCTCGGCATCTTCCACGACGCTGCGGCGCGGGCCGAGGTCTGCGACCGGGAGATCGACGTCGCGGCCTTCGCGCCGGCGCGGGCGGCCGCGTGAGGGGGACGCTGCATCTGGTCTGCGGACCTTCCGGCGTCGGCAAGGACACGCTGATCGACGCGGCGCGGGCGGCGCGGCCGGACCTCCTCGTGCCGCGGCGGGTCATCACCCGGCCGGCGGAGGCGGGCGGCGAGGCGCATGACGCGGCGGACCTGCCGGCCTTCGAGGCGATGGAGGCGCGGGGCGCCTTCCTGCTGAGCTGGCGGGCGCACGGACTGGCCTACGGGATCCCGGCCGAGGCGGGCGCGGCGCTGGCGGCCGGGCGGCACGTCCTCGCCAACGTCTCGCGATCGGTGGTGGGAGAGGCGCGGCGGCGCGCGGCGCCGGTGCGGGTGCTGCTGGTGACGGCGCCGGCGGAGGCGCTGGCGCGCCGGCTCGCCGCGCGGGGGCGGGAGGCGGAGGCGGAGATTGCCCGCCGCCTCGCCCGGGCGGAGCTCGAGGGGCCGACCGGCCCGGACGTGACAACGATCGTGAACGACGACCTCGCGGCGGCCACGGCCGCCTTCCTCGCCGCGCTGGCCCGGCCGATCCCGGCGGCGGCGCGCGGCCCCGAACCGGAGACCCTGCGATGACCCGTGTCCTCGAGGCGGCGGACGGCGCCGCGTCCGCCGCCCGCCGCGACGGCGAGACCGTCCTCGCCAACGCCCGACTGGTGACGCCGGAGGGCGTGCGGCCCGGCGCGCTCCTGATCCGGGACGGGCGCATCGCGGACCTTTCGGGCGCGACGGCCGTGCGGGGGGCCGAGGACATGGAGGGCGACCTGCTGGCGCCGGGCCTCGTGGAGCTGCACACCGACAACCTCGAAGGGCACATGGAGCCGCGGCCGGGCGTGCGCTGGCCGCCGGCGGCGGCGGTGGTGGCGCACGACGCCGAGCTCGCCTCGGTCGGCGTGACGACGGTGTTCGACGCGGTGCGCGTCGGCTCGATCCTGTCGTTCCGCAAGGCCAACTACGGCGCCTACGCGCGCGAGGCGGCGGACGCGATCCTGCGGCTGAAGCGGGCGGGGGCGCTGCGGATCTCGCATCTGCTGCACCTGCGGGCCGAGATCTGCTCGGAGACGCTGCTGGAGGAGATGGAGGCGTTCGGCCCGGAGGACGGCATCCGCATCGTCTCCTTGATGGACCATACGCCGGGCTTCCGGCAGTTCCGCGACGTGGAGAAGCTGCGCGCCTATCACGAGGGCAGGTACGGGCGAGCGAACATGGATTTCGACGCCTATCTCGCCTTCCTCGCGGAGCTGAAGGCGAAGGTCGGCCCGGAGCACGAGGCGGGCGCGGTGGCGCGGGCCAAGGCCCTCGGCGCGACGCTGGCGAGCCATGACGACACCGACGCGGCGCATCCCGCCGCCTCCGCCGCACACGGCGCGCGGATCGCGGAGTTCCCGACCACGCGGGAGGCGGCGGAGGCGAGCCGGGCGCACGGGCTGGCGATCCTGATGGGCGCGCCGAACCTGTTGAGGGGCGGCTCTCACAGCGGCAACGTGGCGGCGGCGGAACTGGCCGAGGCGGGGCTGTTGGACATCCTCTCCTCCGACTACGCGCCGTCCTCGCTGCTGATGGGGGCGCTGCGGCTGGGCGAGCTGTGGGGCGATCTCGCCAAGGGCTTCGCGACGGTGACGAGCGCGCCGGCCGCGGCGACGGGGCTGGACGACCGCGGCCGGCTGGCGCCGGGGCTGCGCGCGGATCTGGTGCGGGTCGCGGACCGCTTCGAGGCGCCGGTGGTGCGCGGCCTCTGGGTCGCGGGCCGGCGGGTCTGACGGCCGCGGGCCCGGGGGTCCCGGCCGGCCCCTCGCGGCTGCGCCGCGTCGGCCCCGCCCGGAACTCCCCCGGCCCGCCTTCAGACGAAGAGGCGCACCAGCCAGGGGGCGATCAGCGCCGTCGCGACCGCGTTGAGCCCCATGCCGAGACCCGCCCAGGCGCCGGTCTCGGGGTTCACGTCGTAGGCGCGGGCGGTTCCGATGCCGTGGGCGGCGACGCCGACGGCGAAGCCGCGGGCGCGGCGGTCCGTCACGCCGATCAGGCTGAGCAGGGGGGTCGCCATCATCGCGCCGAGGACGCCGGTGAGGATCACCAGCACCGCCGCGAGGGTCGGGGAGCCGCCGAGCCGCTCGGCGACGCCCATGGCGACCGGGGCGGTGGCGGATTTGGGTGCGAGGGCGAGCAGCGTCTCCGGCCCCGCGCCGAGGGCGGTGGCGATCGCGAGGGCGGAGAGCCCGCCGACGAGCGCGCCTGCGGCGAGCGCGGCGAGCAGCGGCGCCGCGGCGCGGCGCGCGCGCGGCCCTTCGCGGGCGAGGGGCCAGGCGAGCGCGACCGTGGCGGGGCCGAGCATGAAGTGGACGAACTGCGCCCCTTCGAAATAGGTCTCGTAGGGCGTGCCGGTGAGCCAGAGCAGCAGGGCCAGCGCTCCGACCGCGGGGGGTGCGGGATTGGCGAGCGGGTGCCGGCCCGTCGCCCGCGAGAGTTCGTCCGCGAGGACGAAGGCGATCAGGGTGGCGGCGAGCCAGACCAGCGGACCCTCGGAGAGATAGGCCCAGATCTCCGAGAACTCGGTCATTGCGCGTCCCCGAGAGCGCGAGCGGTCCAGCGGAAGGCGAGGGCGCCGGCGACGATGGCGGCCGCGGTCGAGACCACGAGGGCGGCGCCGAGGGCGACCGCCTCGTCGCCGAGCCGGCCGAGATGGCCGACGACGCCGACGCCGGCCGGCACGAAGAGCAGGCCGAGGCGCGAGACGACGGCCTCGGCCGCGGGTCGGGCGAGGCCGTCGGCGCCGGGCGACGCGAGGCAGAGCGCGAGCGCGAGGGCCATGCCGACGACGGGGCCGGGAACCGGGAGGGCGAGGGCGCGGGCGGCGGCCTCTCCGGCGAGCTGGAGGGCGAGAAGGAGGGCGAAGCCTCGGATCATGGGGCAGGGACCTTTCGCTGGGGCGGAGGGACGAGGGGCGGCGAGGGCTCGTTTCGCCGCGGGACGCTCATGCGGCGCCGGGGGAACGCCGGCGGATCGGGGCGCCGACGCCGACGGCGTCGAGGGAGGGCCGCTTGCCGGCCCTGCCGGGCGCGGCTAGCGTCCAAGGCCGAAGCGAACCGGACGAAGGCCCTTCCCGTCATGCCCGCCCCCGATCTTTCCGCCCTCGACCACGTCGTGCTCACCGTCGCCTCGATCGACGCGACCTGCGCCTTCTACGGTCGGGCGCTGGGTCTCGAGGTCGAGCGGTTCCGCGGATCCGACGGCGTGCGCCGGCACGCGCTGCGCCTGCCGGACCAGAAGATCAACCTGCACGAGGCGGGTCGCGAATTCGAGCCGAAGGCTGAGCGGCCGACGCCGGGGTCGGGCGACCTCTGCCTGATCACCGAGGCGCCGATCGAGGAGTGGGTGAAGCACCTGCTGGAGATGGGCGTCGAGGTGCTCGAGGGGCCGGCGCCGCGCACCGGGGCGCGGGGGCCGATCGTCTCGATCTATCTGCGCGATCCGGACGGGAACCTCATCGAGATCTCGCGCTATGCCGAAGCCGGCGGCGGCGCGCCGGATCGGTCGGCGGCGGGGCTTGGCGCCCGGGGCCGCGGCCCCTAGGCTCGGATCCGCGGTCGGCGACCGGCGAGGGAGACGCGGAATGCCCGACGACCAGGCCCCGCAGGGCGGCGCGACGCGGGTCGCCAAGACCACCTGCTACATGTGCGCCTGCCGCTGCGGGATCGACGTGCATCTCGTCGACGGCCCGGACGGGCGGCCGGCGGTGCGCTACATCGAGGGCAACCGCGATCATCCGGTGAACCGCGGCGTGATCTGCGCCAAGGGCTCGGCCGGGATCATGCAGCATCTGAGCCCGGCGCGGCTTCGGGCGCCGATGAAGCGGGTCGGGCCGCGCGGCTCCGGAGAGTTCGAGGAGATAAGCTGGGAGGAGGCGCTGGAGACGGCGCGGTCCTGGCTGGCGCCCCTGCGGGAGACGGCGCCGCAGAAGCTCGCCTTCTTCACCGGGCGCGATCAGAGCCAGAGCTTCACCGGATGGTGGGCGCAGATGTTCGGAACCCCGAACTTCGCCGCGCATGGCGGCTTCTGCTCGGTCAACATGGCGGCGGCGGGGATCATGACGCTCGGCGGCGCGTTCTGGGAGTTCGGGACCGCCGACTGGGATCGCTGCGAGTATTTCATGCTGTTCGGGGTGGCGGAGGACCACGACTCGAACCCGATCAAGATCGGCCTCGGCAAGCTTAAGGCGCGGGGGGCGAAGGTCGTCGGGGTGAACCCGGTCCGGACCGGCTACAACGCGGTCGCGAGCGAGTGGGTCGGGATCACCCCGGGCACCGACGGGCTCTTCGCGCTGTCGCTGGTGCGGGAGCTGCTGCGGGCGGGGAAGGTCGACCTCGAATACCTCATCGAGCGGACCAACGCGCCCTGGCTGGTGGTGGAGGATCCGGGGGCCGCCGATCACGGGCTGTTCGCGCGCGGCGAGGACGGCGAGGCGCTGGTGTCGGATCGCCGGGACGGGACGCTCAGGCGCTGGGACGATCCGGAGGCGAGGCCGGCGCTGCGCGGGCGGTTCGACGTGGACGGGCGGCCCTGCCGGCCGGTGTTCGAGCTGATGGCGGAGCGGTATCTCTCCGACGCCTACGCGCCCGAGGCGGTGGCGGAGACCTGCGGCGTCTCCGCCGAGACGATCCGGCGGATCGCGGCGGAGCTGGCGCATGTCGCCTTCGAGCGGTCGGAGCGGGTGCCGTACAATTGGACGGACTGGCGGGGGGTGGAGCACGACCACGTCGTCGCGCGCCCCGTGGCGTTCCATGCGATGCGCGGGGTCTCGGCCCACGCCAACGGCTTCCAGACCTGCCGGGCGCTGCACATCCTGCAATGCCTCCTGGGGGCCATCGAGGTTCCGGGGGGCTTCCGCTTCAAGCCGCCCTATCCGAAACCCTTGGAGGCGCATCCGAAGCCGCATGGCGACGCGCAGCCGGGGGCGCCGCTGGCGGGGCCGCATCTGGGCTTTCCGCGGGGGCCGGAGGATCTCCTGCTGGACGCCGAGGGCCGGCCGCAGCGGATCGACAAGGCGTTCAGCTGGGAGGCGCCGATCTCGGCCCACGGGCTGATGCACATGGTGATCTCGAACGCGGTGGCGGGGGATCCGTATCCGATCGACACGCTGTTCCTCTACATGGCGAACATGGCGTGGAACTCTTCGATGAACACGACGGGCGTGATGGAGATGCTGACGCGGAGGAATGACGACGGCGGATACGTCATCCCGCGAATCATCTATTCCGACGCCTATTCGTCCGAGATGGTGGCCTATGCCGACCTGATCCTGCCTGACACGACCTATCTCGAGCGGCACGACTGCATCTCCCTGCTCGATCGGCCGATCAGCGAGCCGGATGCGGCGGGGGACGCGATCCGCTGGCCGGTGGTCGAGCCGGAGCGGCCGGGACATGCGGGCGTGCGGGGGTTCCAGTCGGTGCTGCTGGATCTCGGCGCCCGGCTGGGGCTGCCGGCGATGGTCGACGACGAGGGCCGGGCGAAATACCGCGACTACGCCGACTACATGGTGCGGCACGAGCGGCGGCCGGGGGTCGGGCCGCTGGCCGGCTGGCGGGGGGACGGCGACAGCCACGGGCGCGGGGCGCCGAATCCTGAGCAGATCGAGCGCTACAAGGCGAACGGCGGGTTCTGGCAGGCGCATGTTCCCGAGGGGGCGCGCTGGATGCGGCCCTGGAACAAGGCGTGGTGGGACTGGGCGGTGGAGATCGGGCTGGTGGATGCGCCGCAGCCCTACGTCTTTCAGCTGTGGCTCGAACCCCTGGCGAAGTTCCGGCTGGCGGCGGAGGGGCATGGCGACCGCGTGCCGCCGGAGGCGATCCGCGACCGGCTGCGCGAGGCGATGGACCCTCTGCCGGACGGGCGGCTTCCGGGGGCGGAGGATCCGGCCTTTCCGCTGCACGCGGTGACGCAGCGGCCGGCGGCGATGTATCACGCCTGGGGCTCGCAGAACGCCTGGCTGCGGCAGATCCACGGGGAGAACCCGATCTACGTCCCCGGGGAGCTCTGGCGCGAGCACGGCTTCGAGGACGGCGACTGGGTCGCGGTCGAGAGCGCGCATGGCCGCATCGAGGCGCCGGCGGCGTTGATGGAGGCGGTGAATCCGCGGACGCTCTGGACCTGGAACGCCATCGGCAAGCGGCCGGGGGCCTGGGCGCTGCGCGAGGATGCGCCGGAGGGGCGGCGGGGGGTTCTGCTGAACCACCTGATCCACGAGCTGCTGCCGCCGAAGGGGGACGGGCTGCGGTGGTCGAACTCCGATCCGGTGACGGGGCAGGCGGCCTGGTACGATCTGCGCGTCAGGATGGAGCGGGTGCCGGCGCGCGAGCGGTCCTCGCCCGATGTCGGGCGGCAGGCCTCGCCGGTCGGGGTCGGGCCGGAGGTGGTGGCCTATGACGGGAAGGGGACGACGTGACCTCGCTGCCCTCGGAACCGACGGTCAAGCTGGGGCTGGTGATCGACCTCGACACCTGCGTCGGCTGTCATGCCTGCGTGATCTCCTGCAAGGAGTGGAACACTGGGGCGGGGGGCGCCCCGCTGTCGGACATGGACGCCTACGGCGAGGCGGAGGGGACGTTCCTGAACCGGGTGCACTCCTACGAGGTGCTTCGCGACGACGCGCCGCCGATGGTGGTGCATCTGCCGAAGTCCTGCCTGCACTGCGACGACGCGCCCTGCGTTACGGTCTGCCCGACGGGCGCCTCCTTCAAGCGCGGCGAGGACGGGATCGTCCTCGTGAACGAGGCGACCTGCATCGGCTGCGGACTCTGCGCCTGGGCCTGTCCCTACGGCGCGCGGGAGATGGACCGGGCGGCGGGGGTGATGAAGAAATGCACGCTCTGCGTCGATCGGGTGACGTCGGAGACGCTGCCGGAGGCGGACCGGGTGCCGGCCTGCGTGCGGGCCTGTCCGGCGGGGGCGCGGCATTTCGGGGACCTGAACGATCCCGAGGACCCGGCGGCCCGGCTGAGCGCGGCGCGCGGCGGCATGGACCTGATGCCCGAGCAGGGGACGCGGCCGGTGAACCGCTATCTGCCGCCGCGGGAGCGGGACGAGGGGGCGGTGATGGATCTCGTCGCGCTCGCCGATCCGGCGGAGGACGCCGAAGCGGGCGGGGGGCTGGGCTGGCTCGACCGCGCCTTGGCGAAGCTGGGTTGAGAGCATGCATCCGGCGCCGTCGCTGATCGTCTTCACCACGCTTTCGGGGCTGGGCTTCGGGCTGATCGCCTGGCTCGGCCTCGGAGTGCACGGCGCGGCGCCCGGCTGGGTCGTGCTGACCTTCGGCGGACTGGCCTTCGTGCTCGCCTCGGCGGGACTTCTGGCCTCGCTCGGCCATCTGGGCCATCCGGAGCGGGCATGGCGGGCGCTGTCGCAGTGGCGCTCGTCCTGGCTCTCCCGCGAGGGGGTGCTGGCGGTGGCGACGTTGGGCGTGTTCGCGGTCTATTCCGCGCTCTGGGGCTTCGGTGGGGAGCGGGTCGTCTGGCTCGGCCTGCTCTCTTCCGCACTGGCGCTGGCCACGGTGGCGGCGACGGCGATGATCTACGCCTCGATCCGGGCGGTGCCGCGCTGGCGGCACTGGTCGACGCCGGCGCTGTTCGTGGCGCTGGCGCTGGCGGGCGGTGCGCTGCTGGCGGGGCGCACGACCGTCGGGGCGGGCCTGTTGCTGATCGCGCTGGTCCTGCAGGTGCTGCACTGGCGGCGCGGCGACGTCGCCTATGCGGAGGCGGCGTCGGACATGGGCACGGCGACGGGCCTCGGCGCGCGGGGGCGGGTGCGGATGCTGGAGGGGCCGCATACCGGCGCCAACTACCTGACGGACGAGATGGTGCACCGGGTCGGACGTCGGCGGTCGAAGGCGCTGCGGCGTATCGCGATCGTGCTCGGCTTCGCGCTGCCGGCGGTGGTGTTCCTGACGCTGGAGGCCTGGCCCGCCAAGCACACGGTCGCCGGGTTGGCGGTGCTGAGCCATGTCGCGGGCGTCGCCGCCTCGCGCTGGCTGTTCTACGCGGAGGCGGAACACGTCGTCGGGCTCTGGTACGGCCGCGCGGCGGGCTGACCCGCCGCGCGGCGCCGCTCACTCGGTCGCGCGGGCGGCGATCGCCTCGAAGATGGCGTCGAGCTCGGAGGCCACCTCGGCGAGCTCGCCGCCGCCCTCGGCGAGATAGGGGCCGAAGACGTGGCTCGGCGTCTTCCAGGCGAGGATCGCGCCCTCGCCGGTCTCGCGGACATGGAAGCGGATCGGCGCCTCGATCATCGAGGCGCGGGAGGCGCGAAGGGCGCGCACCGCGAAATCGTTGCGGAACACGCCGAGGACGCGGTCGCCCGGGATCTCGACCCCGCGGCCGGCGGCGGCTTCGGTGGGGCCGGCCTCGGTCACGAGACCCATCTCCTCGGCCGAGATCGCGTCGCGGAGGCGAGGGAGGAACTCCTCGTAGGAGATGTCGGTCTCGATCACGCGGTGGCCTTCCCGCGCCTCCTGCGCGGCGGCCGGCAGGGCGAGGAGAAGGGCGAAGGCGAAGACGGCGAGACGGATCATGATGCGGCTCCTGACGGTTGCGGGGAAAGCGGACTGTCCATGTGGAGACGGCTGCGAAGGGCCGTTCCGGCGAGCGAGCCGAGAAAGCCCCAGAGCAGCCACCATGCGCCGTGCAACGAGCCCGAGACCAGCCCGCCGAGATAGGCCCCGATGTTGCAGCCGTAGGCGAGGCGCGCGCCGTAGCCCATCAGCAGGCCGCCGATCACGGCGGTCAGCACGTCGCGCCGGCCGAGTCGGCGCAGGGGGGCGAAGCGCCCGGCCGCTCCGGCCGCGCCGAGGGCGCCGGCCATGATGCCGAAGTTCATCACCGAGGTCGCGTCGGCGAAGACCGAGCGTTCGAGCTGGCCGGCGCGCCAGCCGGACCAGTAGCCCCAAGTCTCCACCGGCGCGCCGGCGGCGGCGAGGATCTTGGCGCCCCAGAGCGCCAGCGCCGAGGTGATGCCCCAGGGTCGCCCGAGGACGAGGAAGGTGGCCCAGCACACCGCCGCGAGGGCGAGCGCGCCGGCGAGCAGCGACCACGGCCCCTGCAGCCAGGTCCCGCCGCGGCGCGGACCCTCCAGAGTTCCGTGGGCGCGGCGCTCCAGCGCGACGCTGGCGAGGCCGATCGCGCCGAGCGCGGCGAAGAGCACGGCGAGGGCGGGGATCGGCCCGCCGGTCTCGGCCAGCAGCGAGACGCCGGAGCGCGTGCGCGGCAGGGCCGACCAGAAGTCCCAGTGCGAGGTCGGCAGGACGCTGCCGAGCACGAAGAAGAGAAGCGTCAGCAGCATCCGCGTGGAGCCGCCGCCCGCGGTGTAGAGCGTGCCCGAGGCGCAGCCGCCGCCGAGCTGCATGCCGACGCCGAACATCGCCGCGCCGAGAGCCGAGGCGACGCCCATCGGCAGGATCCAGCCGGACATCGGGACGCCGGCGCCCTCGCCCCACGCCATCAGGGGGTAGGACAGCGCCGAGGCGACGCCGATCAGCACGAGTTGGGCGCGGAGCCCGGCGCCGCGCCGCTCTCTCGCGAGGCGACGCCAGGCGGCGGTGAAGCCGAAGCTCGCGTGATATAGCGCGAGCCCGGCGACGGCGCCGATCAGCACGGCGAGGGAGAGGCGGGCGCCGCCTTCGGCCCCGGCGCGAAGGGCCAGCGCGGCGATCAGCGCCGCGGCGACGGCGAGCACGGCCGGCTGCATGCGCGCGGCGCCCGGCCCTTCCGGGCGGCGCGCGGCGGCTGCGGGCTCGGCTGCGGGCATGCTCGGTCCTCGCGTGGCGCGGCCTTCGGTGGCGCAGGCCGAGACTGGGCCGGGACGGCGCGGCTGGGAAGGCCTGTCCGCTCGCGCGGCGTCACGTCCGGGTGAGGCGGCGCGGGCGGGGCGCGCGGCGGGCCGCGGCTTGCGCTAGCGATACCGTCTGCCGCCGTGCGCCGACCGTGGAAGACCCGCCATGCCTCGCCGCCGTCTCCGCCCGATCCCGCCGCCCCGCGCCGCCTCAGGCGCGCTGGCGGCGACCCGCGCGCCGCGCTAAAAGGAGGCGTCATGAGCGATCCCGCCCCCGCGCTGCGCGCGCCCGCCCCGAAGAAGCCGCGGGATCCGCGGCTCGACTTCTTCCGCGGCATCGCGATGTTCATCATCCTCCTGGCGCATACGCCGGGCAACCCCTGGACCTTGTGGATTCCGGCGCGGTTCGGCTTTTCCGACGCGACGGAGATCTTCGTGTTCTGCTCGGGCATGGCCTCGGCCCTCGCCTTCGGCGGCGCGTTCGGGAGCCACGGCTTCGGCATCGGCACGGGGCGCGTCGCCTACCGGGTGTGGCAGGTCTACTGGAGCCATGTGGGCCTCGTGATCGCGGTGATCGCGCTGCTGACGGTGGCGGAAGCGCAGGGCTGGGGCGAGCCGGAGAAGGATTATCTCAGGACGCTGCCGATCGTGCCGTTCTTCGAGGACACCGGGGCGGCGCTGGTGGGGCTGCTGACGCTGACCTGGGTGCCGAACTACTTCGACATCCTGCCGATGTATCTGGTGATCCTCGCCATGATCCCGGCGGTGATGGCGGCGCATCGGGCGGGCGGAACGGCCGGGGCGGCGGGGCTGGTCGCGGCGTTGTGGCTCGCGGCGCAGTTCGGGCTGACGGACCTGCCCTCGCGGCCCTGGGCGCCGGAGATCCCCTGGTTCTTCAACCCCTTCGGCTGGCAGCTGGTGTTCTTCACCGGCTTCGCCTTCGGCATGGGCTGGATCGCGCCGCCGCCGGTGCGCCGCCGGCTGGTGCGGCTGGCGGCGGCGGTGGTGCTGCTGACGATCCCCTTCGCCTGGTTCAGGATCCACGGCGGGCAGTATCTGCCCGACGGCTGGTGGCTGCAGGACGGGATCGAGGCGGTGCGCGCGGCGACGCGGGATCTCTGGCGCAAGACCGAGCAGGGGCTGCTGCGCTGGGCGCATTTCCTGGCGCTGGCCTATCTCGCCTGGGTCTGGGCGGGAAAGGGCGGCCGGCGGCTGACCGAGGGGATGGCCCCTTGGGGGCCGCCCTCGCGGCTCTGGCTTCGCGGGGCGGCGGCGGTCGCCGTGCTGACGGCGCCCTATGCCTACGTCAACCTGATCCCGGCGGTCTCGCCGACGCTCGACGCGGGGCTGACCTGGGCGCTGGGCGAGGGGGCGCGGTCGCTTCTGGGGTTCGACCTCTTCGTGCCCTCGGCGCGGATCCAGCTCCTCGGGATCCTGCATCTCGCGGCGCTGGGGGTGCTGGCCTGGGCGGCGCTCGGCCCGGGCGGGCGGGACTGGGCGGCGCGCCGGGTGCTGCCGTCGATGCAGCCGGTGATCCGCAAGGTGGGCCAGCAGTCGCTGGCGGTGTTCCTCGTCTCGATGGGTCTCGCGCAGGCGATGGGGATCACGCTCGACGCGATCGGGCGGAACATGTCGACGGTGGCGGCGGTGAACCTCGCCGGCTTCGCGGGGCTGGTGGCGACGGCCTACGGCGTCGGCTGGTTCCGCTCTCAGCCTTGGCGGCGCAGGCCGGCGCCGCGGGACGCGGCGGGCGCGGCCCTGGCGGCGCCGGGGGAGTAGGGCTGGGCGCGGCGCTTGGCCGCATTATCCTCCCCGATGACGATGCAGGAGCGAGAGGGAGGATCCGATGAGCGCGAGCGAGGAGGCCGAGGGCGCCGCGACGGACGCGCCGCGATACGCCTGGATCCGGCGGATGCTGCACTGGGCGGTGGCCCTGTTCGTGCTGCTGCAGCTTCCGACCGGCTACGTGATCGCCGGCTACGAGCAGGACACGGTCGAGGCGGTGGACGCGACCTTCGGCAAGGGCGCGTTCGATGTCCTCTACGACCTGCACAAATCCATGGGGCTGACCGTCCTGGGGCTGATGGTGCTGCGGGTGGTGGCCAAGGCCGGGGCCCCGAACCCGGAGTACCGCCCGCCGATCAAGGCATGGGAGCGGACCGCCTCGCATGCGGTGCACGTCGCGCTCTACGGGCTGCTGATCGTGACGCCGATCGTGGGCTGGGTGGGCGTCAGCCTCTATCCGGCGCCGGCGCCGTTCTACTTCCTCGTGGATCTGAGGCTGCCGATCGGGGAGGCGCGGGGGCCGTCGGAGTTCCTGCTGGGGAACGTGCATGCGCCGCTGGGGATCCTGATCGGGATCCTTGCGGCGGTGCACATCCTCGCGGCGCTGAAGCACCGGCTGCTGAACCGCGACGGGGTCTGGGAGCGGATGATCCCGCCCGGAGAGGCGTCGGATCAGGCGGGGAGCGCCAGCAGGTCGAGGTGACCGATCTCGACCGTGGCGGCGGCGCGCCGCGCGGCGCGCCAGTCGGCGAGGGCGGCGGGGTCGAGCGCGCCGGTCTCGGCGACGGCCTCGGCGCAGCCCTCGGCGAGGGCCTCGATCAGCGGGCGGTCGGCCGTCGTAAGGCGCCAGGGGCTCGGTGCGATCAGGAGGCGTCGGTCGGCGAGGGCGGCGGCGAGGGCCGCCGTGGCCTCGGGGCCGAGCGCCGGGCCGGCGCCGAGGCCCTTCGGCCCGCGCTGATGGGCGTGAAAGGCGGCGAGGGCGGCGGGCTCCTCGGGGTGCGCCGGGCGCCACGTCTCCCGCCCGTCATAGGTGAGGGCGGCGTAGAGCGCGGCCTTCGCCGGCAGCGCGGCGGCGAGGCGCGCAATCCAGTCGGCCGAGGCGAGGTCGAAGAGGGCGGAGGCGGTGACGAGATCGGCCTCCGCCACGGCGGCCTCCACCGCGCGGGCGAGGTCGAGGCGCCGGGTCTCGGCGCCCGTCTCGGCGGCGCGGGCCAGGAGGGCAGGGTCGGAATCGACGAGCGTCCAGCGCGCCGCCGGCAGGCGCGGGGCGAGGGCGCGGTGCGTCGCGCCCGTGCCGCAGCCGAGATCGACGACTCGGAGAGGGCGACCGGCGGCCCATGCCTCCAGCCCCGCGAGGGGTTCCGGCGCGCGCGCGGCGGCGTCGGCCGGAGCGCGGAGGGCCAGCCAGTCGGGATCGAAGCTCATGCGAGGGGCCTCAGGGCGGCGGCGACGGCTGCGGCCGTCTCGGTCCAGGTCGGAAAGCGGCGGGCTAGCGCGCGGGCGGCGAGCGCGTCGCGCGCCTCGGGGCGTTCGATGAGGCGGCGGAGGGCCTCCGCAAGCGCCGCGGGGTCGTCGGGCGGGACGAGGATCGCGGCGTCGCCGGCGGCCTCGGGCAGGGCGCCGGCGGTGGTGGCGACGGTGGGCAGGCCCCGGGCGAGGGCCTCCGCGACGACCATGCCGTAGCCCTCGTAGCGCGAGGGCAGCACGAAGAGGTCGGCTCCGGCGAAGCGCCCGTCAAGTTCTGCGCGGGGCAGGGCGCCGAGCAGTGTGACCCGGTCGGTCAGGCCGAGCGCCGAGAGGCGGGCCTCGAGGGCGCGGGTCGCCTCGGGCTCGCGGTCCGCGGCGCCGGCGATCTCGGCGCGCCAGGGGAGGCCGGTCAGCGGGGCGAGCGCCTCGGCGAGGACGTCCCAGCCCTTGCGGCGCGAGATCGTGCCGACGCCGAGGATGACCGGCGGGTCGCCGCGGCGCGGGGCCTTGGGCGCGGGGTCGAGCCCGGGGAGGGCGACGGTGATGCGCTCCGGCGGGACGTGCAGGCGATCCGCCAGGGTCGCGGCAGTGGTGCGGGAGGTGCAGATCACCGCGGCCGTCTCGGCCAGCGCGGCGGCCTCGGCGGCGAGGCGGCGGGCGGCCTCGGCCGGGGCGAGGCCGGTCTCGAGCCCGAGCGGGTGGTGGTGCAGCGCGGCGAGGCGCGGGCCGAGCGGGCTGAGGCCCGAAGCGGGGAGGGCGCCGTGGGCGAGGCCGTCGACCAGCAGCGGGCCCGGCGTGGCGGAGAGGCGCGCGAGGGTTTCGCGGGTGGCTGCCTCGGAAGGCTCCGGGAAGCCGTCGGGGAGGGCAAGGTGGGTCAGCGCGAGCCCCGCTTCCGGCGCGGCCGAGAGCAGGCGGCGGGCGTATTCGTAGCCGCCGGTCGGCGTCCCGAGATCGCCGGGCACGGCGAGCGTGGCGCTCAGGCTCATGGCGCGGACGGTCGGGCCGGGCGGGAGGCGCGACAGCGCCGACGCGCCGGGAGGGGGCTCGATGCCCCCGAGCGGCGCAGGCCCCCTCGGGAAGGGCTCAGAGGTCCGCCTCGTACCAGGCGCGGGCGACGTGGCTCTCGTTCAGCAGCACCCGGATGCGCTCGATCCCGTCGGAGCCGGGGCCGAGGGCGCCTTCGCGCGCCGCCTCGGCCATGCGCTCCCAGACGTAGCGGCATAGCCATTCGGTGGTGGTCAGCTCGCCCGGCAGGGTCTCGTCGAGATTGGCGAAGTTGAGAGGCGCGAGGGCGGCCTTCACCGCGTCATGGGCGCGGCCGATGTCGACGACGATCCGCTCGGGCGGGAGTTCCGAGCGGTAGAAGGCGACGTCCACGACATAGGTCGCGCCGTGCATGTTCTGCGCGGGGCCGAACACCTCGCCCTTCAGCGAGTGGGCGAGCATCACGTGGTCGCGGACTTCGACGGCGTACATTCGGGGGTCTCCTGTCGGGTTCGCGGCCCGACCTGTGGCGCCGGGGCGCGCGCGTCAAGCGTAGCGGACGATCGTCGCGACGCCGGGGGCGTCGGGGGCGAGGAGTTCCGGCAGGCGTGCGGGGAGGTCGGCGAAGGGGACCTCGACGTCGATCAGGTCGTCGAGGGTCGGATCTTCGGCGAGAAGGGCGAGCGCGGTCTCGAGCCGGCGGCGATGGCTCCAGCGCGGGGCTCGGACGGGCGGGAGCGAGCCGACCTGGCTCGAGACGATGGAGAGGCGGCGGGAATGGAACGCACCGCCGAGGGGGAGCGTCACGGGCCGGTCGCCGTGCCAGGAGAGCTCCACGCAGCGCCCCTCGGGGCCGAGCGAGGCGAGCGCGGCGGCGAGGCCGCTGGAGGACGCGGAGGCGTTCAGGGCGACGTCGCAGTCGTCGGGCAGCGCCCCCGGCTCGCGGAAGTTTGCGCCGAGGTGATGGGCGGCGGCTTTGCGGGAGGCGTTTCCGTCTGTCAGAAATACGGAGGCGCCCGGCAGCCGCGCGGCGAGGCGGGCGACGAGGCAGCCGAGGAGGCCGGCGCCGACCACCGCCACGCGGTCGCCCGGCGCGAGGCCGGCGTCCCAGACGGCGTTGAGGGCGGTCTCCATGTTGGCGGCGAGGGCGGCGCGCTCGGGCGGCAGGCCCTCGGGCAGCGGCAGGCAGGCCGAGGCGGGGAGGCGGAAGCGGGTCCGATGCGGATGCAGCGCGAAGACGAGGCGGCCGACGAGCTCCGGCGGACCCTCCAGCACCTCGGCGACGGCGCAGTAGCCGTGTTCGACCGGGAACGGGAAGTCGCCGCGCTGGAACGGGGCGCGCATGCGCTCGTGTTCGCTTTCCGGCACGCGGCCCTCGAAGACGAGGCGTTCGGTGCCGCGCGAGAGGGCGGAGACGCGCATCTCGAGCAGGCACTCGCCCTCCCCGAGCGGGACGTCGCGGATCTCGGCCCGGCCGGGGGCGACGTAGACCAGGCCGGGGGCGCGGTTCTCGGTCGCGGCGGAGGGGGAGGACTTCACGGCGGCCGGTTTCCCGCTAGGTGGCGATCGCGTCGCATGGCGTCGCGCAGCTTAACCGGCGGCGCCGCGGCGTCCAGACCGGCGTCGCCAGAGCCGTGGATGGCGCCGCGTCGCTGTCGTTCCGCCCCGGAACCGCCACAGGCGAGGCTCAGGACCGCACCATGACCCATGCCGCCGTAGAGACGCTGCCCGGACTTCCGGGCGCCGAAGGAGACCTGACGCCCGCCGGCCTGCAGCCGAGGCGGAGATTGGCGCGACGCCGCGTGCTGGTCGCGTCGGCGACGCTGGCGGCGCTCGGCGCGGTGCTGCTCGGCGCGGCCAAGGTCTTCGGGCATGGCGGCTGGACGGTGACCGACGTGATCATCGTCGCCTGCATCGCGGTGGGTGCGCCGTGGACGATCATGGGCGCGGTCAACGCGCTGATCGGCCTCTGGCTGCTGCACGGACGCCGCGACGGATTGGCGGCGGCGGCGCCGCATCTCGCGGCCGGGGACGCCGGGACGGCGCTGCGGTCGCGCTACGCGGTGCTGATGACGCTCCGCAACGAGGCGCCGGATCGGGCCTTGGCGCGGCTTGCGGAGGTGCGCCGCTCGCTCGACGCCACCGGCGAGGGGGCGCGCTTCGATCTCTTCGTGCTCTCCGACACCGACGATCCGGCGATCGCGGCGGAGGAGGAGGCGGCGATCCAGCGCTGGCGACCGCGCCTCGGCGGCGTGACGTATCGGCGGCGGGCGCGCAACGACGGCTTCAAGGCGGGCAACGTCCGCGACTGGCTGCGGCGCTGGGGCGCCGGATACGAGCTGTTCCTGCCCCTCGACTCCGACAGCCTGATGGAGGGGGAGACGATCGTCCGGATGGCGCGGATCGCCGAGGCGCATCCGCGCATCGGCATCCTGCAGAGCCTGGTGGTGGGCGCGCCGGCGCGCTCGTGCTTCGCGCGGCTGTTCCAGTTCGGGATGCGTCACGGGATGCGGAGCTACACCATGGGCGCCGCCTGGTGGCAGGGCGACTGCGGCCCCTACTGGGGCCACAACGCGCTGGTGCGCGTCGCGCCGTTCCGGGCCAAGTGCGGCCTGCCGAAGCTGCCCGGGCGGGGGCCGCTCGGCGGGGCGGTGCTGAGCCACGATCAGATCGAGGCGGCGCTGATGCGGCGCGCCGGCTACGAGGTGCGGGTGATCCCTGTCGAGAGCGGCAGCTACGAGGACAACCCGCCGACGCTGATGGACTTCACCCAACGCGACCTGCGCTGGTGCCAGGGCAACATGCAGTACTGGCGGCTGCTGGGCCTGCCGGGCCTTCTGCCGGCGAGCCGGTTCCAGGTGATCGCGGCGGTGGCGATGTATTTCGGCGCGCCGGCCTGGATGCTGATGACGGCGACGGCGGCGGCGAAGATCCCGCTGGGCGAGACCGGGCAGATCGACTTCGCCTTCGGCTTCGCCATGTTCCTCGTGATGTTCGGCATGAGCCTCGTGCCGAAGATCGCCGGCTGGATCGACGTGGCGCTCACGCCGGGCGGCGTCGCGCGCTACGGCGGCGGCGGGCGCTTCGCGGCCGGCGCGGCCTCGGAGACCCTTTTCTCGATGCTGCTGGCCCCGGCGGCGGCGCTGCGGGTGACGATCTTCCTCGTCGGCCTCGCCTTCGGCAAGGCGATCCGATGGGGTGGGCAGAACCGCGACGCCTACGCGCTGAGCTGGGGCGACGCCGCGCGGGGGCTGTGGCCGCAGACGCTGATGGGCGGCGGGCTGACGGGTCTGCTGGCGGCGACCTATCCGGGCGCGCTGCCCTGGGCGGCGCCGGTGCTGGCCGGACTGACGCTCGCGATACCGTTCGCCGTGATCACGGCCTCCCCCGGCTTCGGGCGGGTGCTGGTGCGCCGGCGGCTCGCCGCGATCCCCGAGGAGTTCGCGGCGCCCGAGAGCCTGCGCCGCCTCGGCGAGACGGGCGGCGGGCCGGCGGCGCCCGAGCGGCACGCGGCCTGAGCGCCGCGTCCCGACGGGGACGGCGGGCGAAGACGGCGCTGCGGGCGGCGCCCGTCGCGGGCGCCATTGACTGTCCGCGGAGCCGGTGGTCGGATCGCGCCGCACCGCAACGAGAGGCTTCGTCCATGATCGCGCATCCCTATCTCCTCTTCCTCGGCGACGCGCCGGACCCGCTCGCCGCCAAGGTGGCGCAGGGGATCCGCGACTGGCGGCCCGAGGCTTCGGTCGGGCAGTTCCGGCTGCCGGGATGCAAGGCCGACATGAAGCTGCCGGACATGACGATCGACGAGGCGGTGGCGGCCGGCGCCAAGACGCTGGTGATCGGTGTCGCCAACCGCGGCGGGGTGATCTCCGACGCCTGGAAGGCGGTGCTGGAGGAGGCGCTGATCAAGGGGCTCGACCTCGCCTCCGGCCTGCACAACCTCCTGCGCGACGAGCCGGCGCTGGTGGCGCTGGCGAAGGAGCGTGGCCGGCAGCTGCATGACGTGCGTGTGCCGACGGTGAAATATCCCATCGCCAACGGGAAGAAGCGGACCGGCCGGCGCTGCCTCGCGGTCGGGACCGACTGCTCGGTCGGCAAGATGTACACGGCGCTCGCCATGGAGAAGGCGATGGCGGGGCGGGGCATGAAGGCGAGTTTCCGCGCGACGGGGCAGACCGGGATCCTGATCACCGGCGAGGGCGTGCCGCTGGACGCGGTGATCGCGGACTTCATGGCGGGCTCGATCGAGTGGCTGACGCCGGACGCGGACGAGGATCACTGGGACCTGATCGAGGGTCAGGGGAGCCTGTTCCACTCCTCCTATTCCGGCGTGACGCTGGCGCTGATCCACGGCGGGCAGCCGGACGCGCTGGTGCTGTGCCACGAGCCGACGCGCGAGCACATGCGCGGGCTGCCCGACTACAGGCTGCCGTCGCTCGACGCGCTGAAGGATTTGGCGGAGATCATGGGGCGGATCGTCAATCCGGCCTGTCGCACCGTCGGCATCAGCGTGAACACCGCGGCGATGAGCGAGGAGGAGGCGGTCGACTACCTCGCCAATCTCGAGAAGAAGTTCGGGATGCCGGCCGTCGATCCGTTCCGGCACGGGGCGGAGCGTCTGGTGGATCAGCTCTGGTGAGCCGGCCTTCGCTGACGGCGCGGCGGGAGGTGTTCCCGCTGCGCGAGGTGTTCGCGATCTCCCGCGGGGCGCGGACCGAGCAGGTGGTGGTGACGGTCGAGATCTCGGACGGGGAGCATCGGGGGTGGGGGGAGTGCACGCCCTACGCACGCTACGACGAGACCGTGGAGGGCGTGATCGCCGCCGTCGAGGGGCTGGAGCCGGACGGGCTGACGCGCGAGACGCTGGCGGCGCGGCTGCCGGCGGGGGCGGCGCGGAACGCGGTGGACTGCGCGCTCTGGGATCTGGAGGCGAAGCGCACCGGGCGTCGGGTCTGGGAGCTGGCGGGCCTCGCGGAGCCGGGGCCGGTGGCGACGGCCTATACGTTGTCGCTCGGGGAGCCCAAGGCGATGCGGGCGAAGGCGGCGGAGCACGCCTGGCGGCCGCTGCTGAAGGTGAAGCTGGGCGGCGAGGGGGACGTCGCGCGGATCGAGGCGGTGCGGGCCGGGGCGCCGCGCTCGACGATCGTGGTGGACGCCAACGAGGGCTGGACGGTCGAGACCTATGCCGAGCTCGCGCCGGTTCTGGCGCGGCTCGGCGTGGCGATGGTGGAGCAGCCGTTCCCCGCGGGGAACGACGCGGCGCTGGCGGAGATCGAGCGCACGCTGCCGGTCTGCGCGGACGAGAGCTGCCACGACCGCGACAGTCTGCCGGGGCTCGCCGGGCGCTACGACATGGTCAACGTCAAGCTCGACAAGACCGGGGGCCTGACCGAGGCGCTGGCGCTGCGCGACGCGGCGCGGGCGGCCGGGTTCCGGGTCATGGTCGGCTGCATGATGGGGACCTCGCTGGCGATGGCGCCGGCGGTCCTGGTGGCGCAGGGGGCGGAGGTGGTCGATCTCGACGGGCCGCTGCTGCTCGGCGAGGACCGGGTTCCGGGACTGGTCTACGACGCCGTGGGGGCGCATCCGCCCGAGCCGGCGCTTTGGGGTTGAGAGGAGGCGCGGCATGGGCCGGATCGTCTATGTGAACGGCGACTACGTCGACGAGGCGGAGGCGAAGGTCTCGGTCTTCGACCGGGGGTTCCTGTTCGCCGACGGGGTCTACGAGGTGACCTCGGTGCTGGAGGGCAAGCTCATCGACTTCGACGGGCATTGCCGGCGGCTGGGGCGGAGCCTCGGCGAACTCGACATGCCCTCGCCGATCTCCGACGAGGACCTGCTGGAGGCGCATCGGGAACTGGTGCGGCGCAACGGGGTCGAGGAGGGGGTGATCTACCTCCAGATCACGCGGGGCGCGGAGGACCGGGACTTCGCCTGGTCGGAGGACCTGACGCCGACGGTGGTGCTGTTCACGCAGTCGAAGAGCATCGTCGACGCGCCGCTCGCGAAGCGCGGGGCCAAGGTGATCTCCATCGACGACAAGCGCTGGGCGCGGCGGGACATCAAGACGGTGCAGCTGCTCTGGCCCTCGCTCGCCAAGATGGAGGCGAAGAAGGCGGGGGCGGACGACGCCTGGATGATCGAGGACGGGCACGTCACCGAGGGCACCTCAAACAACGCCTACATCGTGACCGGCGACGGGACGATCGTGACGCGGCATCTCTCGGAATCGATCCTGCACGGGATCACGCGGGCGGCGGTGCTGCGCTTCGCGCGGGAGGCGCAGATGCGCATCGAGGAGCGGGCCTTCACCATCGAGGAGGCGAAGGCGGCGGCGGAGGCGTTCACGACCTCTGCCTCGGGCTTCGTGACGCCGGTGGTGGAGATCGACGGCGTGGCGCTCGGCGGCGGGACGCCGGGGCCGGTCGCGACGCGACTCAGGGAGATCTACCTCGCGGAGAGCCGCAAGCGGGCGATCTGAGGGGGCGGCGGGCGCGCGAGGGCGTCGGGCTTTCGTGCTGACCGCGTATGCCTTTCGCATGCCATGCGTCGGCCATTCGTCGGCATGGGGTCGGCCTTCGGTCCGCCTCCGGTCGGTCCCGGGCAGGATCGGCGTGCCGCGGCCGTGCGACCGGCGGGCCGACCCTGTCGGGCTTTCGTGCCGACGCGGTCGGACGGTGCCGTCCCGTTCCGGGACGGATTCGGGTTCGGGTCTCGCGCCGCGGCCGAGGATGCCCGGGACCGGGTTGACGGAGCGTTCGCGGTCGGGGCGCGGGCGGGCTGGGGACGCCCCGAGCGCCGCTGCGCGGCGCCGGCCCGCCCGCCAGCCTGCGCCCGGCTCCGACGACGGGGCGCGGGTCGGCCGAGGGCGGACCGCTTCGGCGCGTGCGGGCGAGACCGAGGCAGGCGGGCGAGCGCGGCGCCCGACGCCGAGGCCGGGGCGGAGCCCGACGGGGCGGCCGGTGCGCGCCGCGTCGCACGGGGGAGCGCCTGGTCCCGACGCGGCCGGCCTGCGGCGTGCGGGCGGCGGCGACGAGGGAAGCGACCGCGACCTCCGAGGGCGGGCCGGAGGCCCGGGTCGGTCAGTCGGCGGCGGCGACGCGGTTGCGGCCTTGGCTCTTGGCCCGATAGAGGGCCGTGTCGGCACGGCCCAGCAGGGCGATCGCGCTTTCGCCCTCCTTGAAGGCGGAGAGGCCGAAGGAGGCGGTGATCGTCCCGATGCGCTCGCCGGTGGCGATGGCGCGGAAGCTGCGCGCGCCGAAGTCCTGGCGGACGCGCTCGGCCACCTGGCGGGCGCCGGCGGCGCCGACGCCGTGCAGGATCAGCGCGAATTCCTCGCCCCCGTAGCGGGCCGCGAGATCTCCCGCCCGGCTGACCGAGCGGAGGATGTCGGCGAAGTGGCGCAGGATCGCGTCGCCGGCGGGATGGCCGTGGACGTCGTTCACCCATTTGAAATGGTCGAGATCCGCGAGGACGAGGGCGAAGGGCGCGCCGGCCTCGACCGCCGCGGTCAGCGAGGCGTCGAAGCGGCCGCGGTTGGCGAGGCCGGTGAGCGGATCGTGCGAGGCGGCCTGGCGCGCGGCGTCGAGCTCGTTGCGCAGCTCCGCGATCTGGCCGTGCGCGCTCTGCAGTTCGGCGGCGAAGGCGGAGAGGCGGAGGGCGTGGTCCGCCGCCGTCTCGCGCAGCGTGCCGAGCGCGTCGCGCACGCCGGAGGCGCGGGCGAAGCGCGGCAGGTCGGCGCGGGTGCGGTCCAGCCGCTCGATGAACTCGCCTTCGGCGGCCGCCCGCCGCTCCAGGGTGTCGAGCACCGCGCCGAGTTCGGAGCCGAGAAGGTCCCCGTAGCGCAGCAGCGCCTCGTCGCCCGGATCGAGGCCGGGCGGCTCCGGCTCGACCTTCGGTCCGCCCGTCCGCCCCGAGAGCCGGCGCCACAGGCGGGCGAAGGTCTCGGGTTCCGGCGGCAGACCGAGGCGTTCGGCCTCCGCCAGGACCGAGCGCGCCATCGCTTCGGCCTCGTCGTCGGCCGGGTCCGCCGCCTTCGCTTCCTCGCTTCGCGCGCTCACCGCCCGGACCCTCCTCGACTCGTCGCGCCGCGGAGCATCGACCGGAAGGGTTTACCGAGCGTAAACAGGCGCCCCGCAGATCAGGAGATGAGGCCGAGCTGCTCCAGCTTGAGGATCACCTCCTGGGCGCAGTCGTCCACCGCCTCGCCGGTGGTGTCGACGCGCAGCTCGGGGGTCGCCGGTTCCTCGTAGGGGTCGGAGACGCCGGTGAACTCCTTGATCTTGCCCTCGCGCGCCAGCCGGTAGAGGCCCTTGCGGTCTCGCTTCTCGCACTCCTCGATCGGGGTCGCGACGTGGACCTCGACGAAGGCGCCGTACTGCTCGACCATCTCGCGCACCTTGCGGCGCGTGGCGGTGTAGGGCGCGATCGGCGCGCAGATGGCGATGCCGCCGTTCTTGGTGATCTCCGACGCGACGTAGCCGATGCGCTGGATGTTGAGGTCCCGGTGCTCCTTGGAGAAGCCGAGTTCGGAGGAGAGGTGCTTGCGCACCACGTCGCCGTCGAGGAGCGTCACGGGACGTCCGCCGAGCTCCATCAGCTTGACCATGAGCGCGTTGGCGATGGTGGACTTGCCGGAGCCCGAGAGGCCGGTGAAGAACACCGTGAAGCCCTGGTGCGAGCGCGGCGGCTTGGTGCGGCGCAGCTCCTCCACCACCTCGGGGAAGGAGAACCAGTCGGGGATGTCGAGCCCCTCGGAGAGGCGGCGGCGGAGTTCGGTGCCGGAGATGTTGAGGACGGTCGAGCCTTCGGCCACCTCGTCGGCGGGCTCGTACTGCGCCTTCTCCTGCACGAAGACCATCATCTTGAAGGGCACCATCTCGAGGCCGATCTCGGCCTCGTGCTCCTTGAAGAGGTCCTGCGCCTCGTAGGGGCCGTAGAAGTCCTCGCCCGCCGAGTTCCTGCCAGGGCCGGCGTGGTCGCGCCCGACGATGAAGTGGGTGCAGCCGTGGTTGCGGCGGATCAGGCCGTGCCACACCGCCTCCCGCGGGCCGGCCATGCGCATCGCGAGGTTCAGGAGCGAGAGGTGGGTGGTGGAGTTCGGATACTTGTCCAGCACCGCCTCGTAGCAGCGGACCCGCGTGAAGTGGTCGATGTCGCCCGGCTTGGTCATGCCGACGATGGGGTGGATCAGGAGGTTGGCCTGCGCCTCCTTCGCGGCGCGGAAGGTCAGCTCCTGATGCGCGCGGTGCAGGGGGTTGCGGGTCTGGAAGGCCACGATGCGCCGCCAGCCGAGCTTGCGGAAATGGGCGCGCAGCTCGTTCGGCGTGTCGCGCCGGCCGCGGTAGTCGTAATGCACGGGGGGCTGGATGCCGGTGATCGGGCCGCCGAGATAGACCGGACCGGCGTGGTCGTGGAGATAGGCGACGGCGGGATGGGCCTTGTCGTCGGCGCCGAAGACCTTCTCGGCCTCCCGAGCCTTGTTCGGCTCCCACTTGTCGGTGATCGAGAGGATGGCGAGGATCACCCCCTCCTGGTCGCGGAGCGCGATGTCCTGGCCGGGGGCGACCTGGTCGGCGAACGTCTCGGAGACGTCGAGGGTGATCGGCATCGGCCAGAGCGAGCCGTCCGCGAGGCGCATCTCGTCGAGGACGCGCTCGTAGTCCGCCTCGCTCAGGAAGCCCTTGAGCGGGTTGAAGCCGCCGTTCATCAGGAGCTCGAGATCGCAGATCTGGCGGGCCGTGAGGTCCCAGCTCGGCAGGTCCCCCGCCTCGCGCTTGAGCTTCGCGGCGCTGTCCGCGGAGACGTAGAGTTCGGGGATCGGCGTGGTGTTCGGCGCGGCGGTCATGGCGGCTCTCGGGACGCTGGGACGGGGGACGGTCCGGGGGGAGATCCCCGGCCGGATGCGCGGACCTTGTGGACTCCGCGTGCCGGCAAGGCAACCTGTGGCGCGCCGGCGATGTTGCGGTGCAGCGAAAGGCGTGGCCGATGGGCGACTCGGGAGGCTCGGGGGGCGACTCGGGGCGGGACGACGGGGCGGCGCTGTCGGCGTTCCTGATCGTGAAGGACGAGGCCGAGCGGCTGCCGCGGACGCTGGCGGCGCTCGAGGGGCTGGCCGATCAGGTGGTGGTGGTCGACTCGGGCTCCTCCGACGGCACGGTGGAGATCGCGCGGGCGGCGGGGGCGGAGGTGCATCGCCGCGACTGGGAGGGCTACGGGCCGCAGAAGCGCTTCGCGGAGGATCTCTGCCGGCACGCCTGGCGGCTGAACGTCGACGCGGACGAGGTGGTGACGCCGGCGCTGGCGGAGGAGATCCGGGCGTCGCTGGCGGGGGATCCGGCGCCGGCGGCCTATCGGGTGCGCATCCTCAACGTCTATCCCGGCGACGACCGGCCGCGGCCCTTCGCGGCGGATTACGACGTGGTGCGGCTCTGGCACCGCGAGGCGGGGCGGTATCGCGACCATCCGCTGTTCGACCGGGTGGAGACCTCCGGCCCCGTGAGGCGGCTGAGGGCGCCGATCCACCACTTTCCCTTCCCGACCTGGAGCGCGCTGGTCGCCAAGGAGAACGCCTACACCGACTTCCAGGCCGAGGCGGCGCGGCGGCGGCCGCGCTGGCTGCTGCGGCTCAGGCTCGTCACCGAGGGGCCGGTGGTGTTCCTGAAGGGCTGGCTGCTGCGCCGGCACGTCTTCGGCGGCTGGAAGGGCTTCGCCTTCGCCGGCGTCATCGCCTTCGCGCGGTGGCTGCGGATCGTGAAGCTGCTGGCGCGGGAGGAGGCGCGTCAGGGCAGGCGGTGACGCAGGACGCTCCAAAGGGCGACGGCGAGGGCGAAGCCGGGGATCGCGGTGAGGATCCAGCCGTCGAGCCAGAGGCAGGCGGCGATCAGCCCGAGGAAGCCGAGGCTGGAGACGAGGCCTTGGTTCAGCCGCTCGATCCCCGTGGCGACGAGGCCGAGGAAGAACGCGGCGGCGGCGGCGCCGAGTAGGAGGCCGGTGAGGGCTTCGGTGAGCATGGCGCGGGGGTTTGGCGCCCTTCGCGCGGGTTGCCAAGGGCCGCCGCGCATGGCGAGGTGACGCCGGGTCCGGCGCTGGAGACGCCGCAGGCAGGGGAGGACGTGCGATGGACGAGCTGAAAGGGGTGATCGCCCCCTTCACCACGCCCTTCGACGAGGACGATTCCATCGACTTCGCGGCGGTGGGCGGGCAGGTGGACTGGCTGATCGGCGCCGGCGTCGACGGGCTCGCGGCGGGCGGCTCCACCGGCGAGGGGCACGCGCTCGACCGCGAGGAGCACCTGACGCTGCTCGAGGAGACGGTCGACGCCGTCGACGGGCGCGTGCCGGTGGTGGTGGGGATCGTCTCCAACTCGACGCGCGAGACGGCGGCGCGGGGGGAGCTGGTCGCGGGGCTCGGCGTCGCGGCGCTGCAGATCACGCCGCCGCACTACCTGTTCCGCCCGGACGACGACGCGATGGTGCGCCATTTCGAGGAGGTTCACGCGGCGGCGGGACTGCCGATCCTGATCTACAACGTGGTGCCGTGGTGCTATCTCTCGCCGGACCTCCTGCTCAGGATCATGGAGGAGGTGCCGGGCGTCGTCGGCGTCAAGCAGAGCGCCGGGGACATGAAGCTCTTCGCCGACCTTATGCGCCGGGCGGACCCGCGCAACCTGATCTTCTCGGCCGTCGACGCGCTGCTCTGGCCTTCGTATCTGCTGGGGGCGCGGGGCTCGATCGCGGCGATCCTGACGGCGGCGCCGCACGCCTCGGTCGAGCTCTGGGACGCGGCGGAGAAGGGCGACATGGAGACCGGCCTCGCGCTGCACGAGACGCTGATGCCGGTCTGGGACGCCATCGGGCAGGACAACATGCCGAGCCTCGTGAAATACGCGCAGGAGCTTCAGGGCGTGCCGTCGGGGCGCCCGCGCCGGCCGACCTCGCCGGCGACGGAGGAGCAGAAGGCGGCGGTGCGCGCGGCGCTCGCGCCGCTCGGGATAGGGTGAGGAGCGACGCATGAGCTGGATCTTCGTGGTGTCGATGGACGTGGCGCCGGAGAAGGAGGACCTCTTCAACGAGGTCTACGACACCGAGCACGTGCCGTATCTGCTGGAGGTGCCGGGGGTGCGGCAGGTGACGCGCGCGCGCTCGGTCCCGCTGACGGTGACGATCGGGGGCGAGCGCAAGGAGAGCCCGGCGGCCTCGCCCCGGTGGACGGCGATCTACGAGCTCGATTCGCCCGACGTGCTGGCGGGCGAGGGCTGGGCGGCGGCGGTCGAGAAGGGGCGCTGGCCTTCCGAGGTGCGTCCGCACACCTCGAACCGGAGCCACGCCCTCTACGAGGTCACGGGGGTGCAGGGGCGCTGAGACGCTTGTCGGCGGCGGCGGGCGCGTCCATGTGACGGGCCGGTCCCCCGCCGGAAGGAACCCGCCCCATGCCCTTGGCCGACGACGCCCGACGCCGCCTCGAGCGCTGGCTCGAGACGCCTCGCGTGCGCGGCGTGATCATGGGCGTCATCCTGCTCAACGCCGCCGTGCTGGGGCTGGAGACGTCCGCGCGGGCGCGGGCGGTGGCGGGGGAGGTGCTGGCGGCGCTGGACGCCGCCTGCCTCGCCTTCTTCGTGGGCGAGATCCTGCTGAAGGCGCTGGCGCAGGGGCGGCGGTTTCCGACCTCGGGCTGGAACCTCTTCGACGTGGTGGTGGTGGGGGTGGCGCTGCTGCCGGCCTCGGGCGCCTTCTCGGTGCTGCGCGCGGCGCGGGTGCTGCGGTTGATGCGGGTGGTCAGCGTCGCGCCCCGGCTGCGCCGGGTGGTCGAGGGCTTCATCGACGCGGTGCCCGGCATGGCGAGCGTGTTCCTGCTGATGGGGATCATCTTCTACATCGGCGCGGTGATGGCGACGCAGCTCTTCGGGGCGGCCTTTCCGGACTGGTTCGGCTCGCTCGGCGCCTCCGCCTATTCGCTGTTCCAGATCATGACGCTGGAGAGCTGGAGCATGGGCATCGTGCGCCCGGTGATGCAGGTGCATCCCTGGGCCTGGGCCTTCTTCGTGCCGTTCATCATCGTCACCACCTTCGCGGTGGTGAACCTGCTGGTCGGGCTGATCGTGAACTCGATGCAGGACGCGCATCACGCCGAGGACGTGGAGCGCACCGACGCCTATCGCGACGAGGTGCTGGCGCGGCTGCGGGCGATCGAGGCGCGGCTGGAGGCGCGCGAGCGCGAGCCGGGCGAATGACGGCTCATTGATCCGGGTCAATGCGGGCGACGCGCGAAGCCTTCAGTCTGCACGGCATGGCACGCATCCTGATCGTCCATCATTCCCGAACCGGCAACACCCGTCGCTTCGCCGAGGCGGTGGCGGCGGCCTGCGACGGCGAGATCGCCGAGATCCGCGAGGCGGACGGCCCGCGCGGCGTGCCGGCGACGCTGCTGGACACGCTGACCGGGCGCAAGCCGCCGCTGGCGGGGCCGGAGGTCGATCCGGCGGCGTTCGACGTGGTGGCGGTGGGCACGCCGGTCTGGGCCGCCGCGCCGACGCCTGCGGCGCGGGCCTTCGCGGCGCGGCTCGAGGGACGGCGCGCGCCTTGGGCGGCGTTCTGCACCTTGGGCGGCGCCGGGGGCGAGCGGGCGCTTGGCAAGCTCTCCGACGCGGTGGGCCGCGGGCCCTCCGCGACGTGCCGGGTCACCGAGGCCGACCTGAAGTCCGGCGCGTTCGAGGCCGAGGCGCGGCGCTTCGCGGAGGCGCTGACCGCGATGGCGGGACGCGCGGCGCCTGCCGGCGAGGCGCCCTGACCGGTCCGAAGACCGTAAGGGCGCCTTCCGAACGGGCCCTATCGAGGTGGGCGCCCATTCTTCGGCCCTTGTTTAGCGCGGACGCTTGGCGCTACCGTCGACATGGTTCGACCGGGCGGGAAGCCCGGCGCCGTGGGCCGGCCTTCGGGCCGATCCCCTGGACGCAGACCGAACAGGAGAGGTTTTCATGAACATCGCAGCCCGCTGGGGCGCCTCCTTCGCCGTATTGGCGATGCTGGCCGTCCCGGCCTCCGCGCAGACCTTCCGATGGACCAGCCAGGGCGACGCCCTGACCATGGATCCGCACAGCCAGAACGAAGGCCCGACGATCGCCATGACGGGCCAGATCTACGAGAGCCTGGTCAGCCGCGATCCGGAGCTGAACCTGGTGCCCGAGCTCGCGACCGAGTGGAAGGTGGTCGACGGAGGCTGGGAGTTCACGCTCCGCCAGGGCGTGACCTTCCACGACGGATCCGAGTTCACGGCCGAGGACGTGGCCTTCAGCTTCGAGCGGGCCAAGGCGCCGAGCTCGGACTGGAAGGAGCAGGTCGCCTCCGTCACCGAGGTGGAGATCGTGGACGACCACACGGTGATCCTGCGCACGGACGGGTCGAATCCGATCCTGCCGAACCAGCTCACCTCCGTCTTCATCATGGACAAGACCTGGTCGGAGGCCAACGACGTCCTCGAGCCGCAGGACTTCGCCGCCGACGAGGAGACCCATTCGGTCCGCAACGCCAACGGCACCGGCCCCTACGTGCTCGAGGAGCGGGCGCCGGACGAGCTGACGGTGATGAGCCGCAACGCCGACTGGTGGGGCTGGGACACGCATCCGGGCAACATCGAGCGTATCGAGTACCGCCCGATCTCCAACGCCTCGACGCGGGTCGCGGCGCTGCTTTCGGGCGAGGTCGACCTCGTGCTCGACCCGCCGCTGCAGGACCTGACGCGGATCGAGGCGGCCGACGGGCTGGAGGTCCGGACGGTGGCGCAGGTCCGCTCGATCTTCTTCGGCATGGATCAGGGCGTCGACCAGCTGCGGTCCTCCTCGGTCGAGGGTAACCCGTTCAAGGACCAGCGGGTGCGCGAGGCGATCAATCTCGCCATCGACAAGGAGGCGATCCAGCGCGTCGTGATGGAGGGGCTGTCGTTCCCGACGGGCATGATCACGTCGCCGGGCGTGCTCGGCAACACGCCCGAGAACGACGCGCCGTATCCGTTCGATCCCGACCGGGCGATCGCGCTGCTGGCCGACGCGGGCTATCCCGAAGGCTTCTCGGTGCAGCTGGACTGCCCGAACAACCGCTACAACAACGACGAGAACATCTGTCAAGCGGCGGTGGCGATGCTGGCGCGGATCGGCGTCGACGTGAACCTGGAGGCGGTGCCCAAGGCCCAGCACTTCCCGAAGATCCAGAACCGGACGTCGGACTTCTACATGCTGGGCTGGGGCGTGCCGACGCTCGACAGCCATTACGTGTTCTCCTACCTCGTCGACGGCGAGGGGTCGTGGAACGCCACCGGCTACGACAACGAGCGCGTGAACGAGATCACCGACCTGATCGAGACCGAGACCGACATGGAGAAGCGCACCGAGCTGATCCTCGAGGCCTGGGAAATCGTGAAGGCGGAGATGCCCTACGTGCCGATCCACCACCAGGTCATCGCCCACGCCATGACCGACAAGGTGGACGAGCCGATCGCCGCGGACGACTCGCTGCGGCCGCGCTTCATCGTCATGAGCGAGTGACGACGCGCCGGCGCCGGGCCTGACCCGGCGTCGGCCCTTGCGGCCGCGCCCGCTTCGCGATTGAAGCCTGGGCGCGGCCGAATCGGTTCGATCACGACGATTCGGACCGGCCGCCCGACCCCCCGACCGGGAGCGCGCCCCATGCTGGGATTCATTGGCCGACGCCTGATGCAGTCGCTGATCGTGATGGCCGTGGTCTCGGCCGTCTCCTTTTCGCTGTTCAACTTCGTCGGCGATCCGGTCGGCAACATGGTCGGGCAGGACGCGACGCGCGAGCGGCGCGAGCAGATCCGCGAGGCGCTGGGGCTGAACGATTCGATCGTCACGCAGTACGGCCGCTTCGTCGGCAACATGGTGCAGGGCGACTTCGGGCTCAGCTACCGGATCAGGCGCCCGGTGGACGAGCTGATCCTCGATCGGCTGCCGGCGACGCTGGAGCTGGTCTTCGTCAGCGCGATCATCGCCATGGGCTTCGGCATCGCGGCCGGGGTCTATACGGGGATACGGCGCGACAGCTGGCTCAGTCGCGTCCTGCTCTCGGGCTCGCTGGTGGGGGTCAGTCTGCCCACCTTCATCATCGGCATCGGGCTGATCTACGTCTTCGCGGTCAACCTGCGCTGGCTGCCGAGTTCGGGCCGGGGCGGGACGGTCGACCTCGGCTGGTGGTCGACCTCGCTGCTGACGGCGGACGGCTGGTCCTCGATCATCCTGCCGGCGATCACGCTGAGCCTGTTCCAGGCGACGATGATCCTGCGCCTGGTGCGTGCCGAGATGCTCGAGGTGATGCGCACCGACTTCATCAAGTTCGCGCGGGCCCGCGGCCTCGGCGAGCGGACGATCAATTTCGGGCACGCCCTGAAGAACACGCTGGTGCCGGTGGTCACCATCATCGGGCTGAACATCGGCAACCTCATCGCCTTCTCGGTGATCACCGAGACGGTGTTCCAGTGGCCGGGCACCGGGCTGATGTTCATCCAGGCGGTGGACTTCGTCGACGTGCCGATCATGTCGGCCTACCTCGTCTTCGTCGCGCTGCTGTTCGTCACGATCAACCTGCTGGTCGACATCCTCTATGTCGCCATCGACCCGCGCATCCGCATCGGGACCGCCTGAGGAGGGACGCCATGACCGACGCGGCCCACGACCGCCCCAAGGGCGAGCCCGCGCATCCGATCCGCCCGGACGCGGACCTGCGCCCGCGACCCGACGACGTCGGCCAGCCGCCGCCGCCGGGCTTCTGGCGGCGCACGGCGGACAGCGACGTCCTCTACAGCTTCATCCGCTCGCCCACCGCCATGGTCGCGGCGGCGGTGACGATCCTGAGCATCCTCGCCTGCTTCGCGGCGCCGATCATCGCGCCGTTCGATCCCTTCGATTCGTCTCAGATCAGCCTCTGGGACGGCAAGCTGCCGCCGGCCTGGATCGAGGGGGGGCGGACGGAATACCTGCTCGGCACCGACAACCAGGGGCGCGACATGCTCTCGACCATCCTCTACGGGGGGCGGCTGAGCATCATCGTGGGGCTGGCGGCGGTGTTCCTCGGCATGACGCTCGGCGTCATGGTCGGGGTGGTGGCGGGGTATCTCGGCGGCGCGGTCGACGCGCTGATCATGCGCGTCGCGGACGTGCAGCTGACCATCCCGGGGCTTCTGCTGGCCATCCTGATCAACGGCATCGCGCGGACCATGCTGCCGCCCGAGAGCCGGGACGAACTCGCGATCTACGTGGTGATCGTGGCGATCGGGCTGACCGACTGGCCGCAGTTCGCGCGCGTGGTGCGCGGCGCGACGCTGGTGGAGAGCCAGAAGGAATACGTCCTCGCGGCGCGGGTGATCGGGCTGCCCTCCTGGCTGATCATGCTGCGTCACGTGCTGCCCAACGTGCTGCGCCCGGTGCTGGTTCTGGCGACGATCGGGCTGGCGCTGGCGATCATAGCGGAGGCGACGCTGAGCTTCCTCGGGCAGGGGATCCCGCCGACGACGCCGTCTCTGGGCACGCTGATCCGGGTGGGCAACGAGTACCTCTTCTCGGGCCTCTGGTGGATCACCTTCTTCCCGGCGATCGCGCTCGTGGTGCTGGTCTTCGCGGTGAACCTTCTGGGCGACTGGATGCGCGACGCGCTGAACCCGAAGCTGCGGTGAGGGGCGGGCCGTCGGACGCCCCGAGCGCCGCTGCGCGGCGCCGGCCCGCCCGCCAGCCTGCGCCTCCCCTTTTCAGGAACCATGCCGGATGAGCGAGCTTCTGGAGATCGAAGGCCTCGACGTCGAGTTTCCGACGCGCCGGGGCGTGGTGAAGGCGGCGCGGGGCGTCAGCCTGAGCGTCGAGCGCGGCGAGGTGCTGGGGCTGGTGGGCGAATCCGGCGCCGGTAAGTCCACCATCGGCAACGCGATCATCGACCTGCTGGAGCCCCCGGGCCGCGTCGCCGCCGGGGAGATCCGCTTCCAGGGCGAGAGCCTTCGGGGGCGGAGCGAGGACGAGATGCGGCGCATCCGGGGCGACCGGATCGGGATGATCTTCCAGGATCCGCAGACCTCGCTGAACCCGCTGCTGACCGTGGGCGAGCAGCTGGTCGAGACGATCCGCAAATGCCTCGGCTTCGACGAGGAGCGGGCGCAGGCGCGGGCGCGCGAGCTTCTGGAGCAGGTCGGCATCACCGAGCCGGAGGCGCGGCTGCGGGCCTATCCGCACCAGTTCTCCGGCGGAATGCGCCAGCGGGTGGTGATCGCGCTCGCCCTCGCGGGGGAGCCGGATCTTCTGCTGGCGGACGAGCCGACCACGGCGCTCGACGTCAGCATCCAGGCGCAGATCCTCGACCTGATCCGGCGGCTCTGCAAGGAGCGCAACCTCGGCGTGATCATCGTGACCCACGACATCGGAGTGATCGCGGAGATCGCGGACCGGGTCTGCGTGATGTATCGGGGCGAGGTGGTGGAGACGGGGGATGTGGCGCAGGTGCTCGGCGCGCCGCGGCACGAATACACCAAGAGCCTCATCGCGGCGGTGCCGCGGCCCGACCGGCGGCTGGAGCGCTTCGCCTCGGTCGACTACATCGAGGGCGGCGCGAAGCCCTTCAGGCGCATCGACGTGCGCACGCACTGGCTGGGCGCGGTGGTGCGGCAGGCGGCGGCGACGGGCCCGGCGGTGTCGGTGGCGGGGCTCGACCTCTCCTTCACGCTGCAGCGGGCGATCCTGCCGCGGAACCGGAAGTACCTGAAGGCGGTCGACGACGTCTCCTTCGACATCCGGGAGGGCGAGAGCTTCGGCCTCGTGGGCGAGTCCGGCTCCGGCAAGTCGACCGTGGCGCGGATCATCGCGGGCCTCTACCGGCCGGATTCGGGCGTGGTGCGGCTGATGGGGCAGGACGTGAGTTCGGTTCCGAAGGACCCGAAGGCGAAGGCGGCGCGGCGGGCGCTGCAGATGATCTTCCAGGATCCGTATTCGAGCCTCAACGCCCGGATGAAGGTGCTCGAGATCGTGGCGGAGCCGATCCGCTTCTTCCGGCTGGCCGAGGACGAGGCCGACGTGCGGCGCATCGTCGGCGACCTGCTGGATCATGTGGGCCTCGGGGCGGAGGCGGCGCTGCGCTATCCGCACGAGTTCTCCGGCGGACAGCGCCAGCGCATCTCCATCGCGCGGGCGCTGGCGAGCCGCCCGCGGATCCTGATCTGCGACGAGCCGACCTCGGCGCTCGACGTCTCGGTGCAGGCGACGATCCTGAACCTGCTGCGGGATCTGCAGGACGAGCTGGGGCTGACGATGCTGTTCATCAGCCACGACCTGCCGGTGATCCGGCAGGTGTGCGACCGGGTCGCGGTGATGCGGCACGGCCGGATCTGCGAGATCGCGCCGACCGAGCGCCTGTTCGAGGCGCCGGAGCACGACTACACCAAGCACCTGCTGAAGCTGATGCCGCGGATGGACCTGCTCGGCGCGGCCTGAGCCGCATGGCGCTTGTGCCGGGAGGCCGGGACGGGTGACATGGCCGCCGCTGCGGCGGAGGGAGAGGCGGAGATGAGCGCGGACGGCGGCTATGCGGTGGCGCGGGACTACGTGCGCGGCCATCGGCGCAACGCGGCGCCGGCCTGGCTGCGTGCGGTGCAGGTGCTGCGGGGCCGGAGGCCGGCCGAGGCGACGGGCGCGTTCACGCTCCTCGATCTCGGCTGCGGCTCGGGCTTTCAGCTTCTCGCGACGGCGGCGGCCAATCCGCGGGCGCGCTGCGTCGGGGTGGATCTCTCGCCGGATCACATCCTCGCGGCGCGGGAGCTGGCGGCGGCGGCGGGTCTGCGCAACGCCGAATTCGTGGAGGCCGGCTTCGACGAGATCGCGGCGGCCCCGGAACGCGTGGGCACGGCCGATTTCGTGATCGCGCACGGGGTCTGGACTTGGATCTCCGACGCGGCGCGAGGGGATTTCCTCGCCATTCTGCGGGCGGCGATGCGGCCGGGGGCGCTGCTCTATCTCGGCTACAACGCGATGCCCAACTGGGCGATGGGCGAGCCCCTGCGCAAGCTGGTGCGGGTGCTGGCCGAAGGCCGGCGCGGACCGGGGCAGGAGGAGGCGATCCGCGAGGCGATCGGCTTCCTCAAGTTCCTGCGCGACGAGACGTCCGGGGTGATGGCCGGGGAGACGGCGCTCTCGGCGCTGCTCGACGGCCTCGAGGACCAGCCGATGGACTATCTGGCGCATGAGCTGCTGCCGGCGGCCGGGGGCGCCGCCTGGCACGACGACGTGGCGCGGGCGATGGCCGGGGCGCGGCTCAGCTATGTCGGCGCGGGGCGGTTGATCGACAATTTCGACCAGCTGGGGATGCGCGACTCGGTGCGGGAGACGGTGACGCGGGCCGAGCGGGCGGGCTATGGCGAGCTGTTCCGCGACCTCGCCATCGGTCGCAGCTTCCGCATGGACGTCTTCGCGCGCGGCCAGAGCCGGGTCGGGCAGAGCGAGGCCGGCATGGCGCTGGAGGCGCTGCCGGTCGCCCTCTCGCCCGAGGAGCGGCCGGAGGGGCCGCTGCTGCGCGCGCCCTGGGGGGAGCTGAAGCTGGACGAGGAGGCGCAGGCCGCGGCCGAGGCCGCCGTCGCCGAGGGGCCCTGCACCGTCGGCGAGGCGGCGGACCGCGCCGCGCGCGCCGGGCTGGATCGGCGGCGGGCGGGACAGGCGCTGACGGTGATGCTGGCGGCCGAGCGGCTGATCCCCCTGGCGACGCTGACGCCGGAGCCCGACGCGGTGGAGGCCTGCGGGCGCTTCAACGCCGCGGTGCTGTCGGCGAACTGGGCCTGGCCGGCGCTGGCCTCGCCGTTCACGGGCGGAGGCGTCGAGGCCTCCGGCGCCGCGCGCAAGGCGATGCGGGGCGAGGTGCCGGCGGGCGATGCCGCGGCCGCGGCGGAGATCCGGGCGTTGGAGGCGCTGCTGCCCGCGGGCGCGCTGCCGCGGGAGGCCTGAGCGCCCTGCGCGGGGCGCCGAGGCGCGGCGGTCGGGCCGGGCGCCCCTCGCGGATCCGCCCATGGCGGATCGGCGGCGGCGCGAGGGGGGTCGATCCCCCCGAGCGGCGCAGCCCCCCGGAGGCGGGGGCGCTCAGATCACGCCGCCCTCGATCAGGCGGCGGGCGAGATCCTCGAACGGCGCCGCCTCGGGCGAGCCGGGGGCCTTGGCGACGATGGGCGTGCCCTCGTCCGAGGTGGTGCGGATGTCGAGATGCAGGGGGATGCGGCCGAGGAAGGGCAGGCCGATGGCGTCGGCCTCCTGCGCGACGCCGCCCTGGCCGAAGAGGTCGCTTTCATGCCCGCATTTCGGGCAGACGAAGCCGCTCATGTTCTCGATCAGGCCGAGCATCGGCGTCTCGAGCTTGTGGAACATGGCGAGGGCCTTGCGGGCGTCGAGCAGCGCGACGTCCTGCGGCGTCGAGACCACGATGGCGCCCGAGACCTCGGCCTTCTGGCAGAGCGAGAGCTGAACGTCGCCGGTGCCGGGCGGCAGGTCGACGATCAGGGCGTCGAGTTCGCCCCATTCGACCTGCGTCAGCATCTGCTGCAGGGCGCCCATCAGCATCGGGCCGCGCCAGATCACGGCCTCCTCCGCGGGCAGCATCAGGCCGATGGACATGAAGGTCACGCCGTGGGCCGTGAGCGGCAGGATGGTCTTGCCGTCCTTCGACTTCGGCCGCTCGGTGGCGCCCATCATACGCGGCTGCGAGGGGCCGTGGATGTCGGCGTCGAGCAGGCCCACGCGCTTGCCCTGCCGCGCCAGCGCCACGGCGAGGTTGGCGGAGAGCGTCGACTTGCCGACGCCGCCCTTGCCGGAGGCGATCGCGATGATGCGGTGGATCCCGTCGATCTTCTTCGAGGCCTGCGGCTGCGGGTGGCGGCCGATCTTCAGGCTGGGCGCCTCGCCCTCCGGCGCGCCTTTCGGCGCCTGCGGGGCGGGGCCGTGGGCGGTGACGATGGCGGCCGCGCTCTCGACGCCCGGCAGGGCGGAGACGGCGGCCTCGGCGGCCTTCGCGACATCGGACATCTTCGCCGCCTGTTCGGGCGGGACCTCGAGGATGAAGCGCACGGCGCCGTCCTGGAACACCGGGGCGCGGACGTAGTCGGCCGTGACGAGGTCCTTGCCGCTCGCGGGGTCGACGACGCGCGACAGCGCCTTCAGGATGTCCTCTCGCGTGACGCTCATCGGCCGGTCTCCCCTGTCTCGTGAGGTTGACACCTAAGCCCCGCGCGGAGGGCGTGCAAGGCGGGGCTCATACCACGGTCCGACCCGTGAAACGCCTCGAACCGTGGCCTCGGCCGAAGGGCCAGCGCGCGAACGCGCGGCGCCCGACGGCCGCGACGAGTCGCGGTCATCGGGCAAGGATATCAGAGGTCGAGCTCGACCCAGACGGGGACGTGATCGGAGGGCTTCTCGCCGCCCCTGACATGGGCGTCGACGCCGGCGTCGGTCATGCGGTCGGCGGCCTGCGGGGATAGCAGGAGGTGGTCGATGCGGATGCCGTCGTTCTTCCGCCAGGCGCCGGCCTGATAGTCCCAGAAGGTGTAGATCTCGGGCTCCGGGTGGTGGACGCGGAGCGCGTCGGTCCAGCCTTGGTGGAGAATGCGGCGGAAGGCGGCGCGCGTCTCCGGCAGGAACAGGGCGTCGTCCGTCCAGGCCTCGGGCCGGGCGGCGTCCTCGGGCTGGGGGATCACGTTGAAGTCGCCGGCGAGGAGGGCGGTCTCCTCGGCCGCAATGAGCTGCGCGGCGCGGTCGCGCAGGCGCTCCATCCAGGCGAGCTTGTAGTCGTATTTCGGGCCGGGCGCCGGGTTGCCGTTGGGCAGATACAGGCCGCAGACGCGGATCGCGGCGTCCTCGCCCGAGATGGTGGCCTCGATGTAGCGGGCCTGCTCGTCGCCGTCGTCGCCGGGCAGGCCGCGGGTCACGTCCTCGATGGGGCTTTTGGAGAGGATGGCGACGCCGTTGAAGCTCTTCTGCCCGTGCGTCTCGACGTTCCAGCCGGCGTCCTCGATCGCCTCGCGGGGGAAGGTGGCGTCCTGGCTCTTGAGCTCCTGCAGGCAGACCACGTCGGCTCCGGCCGAGCCGAGCCAGTCCAGCAGGGCCGGGAGGCGCGCCTTGACGCCGTTGATGTTGAAGCTGGCGATCTTCATGGTGGCGCGACCCTAGAGGGCGGCGCGGCGGGCGCCAAGCGGGGAGGCGGGCGATGCGGCGACGGGTGGCGACGGAGTTCGGAATGGGCACGTCTCTGCGGCGCGAGGACCACGGCGCGGCGGTGGCGCGGGCGGTGCGCGACGCGCTCTGGCGCAACGCGCTGACGGCCGCGGAGGTGTTGGGGATGCCGAAGACCGCGATGCGGATCGAGTGCGTGATCGGCGTCCAGAAGCCGGAGGCCGTGGACGCCGAGGCGCTGAAGGCGGAGTTCCCCTACGGCGAGGTGACGGTGCGCGTGACGAAGGGCGGGCTCGACGTGCCGAAGCCGTCGGGCGAGGGCGCGACGGTGATCGCGCATGCCGCGATCTGCGTGAGCTTCGACATGGAGCCGGTCTGATGGAGCGGTTCATTCTGGAGATGGGGCAGGGCGTCTCGACGCATTCGCGGAACGCGACGGAGGCGGCCTGCCGGGCGGTGGAGGACGCGATCCGCCATTCCTCGCTGGCGGCGATCGCGAGCTGCGGCCTCGACGTGGCGGAGATGCGGGTGAAGGTGACGGTCGGCGTGGCGCGGCCGGAGGCGGTGGACGACGGCCGGGTCGCGGCGGCGCTGCCGCGCGGGCGGGCCGAGGTGACGGCGGTCGAGGGCGGGCTCGAGGTCGAGGACGGCGCCGGCGGCTGGCACCTGATCGCGACGGCGGCGGTGGAGGTCTTCGTGCCGGACCAGGCGGGACGCTGGCGGGCGGATTGATGCGGCGGGGCCGGGCGGGAGGCGCGAAGCCCCGAGGCGGGCCGAGCGGGGCTCGATGTCCCCGAGGCCCGCCCCCCTCGCGGATCAGGCTTCGTGTGAACCGCCGCATGGTTGTTTAGGGGCCTGCCACTTGGTTTTTCGCTGGAACAGGGTGGAGGTCCGGGTGTTGTCCGGGGCCGCCCGCCGGGACGGCGATCGCTTGGCGCGGGCGTGGTTCTTCTTATACCAGTCGTGGATCGCGCTCTTCGCGAGGCGGCGCTCGCCGAAGTGCGCCTCGGCGGCGTCGGCGATCTTCTCGAACGTCATGCGGTTGAAGCGGGCCTCCACGAAGGCGCGGAGTTCGGGATCGGTGGCGAGGGTGGCGCGGCGCCCCGGCCGGTGGTCGTGCAGCGCCGGGGGCAGCTCGGCGGGCGCGTGACCGGCGGCGCGGAGCCGCGCCGCGATCCGTTCCGCCGCCGCCTTCGCGCATCTCTTCCGGCCCTCGGGCGCCGCGCGCGCGCTCAACGCGGCCGGCGGCTCCGGCGAGGCCCGCGGCGACGACGCGGCGCGCCCTGGACGAAGGCGTCGAAGGTCGCCGGGTCGCTCCGACAGAGCGTCGTCGCCCAGGGCACCATCGCCGGCGAGATGCAGCCGCGCGCGAGGGCGTCCTGCACATTGCGCTCGACGTCCCGCCCGGCGCGGGCCGCGGCGCCGGGCGTGACGCTCCGCCATCAGTTCGCGCGTCGCGGCGACGGGCACGAAGCGGGCCGGGTCGGGCTGCTCGCGCAGCCGGGCGACGGCGGCGGGCGCGTCGTCCTCGCCGGCGCCTTCGCCGAGGCCGAGGGCGGTGCGGAGACGCTCGGGGATCGGGGCGGCGGCGCCGCCGGGCATGTCGGGATCGGACGCGTCGGTCATGGCGATGGGCTCCTGTCGGTTCAGGGCGGCGAGGCGGAGGTTCGGGGGTTGCACGAGGCCCGCGCTCGGCCGCGCCCGCACCTCGCCCGTCCGCGGGTCGTGGTGGAACTCGGGGCTCGGGAAGCGATACTCGCGCGCCGCGACCATCGCCCGCCCGCGCTCGGTCCAGTCGATGCGCGCCCGGAGCATCCCGTCCTCGACCCTCGGCTCGGTGATCCAGCCGGCGGCGGGCGCCGCGCGGCCGGTCTCGCGGGCCGAGGCGCTGGCGTGCTCCCAGTCCACGGGGAGCGGATGGCCCCGACGCGCGAAGTCCGCGATCACGGCGTCCGGGCGCGTCGGGCGGAAGCGCCGCCCGTCGCGGTCGGCGATCCCGCCGAGGGGCATGAGCTGCGCCCATTGCCCCGCCTCGCCCGGCGCCCGCGGCGGCGCGGCGTGACGGGCGACGGGGCGGGCGGCGGCGCGCGGCGCGGTCACGAAGCGCCTCAGCCGTCCAGATACGGCGAGACGATGAGCTTCGCCGTGTCCTTCCAGGGGTTCGTCGCGCCGGCGTCGCCGTTCTCCGAGTTCAGCAGCTTGCGGCCGGCCTCCTCGAGCGACGGCGGAACCAGCAGCGTGTCGGGACGCACGCCGAGAAGCCGCCCCTTGTCGCCGCGCAGCCCCATCATGGTCGCGCGGGCGGCGGCGCAGTCGGTCGCGTCCAGCGCCGCCTGCGAGCCGAAGACGAGCCGCCGGAGGCCGAACCCCGCGTTGACGCGCGCCCGGACGCCGTAGAGGAACTCGTCGGTCATGAAGACCTGGACGTCCTGGAGGTTGTTCAGCATCTGGAACTCGTAGGGCTCGCGCTCCTGCCAGATGAGGGGCTTCAGGCCGCGCGACGTGTCCGGCGGATACCAGGCGGGCTCGGCGCCCGTCTGCACGTTGGAGACGGTGATCGCGGCGCCGGCCTTGTCGGTGGAGGGATGCGGCTCCGAGAAGAAGGGCTGCCCGTCGTAGCAGGTCTCCACGAAGCCGCCGGCGAGAAGCTCGAAGATCAGCTCGTCCGGGTGCTGCTTGGCGAGCCGGCCCATCTCGGCGACCCCCGGCTCGAAGAGGCCGAGCCGGTCGTCGGAGACGTCGTCGCGCCTGGCGCCGACGGTGCTCTCGAACTTGCGGTTGGCGATGTCGATCCGAAGGCTTCGAGGCTCGCGCAAGCCATGGACTTCCCAAGCGCGCATCGAAAAAATCAGGTGTCCGGCTACACTTCGGCGGCGATGATGGAGAGGAAGGCGGGGCCGAAGCGCTCGGCCTTGCGCGGGTCCATGCCCTGGATCGCGGCCAGAGCGGGGAGGTTCGTCGGGCGGGCCTTGGCGATGCGCGCGAGGGTGGCGGCGTTGACGGCGAGGGGCTTCTCCGTCCCGTCGGCGCCGCGGGCGAGGTCGACCGCAGCCGCGTGCAGGGCGTCGTAGAGCGGGCCCTCGCCCGAGGTCGCGAGGGCGACCCTTGCGGGATGCTCCTGCGGCGCGGGGGCGTCGAGCAGCACCTCGAGGAAGGCGCGGCCGTATCTCTCGAGCTTCGCGGCGCCGACGCCGTGACATTCGGCGAGCTGGTCGAGGCTGCGGGGCCTGCGGCTCGCCATGTCGATCAGCGTGCGGTCGGAGAACACCACGTAGGCGGGGGCGTTCTGCTCCTCGGCCAGCCGGCGGCGGAGGGCGCGGAGGGCGGTGAAGAGGGGCTCGTCCTCCTCGGCCACCTGGGCCTGCACGGCGGGGCGGGCGCCCTTGCCGCCGCCGCCTTCGGAGGCGGGACGCACGGCGTCCTGGCGCAGTTCCAGCCGCTCCTCCCCGCGCAGCAGCGGGCGCGCGCTCTCGGTGAGGCGCCAGAAGCCCTTCTTCGCGTCCACCGCGACCATGCCGAGGCCGTAGAGCTGGCGCAGCAGGCCGCGCCACTGGCGTCGGTCGAGATCCTTGCCGATGCCCCAGACGCTGAGGCGGTCGTGGCCGAAGCGGTCGGTCTTGTCGTTGCGCTCGCCGAGAAGGACGGAGATCACCTGCTCCGCGCCGAACATCTCCTCGGTGCGGAAGATGGCCGAGAGCGCCTTGCGGGCGGGCTCGGTCGCGTCGAAGAGACTGGGCGGGCGGCGGCAGAGGTCGCAGTTTCCGCAGGGGTCGTCCAGCGGCTCGCCGAAATAGGCGAGGAGCGTCTGGCGGCGGCAGCGCGGGGCCTCGGCCAGCGCGAGCAGGGCGCCGAGGCGCTGGTGGTCGGCGCGCCGGCGCTCCTCGGGCGCGGGGCTCTCGTCGATCTGCATGCGGCGGAGCTTGATGTCGTCGACGCCGTAGAGGGTGAGCGTGTCGGCCGGGGCGCCGTCGCGCCCGGCGCGGCCGATCTCCTGATAATAGGCCTCCACCGATTTCGGCAGATCGGCGTGGACCACGTAGCGGATGTCCGGCTTGTCGACGCCCATGCCGAAGGCGACGGTGGCGCAGATCACGAGCCCGTCCTCGCGCTGGAAGCGGTCCTGCACGGCCGAGCGGGTCTCGCCGTCGAGCCCGGCGTGGTAGGCGGCGGCGGAGATGCCCTCGTCGTTCAACGCCTTGGCGAGCACCTCGGTCTTGTTGCGCGAGGCGGCGTAGACGATGCCGGACTGGCCGCGCCGGGCGCGCGCGAAGTTCAGGAGCTGGCGGCGCGGCTGGTCCTTGGGCTGGAAGGCGAGAAAGAGGTTGGGACGGTCGAAGCCGCGCAGGAAGGTCTCTGGCGGCGCCGCGAACAGCTTGGCGACGATCTCGTCGCGCGTCTCGGCGTCCGCGGTGGCGGTGAAGGCGGCGGTCTGCACGCCGCCGAGGCGGGCGCGCAGCTCCCCGATCCGCAGGTAGTCGGGGCGGAAGTCGTGGCCCCACTGGCTGACGCAATGCGCCTCGTCCACCGCGAGGAGCGAGACGGGCAGGCGCGAGAGCAGCCGGTCGGCCGAGGCGAGGCGCTCGGGCGCGAGGTAGAGCAGCTTCAGCGCGCCGCGGTCGATGGCGTCGAAGATGCGCTCGTTCTCCTCCGGCGCGTTGGCGGAGGTGAGGGCGCCCGCCTCCACCCCCGCGGCGCGGAGGGCGGCGACCTGATCGCGCATCAGGGCGATCAGCGGCGAGACGACGAGCGCGAGGCCGGGGCGCGCGAGGGCGGGAAGCTGATAGCAGAGCGACTTGCCGCCGCCCGTCGGCATGATCGCGAGCACGTCGCGGCCCGCGAGGATCGCCTCCACGATCTCCGCCTGGCCGGGGCGGAAGGCGTCGAAGCCGAAGACGCGCCGGAGGATGGCGGCGGGATCCTCGACGGGCGGGGCGGGTTCGGGCGAGTCGGGGACGGCGTCGCGCATGGCGCGGACCCTAGCCGCGCCGCCGCCGCGAGGCGAGGGGCGCCCGGCTCGCTCCGGGCGCGGGCGCGTCGCCGGCACGCTCGACGAGGCGTCGGCGAGGATGTCGACCCGGGCCGGCCGAACGAGGCCGGCCTCCGCCCGCGAAGATCGGCCGCGCCCGACGGCCGGGCCGGGGCCGCCGGACCGCGGCGTCTCAGAGCGAGAAGCTGACGCCGCAGCCGCAGGCGCTGGTGGCGTTGGGGTTCTCCACCGTGAAGCGCGCGCCGATCAGCTCGTCCGTGAAGTCGATCACGGCGCCGGCGAGGAACGGCAGCGAGACGGCATCGATCAGCACCGCCTGACCCGCCTTCTCGAGCACGAGGTCGTCCTCCTCCGGCGCATCGGTCAGCGCGATCTCGTACTGGAAGCCGGAGCAGCCGCCGCCCTCGACGGCGACGCGGAGCCTGACGGGCGCGCCCTCCGCCTCGGCGATCTCGGCGAGGCGGGCGAAGGCGCGGTCGGTCACGCGGGGCGGCGCCGCGTCCGTCGCGGGGGAGAGAAGATCGGGGGCGTCCATGCGCGGGGGCTCCCATGCTCGTCGCGCCGGGCGCCGTCCTCCGCAGGGCGGTTCCGCCGCGGCGCTGGCTGCGCTATCACCCCGTGAACCTAGGCGCTGCGGCGTGCGGCGCCAAGGCGCCCGTGACGATCGCGACCCCCGAGCCCGCGAGACCCTGCATGACCGCGCCCTATGCCTGCCGCCCGGACGCCTCCCGCGGGCGGCTCCACCACGAGCCGGAGAGCGCCCACCGCTCCTGCTTCCAGCGGGATCGGGACCGGATCATCCATTCCAGCGCCTTCCGCCGGCTCAAGCACAAGACGCAGGTGTTCGTGGAGCACGAGGGCGACTACTACCGCACCCGGCTGACGCACTCGATCGAGGTGGCGCAGGTCGCGCGCACGCTGGCCCGCACGCTGGGGCTGGACGAGGACCTGGCCGAGGCGGTGGCGCTGGCGCACGACCTCGGCCACACGCCGTTCGGGCACACCGGAGAGGACGCGCTGGCGGCCTGCATGGCCCCTTTCGGCGGTTTCGACCACAACGCCCAGGCGCTGCGCGTCGTGACCGACCTCGAGGCCCGCTACGCCGAGTTCGACGGGCTGAACCTGACCTGGGAGACGCTTGAGGGTCTCGCCAAGCACAACGGCCCGCCGCTCGACGGCCCCGGGGACGATCCGGGGCGGCTGCACTGGGCGCTGGCGGACTACGTGGCGCGCCACGACCTCGAGCTGCACGAGCACGCGGGGGCGGAGGCGCAGATCGCCGCGCTCTCGGACGACATCGCCTACAACGTGCACGACCTCGACGACGGGCTCAGGGCCGGGCTGTTCATGGTGGAGGAGCTGGCCGGGCTGCCGGTGGTGGGCGAGCGGTTCCGCGAGGTGGACGCGAAATGGCCGGGGCTGGAGCCGGCGCGCCGCCAGCACGAGGCGCTGAGGCGGGTGTTCGGCGCCTTCGTCGAGGATCTGCTGACCGAGACGCGGCGGCGGCTGGCGGAGGCCGCGCCGGCCTCGCCCGAGGCGGTGCGGGCGCTGGGCCGCCCGACGGCGGCGTTCTCGGCCCGGATGGTGGAGGACGTCCGCGCGATCCGGGCCTTCCTGTTCGAGCGGATGTATCGGCACTGGCGGGTGACGCGCATGCGCCGCAAGGCGACGGGGGTGGTGACGGACCTGTTCCGGATCTGCATGGAGACGCCGGGCGTGATGCCCGACGACTGGCGAGAGGCGGCCGAGCACGCCGTTTCGGAGACCCGGCGCGCGCGGGTGGTGGCGGACTGGATCGCCGGCATGACGGACCGCTTCGCGCTGCAGGAGCACCGCCAGCTGACCGACCCGCAGGCGCGGGTGTGATCCGGCCGCGTTGACCCGGCGGGGGGGCGTGATAGAGACCGCGGGCCTGACGACGGGAGCCCGCCGATGAACCTCTTCGCCGACATCCGCACGCTGGTGGTCTCGAGCCTCCGGGCGATGGCAGACGAGGGCGCGCTGCCGTCGGGGCTGGACCTCGCCGCCGTCGCGGTGGAGCCGCCGCGCGATCCCGCGCATGGCGACATGGCGACCAACGCGGCGATGGTGCTGGCGAGGCCCGCGAAGCGGAAGCCGCGGGAGATCGCGGAGGCTCTGGCCGCGAAGCTGGAGGCCGACGCGCGCGTCGGCTCGGCCGAGGTGGCGGGGCCCGGCTTCCTCAACCTCCGCCTCGCCCCGGAGATCTGGCGCGGGGCGGTGGCGGCGGCGCTGGAGGCGGGATCGGATTTCGGCCGCTCGGATGCCGGGGGCGGGCGCAGGGTGAACGTCGAATACGTCTCGGCCAACCCGACGGGGCCGCTGCATGTGGGACACACGCGGGGCGCCGTGTTCGGCGACGCGCTGGCCTCGCTGCTCGCCTTCACCGGCCACGACGTGACGCGGGAATACTACATCAACGACGGCGGCGCGCAGGTCGACGTGCTCGCCCGTTCCGCCTTCGAGCGCTATCGCGAGGCCAACGGGCTGGAGCCGCGGATCGCCGAGGGGCTCTATCCCGGCGACTACCTCGTGCCCGTGGGCGCGGAACTGAAGGCGCGCTTCGGCGACGCGCTGCTGGAGGCGCCGGAGGAGGAATGGCTGCCGCAGGTGCGCGAGATCGCGACGGCCATGATGATGGACCTGATCCGCGCGGACCTCGCCGCGCTCGGCGTCGAGATGGACGTCTTCTTCTCGGAGAAGTCGCTCTACGGCACGGGCCGGATCGAGGCGGCGCTCGAGGCCCTGGAGGCGAAGGGCCTGATCTATGTCGGCGTGCTCGAGCCGCCGAAGGGCAAGACGCCGGAGGACTGGGAGGCGCGCCCGCAGACGCTGTTCAAGTCCACCGCCTTCGGCGACGACGTCGACCGGCCGCTGCGCAAGTCCGACGGCGGCTGGACCTATTTCGCGCCCGACATCGCCTATCACTACGACAAGGTCGAGCGCGGCTTCGACGAGCTGGTCAACGTCTTCGGCGCGGATCACGGCGGCTACGTCAAGCGGCTGAAGGCGGCGACGGCGGCGCTGTCGGACGGGCGCGTGCCGCTCGACGTCAAGCTGACGCAGCTGGTGCGGCTGTTCCGCGACGGCGAGCCCTACAAGATGTCGAAGCGCTCCGGCAGCTTCGTGACGCTGCGCGAGGTGGTGGACCAGGTCGGCCCCGACGTGACCCGCTTCGTGATGCTGACCCGCAAGAACGACGCGCCGCTGGACTTCGACTTCGCGAAGGCGCTGGAGCAGTCCAAGGACAACGCCGTGTTCTACGTGCAGTACGCGCACGCCCGCTCGAAGTCGGTGTTCCGCACGGCGCGCGACGCCGCGATCGAGGGCGCGGCGCCCGAGGACGGCCTCGATCCGCTCGATCATCCCGAAGAGCTGGCGCTGGCCAAGAAGATCGCCGAATGGCCGCGGCTGGTCGAGCTGGCCGCCAGGCATCACGAGCCGCATCGCGTCGCCTTCTTCCTCTACGAACTCGCCAGCGAGTTCCACGCGCTCTGGAACCGGGGCAAGGACGAGCCCCGGCTTCGCTTCGTGCAGCCCGAGGATCACGCGGGAACGCGGGCGCGTCTTGCACTCGTGGAGGCGGTTTCGGTTGTCATCGCGGCCGGTTTGGGTATCTTGGGCGTGACTCCGATGGACGAGATGCGCTAACGCACGGCAGCCGTCGGGGTTTGAGCAGGACGCGGCGGCCCTTCGGGGGTCGTCCAGAACACAGGCGCGGCCCCCATGTCGGAGCTGACCGGCGACCCGTATGCGTACGGCGTGTCCGCGGCGCGTCCACGGCGCGGCCCCTTGACGACCGCCGTCGGCGCGGCCGTGGCGCTCGCGTCGCTGGCCGGGCTGGCGATCTGGGCGAACGGGTTGATGACCCGCGATCCGGGCGAGATCCCCTTTCTGCGTGCCGAGGACGGGCCGATGAAGATCGCGCCCGAGGATCCCGGCGGGCTGGAGCTGGAGGACGCCGACCGCGCCGTCACCCGCATCATGCGGCGCGGGGAGGCCGACGCGCCGGCGCTGGCGCCGCCCGCGGAGGCGCCGGCGGCGGAGGATCTGCCGTTGCCGCGGCTCGCCGCCGAAGTGGCGGAGGGGCCGTCCGAGGTCGCGCCGGCGCCGAGGGAGATCGAGCCCGACCCGGAGGGCCGAACCGAGGCGGAGACGTCCCCGATCGACGCCGCCGTCGCCGAGGCGCTGCGCGAGGCCGCGGACGACGGCGAGGCGGCGACGGCCGCGGGCACCGCGCAGGCGCCGGCCGCGACCCCGCTGGCGCCGAGGCGCCCGGCCGGCGCGCCGGCGGCGGCGCGCACGGAGACGGCGGCCGCTGCGCCGCCCATCGCGCTCGGCGCCGGTGACGTCGCGGTGCAGCTCGGCGCCTTCGACAGCGAGGCGATCGCCGAGGCGCAGTGGCGCCGGCATCTGGACCGCAACGAGGATCTCCTCGGCCGTCTCGCGCATGCGGTGACCACCGTGCGCTCCGGCGGTCGGACGCTGTGGCGGCTGCGGGCGGGGCCGATGCCCTCGGTCGCGCGGGCGCAGGAGCTGTGCGCCGCGCTCGAGGCGCGGGGCGACGCGTGCATCGTCGCGAGGCTCCGTTGACGGCGCCGCGCGCGATCATCCTCGACTGCGCGGGTCCCGCGCTCTCGCCCGACGAGAGGGCGTTCCTGCGCGACGCCGATCCTTGGGGCTTCATCCTCTTCGCCCGGCATGTCGAGACGCCGGAGCAGGTCGCGCGGCTCTGCGGCGGCTTGCGGGACGCCGTGGGCCGTGACGCGCCCGTGCTGATCGACCAGGAAGGCGGGCGCGTCGCGCGGCTCAGGCGGCCGCACTGGCGCGAATGGCCTTGGATGAGCGCGATGCGCGCCGGTCTCGCGCCCGAGGCGATGGACGAGGCGCTGCGCTGGCGTTTCCGGCTGATCGCGCGGGAGCTGCGGGCGCTCGGCGTCGACGTCGACTGCATGCCGATGGCGGACCTGCCGGTCGCCGGCGCGCACCGCATCGTGACCGACCGGGCGCTCGGCGACACGGCGGAGGCGGTGGGCCGGCGCGCCCGCATCGTCGCCGACGCGCTGCTGGCGGGCGGCGTGCTGCCCGTGCTCAAGCACCTTCCGGGGCACGGCCGCGCCTTCGCCGACAGTCACGCGGCGCTGCCGCGGGTGCGCGCCTCGCTGGAGGCGCTGCGCGAGACGGATTTCGCCGCCTTCCGGCCGGTGGCGGATCTGCCGCTCGGCATGACGGCGCATGTCGCCTTCGACGCGCTGGGGGGCGAGGCGGCCACGGTCTCCCCCGCGGCGATCCGCGCGATCCGCGAGGAGATCGGCTTCGACGGGCTGCTGATGACGGACGATCTCGCGATGGAGGCGCTCGGCGGCGGCATGGGCGGACGGGCGCGGGCCTCGCTCGCGGCCGGTTGCGACGTGCTCCTGCTCTGCAACGCGGACCGCGCCGCGCAGACCGAGGCGCTGGCGGAGACGCCGGAACTCGCCGGGGCGGCGCTGGCGCGGGCCGAGGCCGCGCTCGCCGCGCGGCGTCTGCCGGAGCCCTTCGACGAGGCCGAGGCCGAGGCCGAGGCCCGCCACGCCCGCATCGTGGAGGCGCTGGCCGATGCGTGACGATCCCCGCCGTTTCGACGTGCCCGACGGGCGCACCGGCGCGCTGGACGAGGCGGGCCGCAGCGTCGCCGAGGCGCTGGTGATCGACGTCGACGGCTTCGAGGGGCCGCTGGACCTGCTGCTGACGCTGGCGCGCACGCAGAAGGTGGATCTGCGGCGCGTCTCGATCCTTCAGCTCGCCGAGCAGTATCTCGCCTTCGTCGAGGCGGCGAAGCGGCTCCGGATCGAGCTCGCCGCCGACTGGCTGGTGATGGCGGCCTGGCTCGCCTTCCTGAAGTCGCGCCTGCTGCTGCCGCCGGAGCCCGAGGCCGTAGGACCGAGCGCCGAGGAGATGGCGGCGCGCCTCGCCTTCCGGCTGCAGCGGCTCGAGGCGATGCGCGAGGTCGGGGCGAAGCTGATGGCGCGCCCGCAGCTCGGCCGCGAGCGTTTCGCGCGCGGCGCGCCGGAGGCGGTGGAGGTCGATCGCACGGTGGAGCACGAGGCCACGCTTCTGGACCTGATGCGCGCCTACGCCCGTCTCAAGACGCGCGACGACTATGCCCCGCTGCATGTCGGGCGCGAGCCGGTGCTGACGCCCGAGAAGGCGCTGGAGCGGCTGCGCGGCCTGATCGGCGACGCGGTGGACTGGACGACGCTCTCGGCCTTCCTTCCGGACGACTGGACGACGGAGCCGCGGCGCCGCCGTTCGGCGGTCGCGGCGACCTTCGCGGCGGCGCTGGAGCTGGTGAAGCGCGGTGAGGCGGAATTGCGACAGGACCGCCACTTTGCTGACATATCGCTTAAGCGTCGTTCACTATCTTAGCGAAGGAGTCATCAATGTACGTGTCCGGCGATTCGCTCTTCACGGGTCCGCCCGAGGCGGAGCAGGAGCGTATGGTCGAAGCGATGCTGTTCGCGGCGTCGGGGCCGTTGACCCCGGCGGAGATCGGTTCGCGCCTGCCCGAAGGCAGCGATCCGTACGCGGCAGTCGAACGGTTGCGTAGGCGTTACGAGGGGCGTGGCGTCGCCCTCGTTCGAATCGGAGACGGCTGGGCCTTTCGCACGGCGGAGGATCTGGCGTTCCTGCTGCACCGCGAGGTGGTGGAGACCCGCCCCCTCAGCCGGGCGGCGATCGAGACCCTGGCGATCATCGCCTATCACCAGCCGGTGACGCGGGCGGAGATCGAGGAGATCCGCGGCGTCGCGGTCTCCAAGGGCACGCTCGATCTGTTGATGGAGCGAAACTGGGTGCGCTTCGGCCGGCGCCGGCAGACGCCGGGCCGTCCGGCGACCTTCGTGGCGACGGAGGCGTTCCTCGATCACTTCGGGCTCGCGGGCCCGAGCGATCTGCCCGGCCTCAAGGAACTGCGCGAGGCGGGTCTTCTGGACCGCACGCCCCCCGACGGCGTCGCGGCGCCGCGCCCCGACGCGGCGCAGGCGTCGATCTTCGAGGACTGAGCGCGAGGCCGCAGCAAGCAGGCGCGGCGTCCCTGCGCCGCCGCCGCCCAGAACGGTTGACGATCCCGGACGCGAACCGCGCCGCAGGGCGTCAGGGCTCGCGGAACTGCTTGGCGAGCTTCAGCGCCTGGCCTTGGTAGTTGGAGCCGATGTCGCGGCCGTAGAGCATGTCGGGCGGCTCCGTCATGGTCTCGTAGACCAGCCGGCCCACGACCTGCCCGTGCTCCAGCGCGAAGGGCGCCTCGTAGCAGCGCACCTCCAGCACCCCGCGCGAGCCCGCGCCGCCGGCAGAGGCGTGGCCGAAGCCGGGATCGAAGAAGCCCGCGTAATGCACCCGGAATTCGCCGGCGACGGCGAGCCAGGGCTGCATCTCGGCCGCGTGGTCGGGCGGGATCGAGACCGCCTCGCGGCTCATCAGGATGTGGAAGGCGCCGGGGTCGAGGATCAGCCCCCCGTCTCGGTCGGGATGCAGCGGCTCCCAGAATTCCAAGGGATCGTAGGCGCCGACGCGCGCGAGGTCGATCAGCGCGGCGTGCGGCTTGGCGCGCCAGCCGACCGGCGCGCCGCTCCGCGCCGTCAGGTCGATGGAGAAGCCGAGGCCCTGGTCGATGCGCGGCGCCACGTCGACCAGCGGCTCGCGGGCGTGCAGGGCGCGGAGGGCGGCGTCGCTCAGCGCGGCCTCGCCCCGGCGCAGGCGGATCTGGTTGAGCCGCAGGCCCGGCCGCACGAGCACCGAGAAGCTCCGCGGGCTGATCTCGGCGTAGAGGGGGCCGGCGTAGCCCGGGGCGATGCGGTCGAACTCCTCGGCCCCGTCGACGACGAGGCGGGTCAGCAGGTCGAGCCGGCCGGTGGAGCTCTTGGCGTTGGCGGCGCCGGAGACGTCCCTCGGAAGGGCGAGCCGTTCCTGCAGCGGCACGACGTAGACGCAGCCCTTCTCGAGCACGGCGCCGCCGGAAAGGTCGATCTCGTGCATCGCGAAGCGGTCCAGCCGCTCCGCCACGCGCCGTCCGCCGGCGGCGAGGAACGACGCCCGCACGCGCCACGCCATGTGTCCGAGGCGCAGATCGAGGCTCGCCGGCTGGATCAGCTCTGCCGGCACGCCGCCCTCGGCGGCGACGGCGCCCTCCGCGATCAGCGCACGCAGGGCTTGCGAGGGCAGGACGCCGGGAGCGTTCATGCCGCAAAGGCGGGGTGAGTGGTCGGGCTGGCGAGATTCGAACTCACGACCTTCCGTCCCCCAGACGGACGCGCTACCAAGCTGCGCTACAGCCCGATCCGAGCCCCCGTCTAGGCGCTTCGACCGCGCCTTGCAAGACGTCCCGACGCATCCGGCGCGCCGGCCTTCAGGCGCCGCCGGATGCGTCGAGCGGATCGCGGCGCAGGCGCTCGCGCAGCGCCTCCAGCCGGGCGATGGCGGCGCGCACCCGCGCGGGGTCGGCGACCTCGACGGCGGGTTCCGCGTCGGCGCCGGCGGCGGCCTCGGGCTCGGCCGGGGCCTCGTCCGGAACGGGCGCCGCCGGGGCGCGCGAAGGCTGGGGCGGCGCGACGGCCTCCGGTGCGGCGCGGGCCGGCCCTGCGGCGCCGTCGGCGGCGACACCGAGGCTCTCCATCGCCTCGGCCCCGCGCTCGATCACGCTGCGCGCGCCGCGCTCGCGGAAGATCTTCTGCACGCCCTTGATGGTCAGGCCGTCCTCGTAGAGCAGCTCGCGCACGCCGACGAGCAGCGCGACGTCCTCGGGCCGGTAGTAGCGCCGGCCGCCGCCGCGCTTCACGGGCTTGACCTGCGGGAACTTCGATTCCCAGAACCGCAACACGTGCGCCGGGACGTCCAAGGTGTCGGAGACCTCCGAGATGGTCCTGAACGCGTTGGGGGACTTTTCCATGTCGAGCCTTCGTCGGCGGTCCCGCACGCATGGCGCGCGGGGCCGCGGGAATCCGTCAGCCGCTCAGGCTCTGATTGATGCGGTCCTTGAGGATGTGGGACGGTCGGAACACCAGCACCCGGCGCGGCTCGATCGGAACCTCCTCGCCGGTCTTGGGATTGCGCCCCATGCGCGCGCCCTTCTGGCGCACCTGAAAGGTGCCGAAGGAGGAGATCTTCACGCTCTCGCCGCGCACCAGCGCGTCGGAGACGTGCCCGAGGATGCTCTCGACCAGGTCGGCGGATTCGTTTCGCGAGAGGCCGACCTCCCGGTAGACGGCTTCGGTCAGGTCGAGGCGCGTATGCGTCTTGCTGGACATGCTCCGGCTCCCAAAGGTGATGACGGCGCTCACGGCTCTTGGCGGCCGCGCGGATCCCCCGACCGGCACGAGCCTAGGCGCGCGCCGAAATGGGAGTCAATGTCAACGACTTGGAAGCAGGCCTGCAGACGCGGCGGAAGCCCGCTCCCGGCCGCTCACCAGCGCATCACCGCCGCACCCCAGGCGAGGCCGCCGCCGATGGCCTCCATCAGCAGCAGATCGCCGCGGACGATCCGGCCCGCGGCGACGGATTCGGAAAGGGCGAGGGGGATCGAGGCGGCCGAGGTGTTGCCGTGATTCTGGACCGTCACGACCACCTTCTGCATCGGCAGGCCGGTCTTGCGCGCCGTCGCCTCGATGATGCGCAGATTGGCCTGGTGCGGCACCATCCAGTCCACGTCCTCGGCGGTGGCGCCGCAGGCGGCCAGCGCCTCGTGCGCCACGTCCGCGAGTTTGTTGACCGCGTGCTGGAAGACCTTGCGCCCCTCCATCCGCACCACGCCCGCGAGCCCGGTGGTGGAGGGGCCGCCGTCGACGTAGAGCAGGTCGTGATGGGCGCCGTCGGAATGCGTCTTCACCGCCATCACGCCCCGGTCCGAAAGCGCCCCGGTCCCGGGCTCGCCCGAGAGGATCAGCGCGCCGGCGCCGTCGCCGAAGAGGACGCAGGTGGCGCGGTCCTCCCAGTCGAGGATGCGCGAGAACGTCTCGGCCCCGATCACCATCACGGTGCGCGCCTGGCCCGAGACGATCATCGCGTTGGCCACGGAGACGGCGTAGACGAACCCGGCGCAGACGGCCTGCACGTCGAAGGCGAAGCCGTGCCGCATGCCGAGCGCGTCCTGCACCCGCGTCGCCGTCGACGGGAAGGTCTGGTCCGGCGTGGCGGTCGCGAGGATGATCGCGTCGAGGTCGCCCGGCCCGAGCCCGGCCGCCGCCAGGGCGCGCTCCGCCGCCGGAATCGCGAGGTCGGACGTCTTCTCGCCCGGCGCGGCGAAGTGTCGGCGCTCGATCCCGGACCGCGAGCGGATCCATTCGTCCGAGGTGTCGAGCGTGTCGGCGAACTCCGCGTTCTCGACGATGCGGTCGGGCAGATGGTGGCCGCAGCCGAGAGGCACGGCGCGTGTGACGGTCATCCCTCGGAAATCCCGGTGAATCTGGTTTCGGTGGGCGCAACATCGACGTCGGACAGGGCGTTTGCAACCTGTTCCGCCACCCGATCTTGAAAGCCGGTCAGCCCCATCGTCGCCGCGAGCTTCACGGCGGCCGAGACGCCGGTGGCGTCGGCGCCGCCATGGCTCTTCACGACCGAGCCGTTGAGGCCGAGGAACACGCCGCCGTTGACGCGTCGCGGATCGATGCGCTTCTTCAGCCGCGCCAGCGAGCGCCAGGCCAGCAGCGCCGCGAGCTTGCCGCCCCAGCCGGCCGAGAAGGCGTCGCGCACGGCTTCGGCGATCATCTTCGCCGCGCCCTCCGCCGTCTTCAGCGCCACGTTGCCGGTGAAGCCGTCGGTGACGATCACGTCGACCCGGTCCGAGAGGATGTCCCCGCCCTCGACGAAGCCGATGTAGGAGAAGTCCGCGCCGGGCCGGATCGCGGCGGTGGCGATCAGTTCCGCCGCTCGGCGCAGCTCGTCCCCGCCCTTGGTGTCCTCGGCCCCGACGTTCAGCAGCCCGACGCGCGGGCGCGCGCAGTCGAGCCCGATGCGGGCGTATTCGGCGCCCATCAGCGCGTATTGCAGGAGGTTGCGCGGATCGGCCCGGATGTCGGCCCCGACGTCGAGCACGATGTTGTGCCCCGCCGGCCCGCGGGAGGGCCAGAACACCGCGATCGCCGGCCGGTCGATGCTCGGCGCCTTGCGCAGCGTCATCATGGCGAGGGCCATCAGCGCGCCGGTGTTGCCGCAGGAGACGCAGGTCGACGCCTCGCCGGAGGCGACGCATTGCAGCGCCGCGAGCATGGAGGTGTCGCGCGCCTTGCGCATGACGCGGGAGGGCTTTGCGTCCATCGGCACCACGCCGGGGGCGTCGCGGATCTCGCAGCGCTCCGCGAGGCGCCCGCGCCGGCGCATCAGCCGGGTCAGTTCGGCCTCCGGCCCGTGCAGGATGAAGCGGATGTCCGGGTTGCGCTTGGCCGAGATGTGAAGCCCGCCGATAACCGCCGCCGGGCCGCGATCGCCGCCCATGGCGTCGACCGAGATCACCGCCGCCTCAGGCCGCCCGGCGGGCGCCGGCTGGGCGGAGGCGGCGGACCCGCGGTCCGGCGGAGGGATGTCGGCCCCCGGCATGATGCGGCGGCCGGGCGCGACGCCCGGCTCAGCCCTCGTCGTCGAGATCGATCTCGTCGGCCATCGCGACGACCTCGCGGCCGCCGTAATGTCCGCAGGACCCGCAGACGTGATGCGGGCGCTTGAGTTCGCCGCAGCTCGGGCATTCGGCGAAGGTGGAGCCGACGAGGGCGTGGTGCGAGCGGCGCATGTTGCGCCGCGAGCGGGTGACACGGTTCTGCTGGACCGCCATTTCAGACCTCCGACTGCGTGCCGCGGCGCCGGAGTCTCCGCGACGCGCCGCGGGGGCCGGCGCCTCCGCCCGCGGTCCTTCGAATGACCGCGGCCGTCGCGTCCGACTCCCTAGGAAAACGAGCGCGGACCATACGCGAACCCGCGCGCGGCGCAAGGGGCGCGGCGGCCTTGCGCGCCGACGAGGCGCCCCTCCGCGCTCAGTCCCCGTCAGCCTCGTCGTCGCCCGCGGGGCGTCCGCGCAGCGCCGCGAGATCGGCGAAGGGACTGGGGCGGCGGTCCTCCAGCGGCGCGGCGCCCTCGGGCCGGCTGGCGCGGCCCTCGAAGCGCGCGTCGGGCGCGCGCGGATAGGGGTCGATCGCGAGGGCCACCGCCTCGGCCGCCATTTCGGCGGGGTCGAGCACGGCGGGCAGCGGCTCGGGCGGATCCTCCTCCTCCTCGGGATCGAGGTCGGTCAGGTCCGGCGCCGGCGCGCCCGGATGGAAGCGGCGCGCGAAGCGCTCCTCGACGCTCTGCGAGACGTCGGTCAGCGACACCACGCAGCGCTGCACCACCTTGGCGCGGGCCACCCCCTCCACCCGCCAGCCGTCCATGTCGGGACTGATGCGGGCCTCGAACTCCATCCGCGGCAGCGCCTTGACGCGGTAGCGTCGGGCGAGCGCCTCGCGCTCCTCGGCGTCGGCGGAGGCGGCGATCGTATCGCCGTCGCGCCCCAGCGCCGTCACCCGGACCGGGCGGGAGAATTCGGGCGGCGGCGGCAGGTCGCGGCCGGGGCGCGGCATGGCGGGGCTCCTCTGTATCCACGGGCGCGAAGCGCGGACGGCGGACCCTTCAGGGGGGCGCCGGGCGGCGGCTTGCAGTCATTAGATGCGCGGGATACTTCGGTCGCGCAAGCCGTCCGTCGCCGGGCCGACGGCGCATCGTCGGGAACGGATCGGAGAGCGAGGCATGGGGCGCCGCGGTCGCATCGGCTACAGGACGGGCGCCGCCGGGGCGGCGCTGTTCGCCGCGCTGGCGGGCTGCGAGCCGGTGGTCACCACCCACGGCTACGCGCCGACCGAGACGCGGCTCGAGGAGCTCGCGCCCGGCCTCGACACCACCGGCAGCGTCGCCTCCAAGATCGGCCGGCCCTCGACCTCCGGCGTGATCCGCGACGACGCCTGGTACTACGTGTTCAGCCGGGTCGAGACGCTCGGCTGGAACGCGCCGGAGGTGACCGACCGGCGCGTGATCGTCGTGCGCTTCGACGAGGACGGCCTGGTCTCCGGCATCGACCGATACGGGCTCGAGGACGGGCGGGTGGTCAATCTCGTCACCCGCACCACGCCCACCTTCGGGCGCGAGCTCTCGGCGCTGCAGCAGATCTTCGGCAACCTCGGCAACGTCGGCGCGACCACCGTGAACGAGCTGGCCGACGAGTGAGGCCGAGGCGCGGCGCGGACGGCGCGCCGGGCCGCGCCCGCCGCCGGCCGCGATCGGGCGAAGGCCCGACGCCCGCACCCGTCAGGCCGTCTCGGGCCTGCGGATCACGAACCACAGCAGCGCGCCGCCGGCGAGCGCGAGGAACGGGATCATCGCGAGGTTCACCAGCGCCCAGCCGGCCTCCGGGTCGGTGCCGGCGCAGTTCATCAGCCCGCCCGAGGCGAGCGAGGCGACGGTGACGAGGCCGAACACCGCGAAGTCGTTCATGCCCTGCACGCGGCTGCGCTCCTCCGGCGAGTGCGCGCCGGCGAGCATCGAGGTCGCGCCGATGTAGCCGAAGTTCCAGCCGATCCCGAGCAGGAACAGCGCAACGTAGAACTGCTCCAGCCGCACGCCCGAAAGCGCGACGATCCCCGAGGCGGCGAGGATCAGCAGACCCGCCGCGATCACCCGCTCCACCCCGACGCGGTTGATGACGTGTCCGGTGAAGAAGCTCGGCAGGAACATGGCGAGGACGTGCACCATCACCACGTCCGCGGCGTTCCCCTCGGCGTAGCCGCAGCCGACCACCGCGAGCGGCGTCGAGGTCATCGAGAGGTTCATCAGCGCGTAGCTGACCATGCCGCAGATCATCGCCACCGCGATGCGCGGCGTGCGCAGCAGCTGGCCGAGCGTGCGCCCGCGCGGCGCCCCCGGTCGCGGGCGCGGCGGGCGCGGCGAATCGAGGAACAGGAACAGGAGCGAGCCCACGAGGTTGAGCGCGATCAGCGAGACGTAGGCCCCGGCGAAGGGCACCGGCGCCAGCGCGTCCGAGGTCAGCTTGACCATCTGCGGTCCGATGATCGCCGAGGCGAGGCCGCCCGCCATCACCCAGCTGATCGCCTTCGGGCGGAAGGTGTCGGAGGCGCCGTCGGCCGCCGCGAAGCGGTAGAAGCCGTGCGCGCTCATGTAGAGGCCGGTGCAGAAGGCCCCGACGAGGAACAGCGGGAAGGAGCCGAGGAACAGCGCCACGGCGCAGAGCGCGGCCCCGGTCATGCCCCCGAAGGCGCCCAGCAGGAAGCCCGCGCGCCGCCCGTAGCGGCCCATGAAGGCCGAGACGTTCGGCGCCGCCAGCATCGAGCCGAGCACGATCAGCGAGATCGGCAGCGTCGCGAGGCAGGGCTCGGGCGACAGCGTCTGCCCCGCCAGCCCGCCGAGCACGAAGTTCACCGGCATCTGGGCGCCGAGGATCGCCTGCGCGAGCACGAGCACCACGACGTTCCGCCGCGCGCGGCGGTCGTCGACGAGCGGGGCGTCCGGCGACGCGTCGGAGGCGATCGAGACCATAAGGCGCTCTTACGACGCGTCGCGCGGCGGGGGAAGGGGGCCGGATTCGTTTCGCGCCGTGACCGTCCCGAGGCCCCCGCCGGCCGCCCGAGAGGCCGCGTGCGGCGAGCCTCAGGCCCTGGCGCGCCGCCGGCGTCGCCGTCCGTCCTCGCCGCCCGCCTCCTCGCCCGCGGGCGCCGGCGGCTTCGAGGCGCGGATCCAGGCGGCGCCGTGCGGATCGTGCGCCATCAGCAGGTTCGCGGCCCGGATCGCCTCCATCTCCTGCGGGCGCACGGGGTTCATGATGGCCGAGGTCATGCCCGAGGCGATGGCCATCGGCAGGAAGGCCGCGTTGATCGCGTGCCGGTTCGGCAGGCCGAAGGAGACGTTGGAGGCGCCGCAGGTCGTGTTCACCCCCAGCTCCTCGCGCAGCCGGCGCACCAGCGCGAAGACCTGCCGCCCCGCCGTCGCCATCGCCCCCACCGGCATCACCAGCGGATCCACCACGATGTCGGAGGCCGGCACGCCGTGATCCGCCGCCCGCTCCACGATCCGCTTCGCCACCGCGAAGCGCACCTCCGGATCCTCCGAGATGCCGGTGTCGTCGTTGGAGATCGCCACCACCGGCACGCCGTATCGCCGCGCCAGCGGCAGGATCGTCTCCAGCCGCTCCTCCTCTCCGGTGACGGAGTTCAGCAGCGGCCGGCCCTCGGCCGCCTCCAGCCCCGCCTCGAGCGCGCCGGGCACGGAGCTGTCGATGCAGAGCGGCGCGGCGACCAGCGCCTGCACGCGGCGCACCATCTCGCGCATCAGCGGCGGCTCGGTCTCGTTGGGGTTCGGGTTGGAGTTGTAGACCACGCCCGCGTTGACGTCCAAGACCATGGCCCCGCAGGCCACCTGCGCCAGCGCGTCGCTCTCGACGGTGGAGAAGTCGCCCGCCTCGAGCTGGGCCGCCAGCGTCCTGCGCCCGGTCGGGTTGATGCGCTCGCCGATCACGCAGAACGGCGAATCGAAGCCGATCACGACGCTGCGGGTCTTGGATTCGAGGACGGTTCGGGTCATCCGGCGGATCCCTTTCGGGGGCGCGAGGGGGGCCGACGCCGCGCCGGGGCGCGACGCGCGGCGGGAAAGGCGAAGGGGAACTCAGCCGGCGGCGGCGACGCGGCGACGCGCGAGCGGGCCGGCGACGAACTCGGCGCTCTTCTCGATGCCGCCGAGCGGGAACAGATGCGCCGCCTCGATCGCCAGCGACGGGTCCTCCGCCTTGGCCCGCGCGAGGTCCCGCAGCAGATCCTCCGGCGTGAAGGGCAGCATCAGCCGCGTCACGTCCGCGGCCCGCTTCTGCAGCACGCGCACCGAGGCGCCGACGCCGCAGGTCATGGCGTAGCGGATCAGCGTCTGCAGCTTGGCGGGCCCCGCCACGCCGACATGGATCGGCAGCCGGAGGCCGGCCGCCTCCAGCCGCCGCGCCCAGGCCACCACGGGCGCCGCCTCGAACACGAACTGGGTGACGATCGCCATCTCGGCGCCCGTCCGTTCGGCCACGGCCTGCTTCCAGGCGAGGGCGTCCATCGCCACGCGCTCGCCGCCGCCGGGATCGACGTCGCGGTTGCCCTCCGGATGGCCCGCGACGTGAAGGCGGCGGAAACCAATCCGGTCGAGGAGCCCGGTCTCCAGCAACTGCATCGAGTCGCGATAGGGCCCCGCCGGCTCCGACCGCCCCCCGGCCAGCAGCAGCGCCTGATCGGCGCCGGCCTCGTCGCGGTAGCGCGTCAGCCACTCGGCGAAGGCGGCGGCGGAGGGGATCGAGCGCGCCGGGAGATGCGGCATGGGGACCATCCCCGCCTCGCGCAGCCGCCGCGCCGTCGCGACCATGTCCTCGATCGGCGTGCCGTCGACATGCGCGACGTAGACCCGCGTGCCCTGCGGCAGCAGCGCCGCGAAATCCGCGACCTTGGCGGCGGTGCGCGGCATCACCTCGATCGAGAATCCGGCGAGGAAGCCGGGCAGGGGGTCGCCCGCCGGGGCGGCGTCCGGGCGCCGGGCGAAGAGGTCGAACACCTTGGTCATGCGGCGCTCCCGTCGCGGCCGGCCGCGGCCGGCTCCCATCCGTCGTTGGCGATCAGCGCGGCGAGCCGCGCGGCGTCGTATTCGGCCTCGAGGCGCGCCGCCTCGGCCTCGGCCGCCGCCGCGTCCTCGCCCGGCGCCTCGTAGGGTTCGCTCCGGCGCCAGTCGGCCAGATAGGCGTCCGAGCCGCGGGCGCCGACCCGCATCGCGCAGCGGTCGATCGCCTGCTCGAAGCGCTCGGGCAGGGGGCGCTTGGCGGCGCGCCGCCCCGCCCCCGCCACGACCTGGGCGGGGATGTCGCGCCAGCCGACGATCACGATGCGGGCCATCCGCGTCCTTCCCCGGCGGGGCCGGAGCGGCCCCCTTCCCTCGAACGCTTACGCCTGCCGGCCGCGCCGGTCCGGGCGATCCGCGACGCCGCGCGAGCGAAACGCGACTCGCCGTCCCCGAAGGCCGCCGCGGGCGGGTCGCATTCCCGCGTTGAAGGGTCGTCGTCGGCGCGGGTATGATGCATCTTGGCGAGCGCCCGCTTCCGGGCGCGTCACGCCGGTCCGAGGAGGCCGAGCCATGTCCGGGACGCAGCGCCCAGCGCCGACGATCTCCTTCGAGTTCTTCCCGCCCGCGACGCCGGAGGGCTCGCTGCGCCTCTGGCGCTCGGTCGAACGTCTCGCCCCGCTCGCCCCCGCCTTCGTCTCCGTCACCTACGGCGCCGGCGGCACGACGCGCGACCGCACCCGCGCCGCCATCGCCACGATCCGCGAGCGCGCGCGCCTCGAGGTCGCGGGCCACCTCACCTGCGTCGGCGCGACGCGCGAGGAGACGCTGGGCGTCGCCGCCGCCTACCGCGCCGCGGGCGCCCGGCGCATCGTCGCCCTCCGCGGCGATCCGCCGAAGGGGGCCGAGGGCTTCGCGCCGCATCCGGGCGGGTTCGCGGGCTCGGTCGAGCTGGTCGCCGCCCTCGCCGCCGCGGGGCACGAGCGCATCGCCGTCGGCGCCTATCCCGAGCCGCATCCCGAGGCGGTGGACGAGGCCGCCGACCTCGCGCACCTGAAGCGCAAGTTCGACGCCGGCGCCGACATGGCGATCACGCAGTTCTTCTTCGACGCGGAGACCTTCCTGCGCTTCCGTGACCGCGCCGCCGCCGCCGGGATCGAGCGACCGATCGTCCCCGGCGTCCTGCCGATCGAGAACTTCGCCAGAATGCGCCGCTTCGCCGAGGCCTGCGGCGCGAGCGTCCCCGACTGGCTGCGGCGCGCCTACGCCAACGCCGACGAGCAGGGCATGACCGAGACGCTCTCCCGCGCGATCTGCGCCGAGCTCTGCGACGCCCTCATCCGCGAGGGGGTGGAGCACCTTCACTTCTACACCCTCAACAATCCGGACCTGCCCTACGACGTCTGCCGCGCCGTCGGCATCGAACCCGCGGACCTGACGCTGGCCGCCGGCGGCGCCGCCTGAGCGCCGCCGGGCGCGGCTCGGCCCGCGCCGCAGCCGACGCCCGGCGCCGCGAGCCCGGATCGAGCGCGACCTCCGACGCCGCCGCCGCCGCGACGACGCCGAGCCCGCCGGCGCGGCCCTCCCCCCGCCCGACTTGCCTTCGCCGACCCCCGGCGGCATTCATCGCGCCCGACGCCGCCGAGGGGGACACCGCCGATGACCGAAAATCCTTACGCCGGAAACACGCTCGCCGCCGGGCTCCGGGCCGCCTCCCTCGGCCGCGAGGACGCCCTCTTCGCGGAGGCCGAGGGCCGCCCCGACATGACCTACGGCGCGCTCTGGCAGGGGGCCGAGCGCATGGCCGCCGCCCTTCGCGCCCACGGCGTCGTGCCCGGCGACCGCGTCGCGATGCAGGCGGAGAAGAGCCTCGAGGCGGTGCAGCTCTATCTCGGCGTCCTGATCGCCGGCGCCGCCTTCCTGCCCCTCAACACCGCCTACACGCCCGAGGAGATCGGCTTCTTCCTCTCCGACGCCGAACCCCGCGTCTTCGTCCACGACCCCGCCGCCGCCGACGCCCTCGCCCCGAAGGCCGCCGGCGCGACGCTGCTGACCCTCGCCGCCGACGGCACGGGCACGCTCGCCGAGGCCGCCGCGGCCGAGGCTCCGGGCGCCGAGGCGAGCCCGCGCGGCCCGGACGACCTCGCCTGCATCCTCTACACCTCCGGCACCACCGGGCGCTCCAAGGGCGCCATGCTGACCCACGGCAACCTGCTCTCGAACGCCCTCGTCCTGAAGGACGCCTGGCGCTTCACGGCCGAGGACCGGCTGATCCACGCCCTGCCGATCTTCCACGCCCACGGCCTCTACGTCGCGCTCAACGTCACCCTCGTCGCCGGCGGCGCGCTGATCTTCATGCCGAAGTTCGACGCCAAGGCGGTCCTCGCCGCCATGCCCCGCGCCACCGCCATGATGGGCGTGCCGACCTTCTACACCCGTCTCCTGGCCGAGCCCGGCCTGACCCGCGAGGCGGCCGCGCCCATGCGCCTCTTCGTCTCCGGCTCCGCCCCCCTCCTCGCCGAGACGCACGCGGAATGGACCGCGCGCACCGGCCACGCGATCCTCGAGCGCTACGGCATGACCGAGACCTCGATGAACACCTCCAACCCCTACGAGGGCGAGCGCCGCCCCGGCGCCGTCGGCCCCGCGCTCCCCGGCATCGAGGTCCGCGTCACCGACGCCGAGGGGCGCGTCCTGCCCGCGGGCGAGGTCGGCGGCCTCGAGGTGCGCGGCCCCAACGTCTTCAAGGGCTACTGGCGCATGCCCGAAAAGACGGCCGAGGAGTTCCGCGACGGCGGCTGGTTCGTCACCGGCGACCTCGCCACGATCTCCGAGGACGGCTACGTCACCATCGTCGGCCGCGCCAAGGACCTCGTCATCTCCGGCGGCTACAACGTCTACCCCAAGGAGGTCGAGAGCCTGATCGACGAGATCGACGGCGTGCTGGAAAGCGCCCTGATCGGCCTCCCCCACCCCGATTTCGGCGAGGCGGTGACGGCCGTCGTGGTCCCGCGCCCCGGCGCCGCGCTCGACGAGGCGACCGTCCTCCGCGCCCTCGAGGACCGCCTCGCGCGCTACAAGCAGCCCAAGCGCGTGTTCTTCGTGGACGCCCTGCCGCGCAACACCATGGGCAAGGTCCAGAAGAACGTCCTGCGGGAGACCTACGCCGGAACCTACGCCGCCTGAGCCCGGCTCAGACCGTCTCGCCCGGCAGCGGCCCCCGCACGCGCTCGATCCAGCGGACGTAGAGCATCGCGAAGACCGAGGCGACGGAGCAGCCCAGCATCATCGCGACCAAGGGCACCGCCCCCGTCCCCGGCCCCAGCAGCGCGCCGGTGACGGTGGCGAAGCCCGCGCCGCCGCCCACCATCAGCGTCGAGCCGAGGCCGGACGCGCTACCCGCCAGATGCGGGCGCACGGAAAGCGTGCCGGCGGTCGCGTTCGGGATCGTCATGCCGTTGCCGAGCCCCACGAAGAACACCGGCCCGAACAGCGCCAGGGGATGCGACGCGCCGTCCAGGAACAGCGCGAGGCACGCCGTCATCGACGTCGTCGCCACCAGCGTGCCGAGCAGGATCATCCGGTTCACGCCCATCCGCATCGAATAGCGCCCGGAGAGGAAGTTGCCGCTCATGTAGCCGCCCGCGATGGCGCCGAACCAGATGCCGAGCGCCTCCGGCGACAGCCCCAGCACGTTCGCCGCGACATAGGGCGCGCCCCCGAGGAAGGAGAAGAACGCGCCCGAACAGCACGCCGCGCAGAGCGCGTAGCCCCAGAACCGGCGGGAGCGGAGCAGCTCCGGATAGGCCCGCGCCTGCGCCAGCAGCGAGGCGGAGGGATTGACGTTGCTCTCCCCCGCATCGGCCCAGCTCAGCGCCAGCACCACCAGCCCGAACACCAGCAGCGCCACGAAGTTCGCCTGCCAGCCGAAGGCCGCCTCCAGCGCGCCGCCGATGGCGGGCGAGAGCATCGGGCCGACCGCCATCGCCATGGTGACGTAGCCGATCAGGCTGGCCGACTTCTCGGTGCCGTGCATGTCGCGGATCGCCGCGCGCGACAGCACGAGGCCCGCCGCCGCCCCGGCCTGACCCATGCGGCAGGCGAGGAAGATCTCGATCGTCGGCGCCAGCAGGCAGCCCACGGTCGCGACGCACATCACCGCGAAGGCGCCGATCAGCGCCGGGCGCCGGCCGAAGCGGTCCGAGATCGGCCCGACGATCAGCTGCACCAGCGCCATCGTCGCGAGATAGAGCGAGATCGCGAGCTGCATCACCGCGTATTCGGTGTCGAACCACGCGGTCATCGAGGGCAGCGACGGCAGGAAGATGTTCATCGAGACCGGCCCGATGGCCGAGACCGCGACCAGCGTCAGGATCGTCGGCGGGGTCGAGCGGTCGAGGAACCGGGCGCGCCGCGGCGCCGCGTCGGCCGTGGAGGCGGCGGGGGAAGGGCGCTCTGGCGCGAGGGTCATAAGGTCGACTTAGAATGATCCGCGCCGCGCGGCAACGCCGCTTTCGGCCGCCCCGCGCCCTCCTCCGAACGCGGAACCGCCGCCCCGGGGGGTCCGGGACGGCGGCGAGCGGCGTCGAGTCGGGGGGCGGGCCGCTCGGGGCCCGCCCGGCCGGATCAGCTGATGAGCTTGAGCGAGCCGGCGGAGGAGCGACCGCGGCGGTCCTCCTCGAGTTCGTAGGACACCTTCGCGCCGTCCTCGAGGCCGGAGAGGCCCGCCCTCTCGACGGCCGAGATGTGGACGAACACGTCCGATCCGCCCGAATCCGGCTGGATGAAGCCGAAGCCCTTGGTGGGGTTGAACCATTTGACGGTGCCGGTGGCCATGGCACGCTCTCCTGTCAAATCTCCCCGTGCGGGATGCGCGGGGTCCGTCAGGCGCAGGGTATCGATCGGGAACGGTCTGCGCCGTGGAGACAGGCAGCGTTGTCGTCGGTCGAGCCTTGCGGCGATCCCCCGAATAACGCGAATCGGCCTCTGCGGGCAAAGCCTTTTGCGATCCGGCAGGGCTGGACGCCGCCGTGCCCGGCGCCTCATCCTCGCGCTTCGTCGGCTCCGGAGATCCGTCATGCCCGCCCCCTTCGCCCTGCGGCTCCGCCGCGGTCTGCTCGCCTTCGCCTGCGGGCTCTGCGCGGCGGCGGCCTCGGTCTCGGCGGCCGAGCGCGAGGAGCTCGCCGCCTTCCATCGCGCCATGCTCGACGTCGCGCTCGACCCGCCGGCCGCCGCCTCGCTCCGCCGCCTCTGCGCCGCGCGCGCCTCGGCCGGGACGCTGGAGGCGGAGGTGACCTTCGCCGGCTTCCGTCCGGGCGAGGCCGCGCTCGCCGTCCTCACCGACGCGCCGATCCGCGACGTGTCCCGCGCCGTCTGGCTGGAGCCGCGCTTCGTCTCGTCCGAACTGGCCGCGCGCATGGAGCGCGACTGGCCCGAGCTGACCCTCGACTGGGGCTGGGTCTTCGACCGGAACGGCGACGGCCGGGTCGACTGGTACGGCTTCGTCATCGGCCCGGTGGCCGTCGCGCCGGAGGGCCTGCGGGATCCGCCGGACCTCTCCGGCGGGCTGGACATGGCGGAGGTCGCCCTGCTGCTGGAGAACACGCCCTACCGTTTCTGGCAGATCGTCGATTCGGACTTCGACGGCGCGCCCGACGCCCTGCTCGCCCCCGCGATGCGCGAGGACGGCTGGGCCGAGGGCGTGATGCTGCTGGAGGGGATCGAGCGCCCGGGCGGCCCCGACGCCTGCTGCTGGCGCAGCGAGCGCGAGGCCGGCCCGGCGCGCGAATGCCGCGCGACGCCGAGCGGCTGCGAGACGCCGGACGGCGCCATGACCGCGATCACGGCGCGTTTCGGGCCGGACATCCTGCGGACGCTCGCGGGCCGCTTCCGCCTCGTCGAGGCCGGGGCCCGCGCCTGCGGTCTGCGCCCCGGCGCGCTGGCGCAGGTGCCGCGCTCCCGCTGACGTCGGGCGCGGCGGTCCGGGCGCGGGGCCGCCCCGCGCCCGGCGCGCTCACTCGCGCCAGTCCGGCGCGCGCTTCTCGATGAAGGCCTGCACCCCCTCCGCCGTATCGCGGTGGAGCATGTTCTCCGCCATCACCCTGCCGGTGTAGGCGTAGGCCGCCTCCAGCGTCATCTCGCGCTGGGCGTGGAACGCCTCCTTGCCGATGCGCAGCGCCACGCCCAGCTTCGAGGCGACGGTCTCCGCCAGCGCCGTCGTCTCCTCCGACAGCCGCCCGGCGGGGACCACCCGGTTGACCAGCCCCATCTCCCGCGCCCGCGCCGCGTCGACGAAACCGCCCGTCGTCAGCATCTCGAAGGCGTGCTTGGCCGGCACGTTCCGGCTCAGCGCCACCATCGGGGTCGAGCAGAACAGGCCGATGTCGATGCCGTTCACGCCGAAGCGCGCCTCCTCGGCCGCGACCGCCATGTCGCAGGTCGCGACCAGCTGGCAGCCCGCGGCGGTGGCGAGGCCCTGCACCTCCGCGATCACCGGCTGCGGCAGACGCGTGATCGAGGTCATCAGGCGGGAACATTGCCCGAACAGGGCCTGATAATAGGCCCTTCCGCCGTCCTCCGATTCCGCCCGCCGCGCCTGCATCTGCTTCAGGTCGTGCCCCGCGCAGAACGCCTTCCCTTCGGCCCGCAGGATCACGACCTTGACCGAGCGGTCGAGCGCGAGCCGGTCGATCTCGGCCTGAAGCCGCGCCATCATGGCTTCGGACAAGGGGTTGAGGCGCTTGGGATCGTTCAGCGTCAGGCGGGTCACGGCCCCGACATCCTCACGCAGGACGAGGGCGTCGGCGGCGGGCGACTGCATGTTCATGCGCGGAACTCCGGTCTTGCTGCGGGTCGGCTGGGTCCGTCTCGGTCTCGGCCGGGATCGGAACGAAAAGCGGTCGGCGTCGCACGACGACGCCTCACCCCACGATACCTGACCGAAGGAGCCCTGTCAGGCCGAGCGGCGGCGGCGACGGAGAGAACGTCAGCCGCCGGAAGCGGCGCGGCGTCGGGGCCGAATGCCGAACTAGGTCGAAGAGACCACGGCCGCGGCCGTGGGCATCGCCATGGCGGTCGCTGGAGACGCGGTCTTCATCGGGTCTTCGCCTGGCGCCGGATTGACGAGGCGCAAGACAAGACATGCTCGCCAAGGTGACGAACCGGCGACGGCCGCGCATGCCGTCGGATGGAAGCGCGCCGCGGCCTTGGCGCAGCATCGCAAGCCGGCCGGAGGGGATCGTCGGTGCGCCTCCTCAGGCGACGGCGAGACCCGTCTCGGCACCTCCCCGCGCGCTCTCGAGCTCGCACTTGGAAAGGCCCGCGTGCGGCGCGCCGGCGCGTCGCCGACGGCCGCGGGGTTGCTTCCGGCCGGAATTCGCGGCTGATGGCCGGCACGGGACGGCGGGCGAGGAGGGGCGTGGCATGGACGGAGCGGACGGTCGGCGGACGGTGCTGAGCGCCGAGGACCTGGCGGGTTTCCTCGACGAGGTGTTCCCGCAGGTGACCGGCCGTTTTCGGATCGAGGCCGTCGGCCCCATGCGCGCGCGGGTGCGCCTGCTGGTCACCGAGGCGGATCTGCGGCCGGGCGGCACGGTCTCCGGCCCCGCCATCTTCACGCTGGCCGACTGCGCCTTCTACGTCGCGGTCCTCGCCATGATCGGGCGCGAGGCGCTGACCGTGACCACCAGCCTCTCGATAAACTTCATGCGAAAGCCGCAGCCGCGGGATCTCGTCTGCGACGCGCGGATCCTGAAGCTCGGCCGCACGCTGGCGGTGGGGGACTGCACCATCGCCTCGCACGGGGTCGAAGGCCCCGTCGCGCACGCGGCCGTGACCTACGCGATTCCGCCCCGGCGCTGAGCGGCGCTCAGATCCATCCCGCCTCGCGCAGCGCCGCCATCCGGCCGCGGCTGACCGGCACGCTCGAGCCGTCGACGAGCGTCAGGCGCATCCGGCCGCCGTCCCGCCGGACGCCGGCCACGGCCTTCTCCGCCACCCAGTGAGACCGGTGCACCTGGAGGCCCGGCGTCGGCGCCGCCTCGGCCATCGCATCGGACAGGCGCAGCAGCGCGAGGTCCGAGCCGGCCTCGGTGACGATCTCGACGTAGTGATCCTGCATCGAAAGGCGCAGCAGCCCGCCGCGCTTGGCCGGGGCCAGACGGCGCAGGATCGCGGGGGCTGGCGTATCGTCGCCGGCGCCAGCGCCCGTCTCCGGCGTCGCCGGCGAACGCTCAGGGTCCGTCGCCGCGGTGTCGGTTTCGGGCCGCGGCAGCTCGGTCGTCGCGGGGTCGACCAGACGTCCGAGCAGCGTCACGGCCGCGGCCACTCCGGCGAACAGCCCAAGACGCATGGGCGTATCTGTGAGCGAGACGAAGGCGGCGCCGAACACGACCTCGTTCCACCAGCCGACTCCGTGCGCCATGCAGGGCGCCGTCGCGGCGCCGCCGAGGGTGGCGCGCAGCGTTTCCGGCAGGGCGCCGGGCAGCAGCCGGATCGCGAGCGAGACATGCGCGGCGGCTGCCAGCCAGCCGCTCGTCATCACGACGCCCCAGTAGCCCGCCCGTTCGCCCGGCGACAGCCGCTCCAGCGTTCCGAACGGTCCGAGAAGGGTCAACAGCGCGATCAGCAACAGGCAGGTCGCCCAGAGCCGGCCGCGCCCGAGAACCGCCCGCATGTCCGCCAGGGCGAGGGTCAGTCGCCGGCGCAGACCTGACGGCGGCGTGACGGCGCCGTTCACGAAGTCGCCCCGCGTTTCACGAAGCCCGACTTGCCGGCCGCCATCCCTCCACGCCTCCTCGACAAGATTGAACTCACGAAACGATTTCTAGCGCTCGGCTCCGGGGGCGTCACCCCCGTCGGGCGGCCCGCGACGGAACCTTGACATGTGCGCGAGGGGTTTGGGGTGTCTTAGTACCGCACTCTCAAGCCGTTCCGTCGCGGGCGCTTTTTCGCCCGGTTCCAGGTTGACACGGCGGCGGCGCGCGGTAGAAGGCGCGCAGTTCGCCCGACCCCGCCTCGTGCGGAGGTCGGGAATTTCCCGACGCCGGGCGCGTCCGCGCCCCCGAAGGAAGACCCGAGGCCATGAAGACCTATTCCGCGAGACCCGCCGACATCGACAAGCGCTGGGTCGTGATCGACGCGGAGGGCGTGGTGCTCGGCCGGCTCGCCTCGCTGATCGCGATGCGCCTGCGCGGCAAGCACAAGCCCTCCTTCACGCCGCACATGGACATGGGCGACAACGTCGTCGTCGTGAACGCCGAGAAGGTGCAGCTCACCGGCAACAAGCGCCGGGACAAGACCTACTACTGGCACACCGGCCATCCGGGCGGCATCAAGAGCCGCACCGCGACCCAGATCCTGGAGGGCCGCTTTCCGGAGCGGGTCGTGCAGAAGGCCGTGCAGCGCATGATGCCGGGCGGCCCTCTGACGCGTCGTCAGCTCTCCAATCTCCGCGTCTACGCCGGTCCGGCGCATCCGCACGAGGCGCAGCAGCCCGAGGCGGTCGACGTGAAGTCCATGAACCCGAAGAACAGCCGGAGCGAATGACGATGGCCGACGAGAACCGCTCGCTCGACGCGCTGAAGGACCTCGCGGTCACCGAAGAGGGGGCCGCCGCGGTCGCCGAGGCCGCGGGGCCGATCCGCGAGCCCGTGCGCGACTCGCTGGGTCGGTCCTACGCGACCGGCAAGCGCAAGGACGCGGTGGCCCGCGTCTGGGTGAAGCCCGGCGCCGGCCGCATCACCGTCAACAAGAAGGAGATGCCGGCCTATTTCGCGCGTCCGGTCCTCCAGATGGTCGTCGGACAGCCGTTCCGCGTGGCCGACGTCGACGGTCAGTTCGACGTGATGTGCACCGTGGCCGGCGGCGGCCTCTCCGGGCAGGCCGGCGCGATCAAGCACGGGATTTCCAAGGCGCTGAGCCTTTATGATCCCTCGCTTCGCCCGGCGCTGAAGGCCGCCGGCTTCCTGACCCGCGACCCGCGTGTGGTGGAGCGCAAGAAGTACGGCAAGGCGAAGGCGCGCCGGAGCTTCCAGTTCTCCAAGCGCTGATACGCCCGGCGATCGCGATGGCGGGGCGCGGCCGGGCCGCGCCCCTTTCCCGTTTGGCGATCCGGTGCAGGCGGACCCCGCCGCGATCGCATGCGCCCAGCCTCGGCGCCGCATCGCCCGGCCGCGGCGCGGACCGGCGTCGCGAGGCCCCTCCGTCGAGGCGCACCCGGCCCTTGCCAAGGCGCGTCGGCGGACCCTAATCAACGCCATCGTCGACCCCGGAAAGAGGCGAAGCGCGCATGGACGGCGCGGCCGCGAGAGAGATCAGCTACGCCTACAGCGTCAGGACCCGAGCCGCTCAGGTCCTGGTACGGGGGCTCGAGAACATGACCGGCCGCCCGGGCCTGATCCGCGCGGCGCGCGACTACGAGAAGGAGGTCGCCGCCGGCGCCGACTTCTGGGAGGTGATGGCCCGGCGCTACCGCCTCGCGCTCGACCTGCCGGGCCCGGGCCTCGCCAACCTGCCGGCGCAGGGTCCGTTGGTGGTGATCGCCAATCATCCCTTCGGCATCCTCGACGGTCTCATGCTCGGACGCATCCTTTCCGCCGCGCGAGGCCGGAACGGCTTCCGGATCATGGCCCATCAGGTCTTCCGGAAGGCCGAGGAGATCGAGGGCATCATCCTGCCGATCTCCTTCGACGCCGACCGCGAGGCGCAGAGGATCAACGTCGCCACCCGGCGGGAGGCGCACCGCTTCCTCGGCGCCGGCGGCGCGATCGGCGTGTTTCCGGGCGGCACCGTCTCCACCGCGCGCGAGCCCTTCGGCCCCGCGATGGACCCGGCCTGGCGCACCTTCACCGCGAAACTGATCGCGCGATCGGGCGCCGCGGTCGTGCCGGTGTTCTTCGAGGGGACCAACAGCCGCACCTTCCAGCTTGCGAGCCATCTGCATTATGCGCTGCGCATGGGCCTGCTGATCAGCGAGTTCCGCCGTCGCGTCGGCGGCACCGTGCGCGCCGTGATCGGCGCTCCGCTTGCGCGGGCCGAGATCGAGGCGCGCCGGGGCGACGCCCGGGCGCTGATGGACCATCTGCGGCTGGAGACCTATCGCCTCTCGCCGCGGCCGCTCGACGATCTGGGCTACGGCTACGAATTCGAGGACGGCTGAGGCCGCACCCGACCGCGTTGCGCCGCCGGACGCCCGGCGCTAGGGATCGTCGAGGCGCGATGGAAGGAGACGGCATGACGCGGATCGCGATCCTCGGGGCGAGCGGCTACACCGGCGCCGAACTCGTGCGAATCCTGCTGGGCCATCCCACGCTGGAGATCGCCGCCCTCGCGGCCGAGCGCAGCGCCGGCAAGACGATGGCGGAGGTCTATCCGCACCTCGCGCCCTACGCGCTGCCGCGCCTGACGCGGATCGACGAGATCGACTGGGACGGCATCGACCTCGCCTTCGGGGCGCTGCCGCACGCGACCGGGCAGGAGGTCGTCAAGTCGCTGCCCGATCACGTGAAATACGCCGACGTCTCGGCCGATTTCCGGCTCCGCGACCCCGCCGAATACGAACGTTGGTACGGCGGGCCGCATCTCGCGCCGGAATTGCAGGAGGCGGCGGTCTACGGCCTGCCGGAGGTCTACCGCGACGCGATCCGGGGCGCGCGGATCGTGGCCGGCACGGGCTGCTACGTCGTGACCGGCCTGCTGCCGCTCATCCCCCTGCTGGAGGCGGGCGCGATCGACCCCGAGGAGATCGTGATCGACGCCAAGACCGGCATAACCGGGGCGGGCCGCTCCGTCGCGGAGCGCAAGCTGTTCGCCGAGGTGACGGAGGGGATGGACGCCTACGGCATCGCCTCGCACCGGCATCTGGCGGAGTTCGATCAGGAGTTGAGCCGCGCCGCGGGACGCGAAGTTCGGGTTTCGTTCACGCCGCATCTGGCCCCGATGAACCGGGGCATCCTCGCCACGATCTACGTCCGGGGCGACGCCGAGCGGATCCTCGCCACGCTCGCCGACAGATATGCCGAGGAGCCCTTCGTGCATGTCGGGCCGATGGGCGAGGCGCCGCAGACGCGCCATGTCCGGGGCTCGAACCTCTGCCGGATCGGCGTGACGCCGGACCGCCGCACGGGGCGCACGATCATCGTCTCGGTGACGGACAACCTGGTGAAGGGCGCCTCGGGGCAGGCGGTGCAGTGCGCCAACCTGATGCTCGGGCTGCCGGAGACGGCGGGGCTCGGCATGGCTCCGATGTTCCCATGACGGAGGCCGCCGGCAGCGAGACCGCCGAGGCCGGAGCGGGCGGCGCGGCGGAGGAGACGTCGGCGCGGGAATCGGCGGCCGTCCGCCATTCCCGCACGCTCTGGTTCGCGGCGCGGGTGGCGGGCTCGGCCGCCGCCTCCTTCGCCAAGGACGAGGGCTGGATGCTCTCGGGCTACATCGCCTATTCCGCGCTGCTGGCGGTGTTCCCGTTCCTGATCTTCGCCACCAGCCTCGCCGCCTCCACGGTGGGGCCGGGGGAGATCGAGGCGCTGGTCGATCTCCTCTTCGACGTGGCGCCGCCGGAGGTGGCGAGCGAGATCGAGCCGGCGCTGCGCAACGTGCTCGAGACCAAGCGCGAGGGCGTGCTCACGGTCTCGGCGCTCGGCGCGCTGATCGTCGCCTCGAACGGGGTGGAGGCGTTTCGCCAGGCCTTCGACCGCGCCTATTACGCGTCGAAGCCGCGTGGCGCGATCCTCGGCCGGCTGATCGGGCTGGTGGTGGTGATGGTCGGCACGGTCGCCGCGATCGTGCTCGGATTCGCGGTGGTGCTGGCGCCGCTGATCATCCGCCTCGTCGAAGGCTGGTTCGGCATCGAGACGCCGTTCGGCATCGGCATAGCGCGCTACGCGCTCGCCGGGCTGACGCTGTTCCTGTTCCTCGCGCTGATGCACATGACGCTGCCGACGCGCCCGCCGGGATTTCGCCGGGCGCTGCCCGGCGTGCTGACGACGCTGGCGCTGTGGACGATCGGCGCGGTCGGCTTCTCCTGGTACCTCGCGGCGGCGCCGGACTATTCCGCGACTTATGGCTCCCTTGCGGGCGTGATCGTGACGCTGCTCTTCTTCTTTCTGTCGGGCGCCGTCATCATCTACGGTGCCGAGGTCAATGCGGCGATCGACCGGCTCAAGGGGCGCGCGCCCCGGCCGGGACGGACGGCGCCGCCGGCGAAGGAGCGAGCTGAGGCATGACGCGCAAGAAGCGGCGGATCGCGTTGATCGGAATCGGGGCGATGTTCCTCGTCTCGGCCTCCGCGCTGGTCGGGGTCGGTATGCGGGACAGCATCGTGTTCTTCTTCTCTCCGACCGAAATGATCGAGCGGGCGCCGGGCCCGAACGAGCGGCTGCGCGTCGGCGGCCTGGTGGTCGAAGGCTCGGTCGAGCGGCTGGACGGCGGCTCGGTCGCCTTCGCGGTGACGGACGGCGCGGCGGATCAGCGGATCGAGTTCGCCGGCATCCTGCCGGACCTGTTCCGCGAAGGGCAGGGCATCGTCGCCGAGGGGCGGCTGATCGGCGGCGTGTTCGAGGCCGAGGAGGTGCTCGCCAAGCACGACGAGCAGTACATGCCCAAGGAGATCGCCGAGGCGCTGAAGAAGCAGGGCCATTTCCGCCCGGGCGCCGCCGAGGCCGGGACCGAATGAGCGCCGCCGGGGCGGCGGCCGATTGAGCCGCCCGCTCGATTGGGTCGACGCCTTCGCCGAGCGGCCCTTCGCCGGCAACGCCTGCGCCGTGGTGCACGACGCCGGCGAGCTCGCGCCCGAGACGCGCATGGCGCTGGTGCGGGAGACGTCGCTCTCGGAATGCGCCTTCGTCGTGCCCTCGGAGACGGCCGATTTCGGCGCGCGATACTACCTCGCCGACCGGGAGATCCCGATGGCGGGGCATCCGACCGTGGCGACCGCCGTCTCGCTGGTGCATCGTGGGGCGGTCGACGTCTCCTCCGGCCGGGCGTCCTTCACGCTGGAGCTGCCGGCCGGGGTGCTGCCGATCGAGGTGACGGCGGAGGGCGGGCGCATCACGGTGCGCATGATCCAGCCCCGGCCGGAGTTCCTCGAGCCGCAGGACCCGGCCGAGATCGCCGCCGTCTTCGGCCTTTCGGCCGAGGACGTGGAGGGCGTGCCGCGCATCGTCTCCACCGGCAATCCGTTCTGCGTGACGCTGCTGCGCTCGCCCGGGGCGCTGCGCCGGGCGCGTCTGGATCCGGAGCGGCTGCAGGCCTGGCGCGCGGGGACCGGACTTCCGGCGGCGGCGCTGATGGAGCCCTTCCTTTCGGTGATCGGGGGCGAGGCGGGCTGCGACGTGTTCTCGCGCCTGCTGCTGCCGCCGCCGCTGCCGGCGGAGGACCCGTTCACCGGCTCCGCCACCGGCAGCCTCGCCGCCTACCTCTCGGCCGAGGGGCGGCTCGGCCCGCGCTTCGTCGCGGGGCCGGGCGACTGGCTGGGCCGCCCCGGCCGCGCCGAGGTCGAGGTGATCGGCCCCGCCGCGGCGCCGGAGGGGATCGCCGTCGCCGGCGCGGGCGTGGTGCTGATGTCGGGCGAACTCAGGGTCTGAGGCCAAGGCCAGCCGGCGAAGGCATGGCGCCTCAGAAGGCGCCCTTCCACTGCTCGGTGTCGACGAACCAGCGCTCCTCGCGGACCTTGCCGCCGTCGAGCTTGAAGAGGACGGCGAGCTGGCTGCCTCCGGGCAGCTTGTCGCTCTTCCAGTCGATGAGGCTGACGACCTCGCCGGCGTCGCCGATCTGACGCAGGCCGGTGATCTCGAAGCCCGGCGGCAGCGCCGCGCCGAGGTTCTCCAGCGCGGCGCGGAAGTCCGCCGTGCCGTTCAGCACGTCGGCCTGGCCGGGCATCACGAACACCATGTCGTCGTGATAGTCGGCGATCAGCCCGTCCCAGTCGCCCCGGCCGACGGCCTCCCAGCCGCGCTGCACGATGTCCGCATCCGTCGTCATGATCGCGCTCCTCTGCTTTCCGCTACGTTAACCGTTGCCTCGGTTTCATGCGAGCGATTCGGCCGGGGGCCGCGGCCGTGTTGACCCGACTCGGATTCGGGCTCAGTTCCGGGCGTGGCCGGTGACGGCGTGACGGGAGGGATCCGATGAGGCTCACGGTGAACGGCGAGGCGCGGGAGTTCGAGGCGCCGCCCGAGATGCCGCTGCTCTGGGCGCTGCGGGATCTTCTGGGGATCAAGGGCCCGAAATTCGGCTGCGGGATCGGCGCCTGCGGGGCCTGCATGGTGTGGCTCGACGGCTCGCCGACGCCCTCCTGCTCGCTGCCGCTGGAGGCGGTGCAGGGCGAGGTGGTGACGATCGAGGGCCTCGCCGCCGCCGCGGGCCTGCCGGCGGGGTCGCTGCACCCGGTGCAGGAGGCCTGGATCGAAGCGCAGGTGGCGCAGTGCGGGTATTGCCAGTCGGGGCAGATCATGGCGGCGGCGGCCCTGCTGCGCGACGTGCCGGACCCGACGCCCGAGGACGTGGCGGGCGCGATCGACAACCTCTGCCGCTGCGGAACCTATCCGCGGGTGCGCGAGGCGATCGCGCTGGCGGCGCGCCGGGCGGGACGCGACGCCGGCGCGGCGTCGCCCGCGAAGAGGGAGGGCTGAGGCATGGGCCGGGTCACGCGGCGGATCTTCCTCGGCCTCGGGGTCGCGGCGGCGGGCGGGCTGGCGGTGGGGACCTGGTGGGTCCGCGCGCCGCACGACAACCCGCTGGAGGACGGGCTGGCGGAGGGGGAGACCACGTTCAACCCCTGGCTCAAGATCGCGGAGGACGGGACGATCACGGTGATCGTGCCGCGCGCCGAGATGGGGCAGGGCGTGACGACGACCCTCGCGGCGCTGGTGGCCGAGGAGCTGGAGGTCCCGCTCTCGGCGGTGACGGTCGATCCGGGGCCGGCGGACCCCGCCTATCACAACGCGGCGCTGCTCGCCTCGGGCGCGGCGAAGCCCTGGGCGACGGGCTGGACGGCGGAGCTCGCGCGCGATCTCGCCGGGACCGGCGCGAAGGTGCTGGGGCTGCAGATCACGGGGGGCTCGACCTCCACCATCGACGCCTACGAGACCATGCGCAGGGCGGGCGCGACGGCGCGGGTGCAGCTGGTCCGCGCGGCGGCGGCGCGCTGGGACGTGGAGGCGGCGGGGCTGCGGGCGGAGGACGGCGCCGTGGTCGATCCCGCTTCGGGCGAGCGGCTGGCCTATGCCGAGCTGGCCGCGGCGGCCGGGGCGCTCGACGCGCCGGGCGACGTCGACCTGAAGGCGCCCGAGGACTGGCGGCTGCTCGGCCGCTCGCTGCCGCGGGTCGACATGGAGGCCAAGTGCAGCGGCGCCCCGATCTTCGCCATCGACGAGGAGCTGCCGGAGATGCTGCACGCGACCGTGCGGATCAGCCCGCGCTTCGGCGTCGGCGCGGCCTCCGTCGCCACGGAGG
>JAWLFJ010000134.1:0-9680 GCA_041685625.1 Paracoccaceae bacterium | reverse complement strand
CCTGACGACACGGGGCGGCGGCGGCCCCCGCGACGCCGCCGCCCCTCGGACGCGCCCGGCCTTCGGGCTCAGCGCGTCTTCCAGTCCCCCGCCGCCTCGAAGGCGCCGGCGGCGCGGTAGACCGTCGGCTCGTCGAAATGGCGGCCGACGAGCTGGAGGCCGACGGGCAGGCCCGCCGAGGTCAGCCCGCAGGGGACCGAGATCGCCGGGTGGCCGGTGTAGTCGTAGGGCGAGGTGTTGCCGAGCATGCACCAGGCGTTCTCGAGCCGCTCCGGCATCGTCGCCTCCGGTCCCGGGAGGGGGACGGCGGGCATCGCCGTGGTCGGCATCAGGAGGAGGTCCCAGTCCGTGAAGGTCTCGGCGTAGCGGGCCTTGAACCAGGGGCGGAGGTTCTGGCCGCGGGCGTAGACCCGGCCGCCGAACTTCTTCATGACCCATGTGCCGAAGGTGGCCATCGCCTTCACGGTGTCCGGGAACTCGTCGGCGCGGAGGCCGGTCGAGAGGTTCCGGTCGAGAAGGCTGCGCGGATAGAAGCCGTAGAGGCCGGAGCCGAGGCCGCCGCCATAGGTGAGCTGGCGGACCATCCCCTCGGCGATCATCGGCATGAAGACGTCGCCGATCTCGTCGTGCATGGGGACCGAGATCTCCTCGACCGTGGCGCCGAGGCCGGCGAGGACCTCCGCCGCGGCGCGGACCTTGGCGTCGACCTCGGGGTCGGACTCGGGGCGGCCGAAGCCTTGCCTGACGACGGCGATGCGCAGGCCCTCGACGCCCTGCCCGACATGGTCGGTGTAGCGGTGGGTCGTGACGCCGATCTGGCGGGCGTCCCAGCCGTCCGGCCCCGCGATGGCCTCGAGCATCAGGGCGTTGTCGGCCACCGTCGCGGTCATCGGGCCGGCGTGGTCGATGGTGACCTCCATCGAGACGATGCCGGTGTAGGGCACGAGGCCGTGCGTCGGCTTCAGCCCGACGATGCCGCAGAAGCTGGCGGGCATGCGGATCGAGCCGCCCTGGTCGCCGCCGACGGCCATGTCCACCTGCCCGCCCGCGACGAGCGCGGCGGAGCCGGAGGAGGAGCCGCCGGCGGCGTACCCCTCCTTTCAGGGGTTCTTCACCGGCGCGATGCCGGAGGTGTAGGACGAGCCCGAGAGGCAGAAGTACTCGCAATGCGCCTTGCCCTCGATCGTCGCGCCGGCGTCGAGCAGGCGGGTGACGACGGTGGCGTCGACCTCGGGGACGTATTGCTGGAGGACGGAGGCGCCGTTCATCATCGGCACGCCCGCGAGGAGGACGTTGTCCTTGAGCGCGACGGTCTTCCCCTTGAGCGGGCCTTCGGGCGCGCCCCGGATCTCCGACTTGTAGTACCAGGCGTCGTAGGGGTTGGACTGCCCCTCCGGCCGGTATCCCGGCGCGCGGGGATACTTCACCTCCGGCAGCCGGTCCGGCAGCCGGAGGGCGGCGTTCGCGCTCTCCACGAAGGGCGCGATCGCGGCGTTGAGCGCGGCGGCGTAGTCCGGGGCGTAGTGCGCCCCGAACAGCGCCCCGGCCTCGACGATCTCGTCGTCGGTCGGCGTGACGTTCAGCGTCATTCCATGCCCCTCAGAACGTCGTCCAGTCGCCGGACCGCTCGAAGGCGTGGGCGGCGCGGTAGAGGGTCTTCTCCTCCCAGAACCGGCCGACGAGCTGCAGGCCGACGGGGAGGTCGTCCGACAGGCCGCAGGGCACGCTGATCGCCGGGTGATGGGTCAGGTTGAAGGGCGAGGTGTTCGGCAGCATCTCGAACGCGCGCAGGCAGATCTCCTCGCGCGAGGCGTTGTGGCCGGGGAGCTCGGTCGCGACCATCGGCAGCGTCGGCGTCAGCAGCATGTCGCAGTCCGCCAGCACCGCGTCGTAGGCGGCACGGAGCTTGGAGACGAGGTTGACCGCCTTGCCGTAGAAGCGCTTGCCGTAGGCGCGGTCGGCCAGCTCGCCGAAGAGCATGGCGAGCTTCAGCGTCTCCGAGAGCTCGTCGGTGCGGCCGCGCCAGGCGCGGTGGTAGTCCATCAGCGAGGTGACGTAGAGGTCGTCGCGGCTGATGCCGTAGCCGTCGCCCTTCATCATGGTCTCGGTCAGGCCCTGGATGCCGATGGGCGTCCAGATCGCGGGGCCCTGCAGGTGCATCGGGATCGAGACCTCGATCACCTCGGCGCCGAGGGATTCGAGCCGCTTCGCCGCGGCGCGGACCTTGGCGTCGACGCCCTCCTGCGAGGCGGGCATGCCGAAGCCCTCCTTCACCAGCGCGATCTTCAGGCCCTTCACGCCCTTGTCGAGCCCGTCGGTGTAGCGGTCGACCTTCACCTCGGTCTGGCGCGGATCGTGACCGTCGGGGCCGGCCATCGCCTCGAGGAAGAGGGCGTTGTCGGCCACGGTCCGGGTCATCGGGCCGGTGTGGTCGAAATAGGGCTCGATCGGCATGATGCCGGTGTAGGGCACGAGGCCCCAGGTCGGCTTCAGGCCGACGATGCCGGAATAGGCGGCGGGGATGCGGATGGAGCCGCCCTGGTCGCCGCCGATGGCCATGTCGACGTCGCCCGCGCCGACCGCCGCCGCCGAGCCGGAGGAGGAGCCGCCGGCGGAGTAGCCCGGCTTGCGCGGGTTGTGGACGGGGCCGTGCGCGGAGGTGTGCGAGCCGCCCGAGAGGCAGAAGCACTCGCAATGCACCTTGCCGAGGCAGGTGGCGCCGGCGTCGAGGAGGCGCGTGACGACGGTGGCGTCGATCTCCGGCACGTAGCCCTCGAGCGTGGAGGAGCCGTTCATCATCGGCACGCCCGCGACGAGGACGTTGTCCTTCGCCGCGAAGGTCTTGCCGGCGAGGGGGCCGGTGTCGGCGCCCTTGATCTCGGTCCGGACGTACCAGGCGTTGAGGGGGTTGTCGGCCGGATCCGGGCGGTGGCCGGGGGTGCGCGGATAGGCGACCTCCGGCAGCGCGTCGGCCATCCTGTCGACGACGTCGTAGGCCTCGACATAGCCCTGCATCAGGCTGCGGAAGCTGACGACGTCGGCGGGCGAGAGGTTCATGCCGAGATCCTCGGCGACGGTCTTCACCTGATCCTCGGTGGGCATGGGCACGGTCATGGGGTCGGCCTCCCTGGCTGTCTGGGGCGTCTGGACGGGGTGGGCCGGGGGGGCGCGCCCCCGGCGGCGGGGCTCAGCCGGCGGCGAAGCCCATGTACTCGCTGACCGCCTTCTTGTCGGCGAGGCTTTCGGGCGGGATCTCATGGTCGAGCACGCCGTTGGCGATGGCGTAGACGCGCCGCGAGAGCCCGGTGATGAAGTCGAGGTTCTGCTCGACGAGGACGATGGTGATCTCGCCCCGCCCGGCGAGGAGCGAGAGCGTCTCCTCGATCTCGTCGATGATGGAGGGCTGGATGCCCTCCGTCGGCTCGTCGAGGAGCATCAGCTTCGGCCGGCGCGCGAGGCAGCGCGCGAGGGCGAGAAGCTGCTGCTCGCCGCCCGAGAGGGCGCCGCCGCGGCGGTCGAGCAGGCGCTCGAGCCGGGGGAAGAGCGCCAGCACCTCCTTCACGCGGGGCTCGACCTCCTCGCCGTCGATGGCGACGCCGACCATGATGTTCTGGAGGACGGAGAGGTTCGGGAAGATCTCCCGCCCCTGCGGCACGAGACCGAGGCCGGCCTTGGCGCGCTTGTGGATCGGCAGGCCCAGCATCGAGCGGCCGTCGAACGTGATCTCGCCGTCCGTGACCTTCACGAAGCCCATCACGGCGCGGAGCAGCGTGGTCTTGCCCATGCCGTTGTGGCCGAGGATGCCGACGACCTCGCCGGCCTCGGCGTGGAAGTCGCAGCCGTGCAGCGCGGGCACGACCCCGTAGGCGGCCTTCAGGCCCTTCACCTCAAGCAGCGACATCGGCGCTCTTCCCCAGATAGATCTCCTGCACGCGCGGATCGGCCATGATCTCGTTCACCGGGGCCTCCGCGAAGACGGCGCCGCGGTGGAACACGGTGACCTTCCGCGCGATCTCGCGGATGAACTGCATGTCGTGCTCGACCACGATCACCGAGGCGGTCTCCGCGATCTCGCGCACGAGGCGGGCGAGGCGGTCGCGCTCCTCGCCGGTCATGCCGGCGGCGGGCTCGTCGAGGAGGACGAGGCTCGGCTCGGCCGCCAGCACCATCGCGAGCTCCACCAGCTGGCGCTGGCCGTGCGAGAGCAGCCCGACCTCCCGCGCGGCGAGGGCGGAGACCCCGCAGCGCTCCAGCATCCGTTCGGCCTGCTCGCCCGCCATGCGCGCGAGGTGACGGCGGCGGGCCGCGAGGCGGACGTTCTCGTAGGCGCTGAGCCCGTCGAAGAGGTTCGGCACCTGCGTCTTGATGCCGATGCCGAGATTGACGATCTCGTGCGTGTTCATCCCCTCGATGCGGCGGCCGGCGAACTCGACCGTGCCCTCGGTCGGCACGAGCTGGCCGGTGAGGCACTTGAAGAAGGTGCTCTTGCCGGCGCCGTTGGGGCCGAGCAGGCAGCGCAGCTCGCCCTCCCGAAGATCGAAGTCGACGTGGTCGACCGCGGTGACGCCGCCGAAGCGCATGGTCAGACCGCGGGTGCGGATGACGCTGTAGTCCTCTGCCATCTGGCTCACTCCGCCGGGGTGGGGCTGGCGCCGCGGGTCTCGCGCCGCGGGGCGAGGGCGGGGTCGGGCCGCACGCGCATCACCGGCTCGCCGTCGCGCTGGCGTCGCATCACGGTCACGAGACGCTCGATCCACATCCGCGCCGACGGCAGCAGGCCTTTCGGCAGGACCAGCACCAGGAGGATCAGGATCGTGCCGAGGATGACGAAGTTGTTGATCAGGTTGATCTCGCCCAGCTTCAGGCTGAGCCATTGCAGCGCGATCACCGCGACGAGCGGGCCGGCGAGGGTGCCGACGCCGCCCGCCATCACCCAGATCAGCGCCTTGGCGCTCATCTCGAGGGAGAAGGCGTTGGGGTCGATGAAGGTCTGGTAGGTGGCCCACATCGCCCCGGCGAGCCCCGCGATGCCGGAGCCGAGCGCGAACACCACGACCTTGTGGCGGCGCACGTCGTAGCCGAGGAGGCTGGCGCGGGTCTCGTTCTCGCGGATCGAGACGGAGACGCGGCCGAAGTCCGAGGCGTTGATCAGGCGCAGGCCGACATAGACGACGATCAGGATCGCCATGAACACCTGGAACATGACGTCCGGCATCAGGTCCGCGTCCGCGTCGCCCGGCACGTTCAGGATCGGGACCGAGGGGATGCCGTTGAAGCCGCCGAGGCGCGCCGCGCCGATGGCGTACTCGGCGCCGGAGGTGTGGTTGATCAGCTTCCAGAAGATCAGCGTCACCACCAGCGTCACGACGCCGAGATAGACGTCCGAGAGGCGCCCGTAGAACATGAAGTAGCCGAGCGCGGCGCCGAACAGGGCCGGGATCAGGAAGCTGAGGATCAGGGGAACGGTGGTGTCCCCCATGTTGATCGCAGCCACCGCGAAGACGTAGCCGCCGAGGCCGAAGAAGGCCGACTGACCGAAGCTGAGGATGCCGCCGAAGCCCCAGATGTAGGCGAGGCTGAGGGCGAACACGCCGAGCACCACGTATTGCGTGATCTGCATGATCTCGAACAGCCCGTACCAGACCGGCAGTCCGAACGTCGCGATCAGGCCGAGGGCGATCATCGCCCAGAAGCCCGGATCCCGCGCGAGTGACTTCTCCATGGTTTCCGCTCCTTGACCGGGCTCAGACGCTGCGGGTGAAGATCCGGCCGGTGATGCCCTGCGGCAGCACCCTCAGCAGGATCAGCGCGACGAGCAGCAGCGCCGCGTCGCCGTAGACCGGACCCGCCGCGAAGGTGACCGCCTGGCTCACCGAGCCGAGGGCCGTCGCCGCCGAGAAGGTGCCCGCGACGACGGAGGCGCCGCCGGTGATCACCGTGATGAAGGCCTGGCCGATGAAGTTGACGCCCATCGCCGGAACCACGCCGGTGACGGGGGCGAGGAGGCCGCCGGCGAGGCCCGTGACCGCCGAGCCGATGCCGAAGGTGGCCATGTAGACGAAGGTCGCGTTCACGCCGAGCGCCTGCGCCATGCCCGGGTTCTGCATCACCGAGCGGGCGATCAGCCCGGCGCGGGTGAACTTCAGCGCGGCGTAGATGCCGGCGAGGATCGCGACCGCCGCGAGGATCAGCACGATGGTGTAGATCGAGATCGTGTACCGCCCGACCGGGACCGCGCCGAGCGGCGTCGAGACGCCCTCGTTGGTGTTGCCGAAGATCATGGTGACGCCGCCGATCATCAGCAGCGAAAGGCCCCAGGTGGCGAGCAGGCTGTCGAGGATGCGCCCGTAGAGGAAGCGGATGATCAGCCGCTCCACGATCACCCCGAAGATGCCGACGACCAGCGGCGCGAGGATCAGGATCGCGACCCAGAGCGGCACGCCCACCTTGGTGGACATGATGACGGTGTAGCCGCCGAGCATCAGGAACTCGCCGTGGGCGATGTTGATGACCCGCATCATGCCGAAGATGATCGCGAGGCCGGCGCCGAGCAGGACGAGCCACGCGACGGCGCGCAGCATTTCGAGAAGGACGATGACGGCGAAATCCATGGACGCTCTCCTGCGAAGGGTGCGGGCGTTCGGCGCGGAAACGGGGGAGGTCGGCGCCGCGTCCCCCCTCCGGCCGCACCGCGGGGCCGACCGGAGGGGGTGCGGGGGCGGGCCGGCCCCGGCTCAGGCTCGGCTCAGAGCGAGATCTCGTGGTGGACGTTGGCGTCCGGCGTCTCCTCGAGATCGCAGACCATCTGCGTGTCGCGGGGCTGCGCCTGGTCGAACTTCTCGATGATCCGCCACTCCTGGTCCTGCAGCTCGGCGGTGTAGACGTCGCGGATCGCGTGGTGCGTCCTGGGATCGATGGAGACCTGGCCGGCGGGCATGTCGTAGGTCTTGCCGCTCTCCAGCGCCTCGATCACCGGCATCCGATCGAGCGTCCCGGCCTCGCGCACGGCGTCGGCCCAGATCATCATGCCCTCCCAGGTGCACTGCGAGAGTTCGGAGAGGTAGGGCGGGTCGTCGGGGAAGCGCTCGGCGATCCTCTCCTTCCAGGCGGCGTTGGTCGGGTTGTCGACCGCCGGGTAGTAGCCGTAGCAGGTGATGATGCCGTTCCCCTCCTCGGGCGTGGTGAGGATCGGCTCGGGCCCCGCCGCGCCGAAGGTGGTGGAGGCCATCGGGATCTTGTCCTTCATGCCCGCCGCCGACCACTGGCGCACGAAGCCGAGATGGGCGGTGCCGACGAGGACGTGCATGACGATGTCGGGGTCCGCCGCCTGGATCTTGGAGATGGTCGAGCCGAACTGCGTGACGTCGAGCGGGAAGAACTCGGTCTCGACGACCTCGCCGCCGTTCTCCTCAACGTAGCGCTTCACCCAGGCGGCGGTGATCTGGCCGTAGTTGTAGTCGGCCGCGATCGTGTAGACCTTCTTGCCCCAGAGGTTCATCACGTGCGGCACCAGCTTCTCGACCGTCTGGGCCGGGGTGGTGCCGAGGGCGAACTGGTTGCGGTCGCAGACGCCGCCCTCGTAGAGCGTGTTGTAGAAGTAGAGCGTCTGGAAACGGTGGAAGATCGGGCGGATCGTCTCGCGGCTGGCCGAGGTGATGCCGCCGTGCACGACGGAGACCTTGTCGCGGAGCGCGAGCTGCGTCGCGTATTGCGAGTAGAGGCTCATGTTCGACTGCGGGTCGTAGGTGACCGCCTCGAGTTCGCGCCCGAGCAGGCCGCCCGCCGCGTTGATCTCCTCCACCGCCAGGGTGAGGATCTGGTCCATCGGGATGCCCGCGAAATCGAGCGGGCCCGAGAGGTCGTGCAGCCCGCCCACCAGGATCTTCCCGTCCTGGGCCAGCGCGGCGCGGGGCAGCAGCGGTAGCGCGCCGGCGGCGCCCAGCGCGGCGGCATGGCGGAGAAAGCTGCGGCGGGTGTGGCGGGCCATTCTCACGGTCCTTTTGTTGCCGTTTCCATTGTCGGCACATCAATCGAACCCGCCCGCCTCGCTCAAGCCCGAGGCGGAGCATGGACGCCCTTTTTCCATGCGACTCCGAAGAGTTGCACTAGATCTCATCAGATTTGTTTGATTATGATCGTTTCATGCTCAAGTCGCGAGCGAAATTCAGGCCAAGCGCAGCGGCGAGCGACTTGTCCGGACGAATCGACCACGCCCGGCCCGCCGGCGGACGGCGAGGCTCGGGGCGTGAAATTCGGGCGAACTCGGGCGAACGGCCGGTGCGCGACGGCGCGCGGCGCCCGATGATCGCGGCGGGTCGCGATCATCGGGCGATGGCGTCAGGCGGCGCCGCCCGCGCCGCCCGCGGCGGCCGGGGCGGCGCCGGCGCTGCGCGGCGCGGCGCCGAGACGGCGCGCGAGGAGCGCGTCGAGCGAGACGAGACCCGCGCCCTTGACCGTCAGCGTGACCAGCAGGAACGCCCAGAGCAGCCGCTGATCGAGGATGACCGCGCCCGCCTCCCGGTCGAAGAGCGCCCCGATCGTCGCGGCGTCGGCGCCGTGGAAGGCGACGTCGACCCAGCTCTGAACCGCGACGAAGACCAGCATCCCGAGCGACGAGAGCCGCGTGAAGAGCCCGAGCACGATGAGCGTCGGCAGCAGGAACTCGGCATAGGTCCCCGCCGCGACGATCAGGCCCCAGGGGACGGTGGCGATCGCGGAGCTGTCGTAGCCGTTCGCCTCCATCACCGAGGGAAGGATCTGCATGTAGGCGCCGTCGGAGATGTCGAAGACGCCGAAGACGCCGTCCCCGATCTTGGTCAGCGCGCTCGACCAGTAGTAGCCGAAGAGGACGGCCGCGAAGATCAGCCGCGCGGCGAGGCCGAGGAACCAGGGCTCCAGCGCACGCTCGAGCGAACCGAACACGGCGGCGTGCCGGCGCGCGACGGCGGCCGCGAAACCGGCGGCGGGATGTCTGCGGTCGTCCATCAGAATTCCTCCGGGGCTGGGTCGGGCGCGGCGAGCAGGCCGAGCCGGAAGAGGGCGGCGACGGTCTCGCCGAGGTCGAAGCCGGGCGCCTCGGCCGCCGCCTCCGCCGCGGCGCCGAGGGCGGCGCCCTCGACGAGCGCGGCGACGAAGGCCGCGAGGGCCGGCGGCGCGGCGTGGACGCGGACCTCGGCGTCCGGGCGCACGACGAGCGCGGCCTCGGCGCGGGTCATGTCGAGGCCGCCGCGACGCGGGCCGGTGACGTCGGCCCAGATCGAGACGACCGGATGGCGCGAACGCACGAGGCCGAGCGAAGGGTGCAGGCGCGGGCGCAGCGCCGCCAGCGCCTCGGGCGGCGCCCCGGCGACGGCGTCCGGCGCGAGCGACGCCGCCTCGGCCGCGTGATAGGCGCGCCGGCGCGCCGCCTCGAGCCGTGCGACGTCGGGCAGCCAGGGCAGGCGCGCGGCGGGCGGAAACGCCGCCAGCCAGTCGGGAAAGTCGTGGCCCCACTCGATCAGCACCGGGCTCCGCGGCGGACGGGCGCGCACGAAGTCGCGCGCCGCGGCGACGAAGAAGCGATCCCCCGTCAGGCGGGCCACGGCGGGATAGGCGGCGCCCAGCGCCTCGACCAACCCGACGATCACGTTGTTGCGGTGCACGGCGAAGCGCGGATCGCCCGGCCCCGGGCGATCCGCGTC
>JAWLFJ010000133.1:0-9778 GCA_041685625.1 Paracoccaceae bacterium | reverse complement strand
CTGAAGAACTGGCCCGAGAGCATCGCCTGGGTGAAGGCGAGGCCGAGGGCGCCGGACTGGCTGACGAGGCCGATGGTCCGCGTCTCGGGCGCCGCGTCGAAGCCCTTGTCGAGGTGCAGGCCCGTCATGAAGGTCGCGCCGAGGCCGAGGCCGAAGTTCACGAAGCCGATGGAGTTCGGCCCGGCGAGGCGCAGGCCGCCGGCGCGGGCGGCGTCGCGGATCCGCGCCTGCAGCGCGACGAGCGCCTCGCGGCCCACCTCGGCGAAGCCCGAGGCGTAGACCTGCGCGCCGCCGATCCCCTTGGCGGCGCAGGCCTCCACCAGCCCCTCGACGGTGTCGCGGGGGGTGGCGATCAGGGCGCAGTCGGGGACGGAGGGCAGGTCCGCCACCGAGCGGAAGCAGGGGCGCCCGTCGATCTCGTCCCGCGAGGGATTGACCAGGAACACCTCGCCCTTGAAGCGCGCGAGGTTCTCCTGCGTGCGCCGGCCGAAGGAGCCGGGGCGCTCGGAGGCGCCGATGACGGCGATGGAGCGCGGGGCGAAGAGACGGTCGAGGCCGGCCCCGAGGGGCGGCGGCGCGGCTGCGGTCATGGGCGGGCTCCCCCTCCGGGTCTCGGCGTGCGGCGGGAGGGGAGACCGGGGGCGGGGCGGTGTCAAGCGGGCCGATTCGGGCGGATCGGCGTGCCGCTTTCGTGCAGACGGCGTGCCGCAAGCGTGCAGCAGACGTCCTGCAAACGTCGGACTCCTGTACATACGGCGTCGGACGCGGGTCGGACGCCGGTCGGACTCGCGTGCCGCGTGCGTCATGCGCATGTGCGGCGCTTGTGCGGACGGCGTCGGACCCGGGTCCGGAGGGCCGCCGCCGGGGAGGGCGGGGGAGACTGCCGGGGAGGGGTTGAGATTTGGTGGATGGGGGAGGGGGCGCGGCGGCCATGCGGACGAAACTGCCGTCCGGCCAATTTTAGCATCGGCTGCTGACAGGCCGAACAGGAAACACGAAACTACCTCTTCACTAAAAACCCTATCAGAATAACAGGCGTCGTGTCACTGAATTAAAATGAACTTTCACCGATAAATCTGTCAAATTTCGTCCCCCATCTGGCTTTCTTCAATTGAGCGGAATGATGTCTTCGTCAGTCATGTGCACCATCGCAGTGTCGTAGCCCGACGCCTTTGCTGCTTGATTCATAAGATCGGTGAATCGTGCATAGTGATAATGAATAACTTCAAATAAGTCCTGTTTGGCTTTGCCGTTAAAATCCAGTGGGCGAAAATATCGAAATAAACCAGCCTCCTTTTGAATTGGGAGTACACACCCAAAACGCTCACTGTATTTTGAGCCATATGGGCGTTTATGAACCAACTCATTTCGAACTGAAGTTACCTCCTCCATCCATCCAGAGACCGTGAAATGGTTCGTTTTTTTGGGGTCGCGTGCGATGTTGCCACTTGAAAGCAATAGCTCCAACAAAGCGTCTCTTGGCAGGTTTTTAAGTGGGATTTTTTTAACGATGCGGGCCATCGAGTCGATTTTTTGGGGATCGAGTCCTATGCGATGGGCAATGAGTGTGCCAAGGTAATCCCTGGCTGCACCGAGGTGAAGGAAGAACGAGTGAACATGGGCATAGAGTGTTTGTGACAACGTGTTGGCACACCTCTCACCGTTCACACGGCCGGCCGCCATGTGTTTCACAAGTTGTTCATGATAATGCTCGGCGATCTGCTCTACACTTATGTCCATACTGCGTAAACTCAGGCTGATGTACCGCGCCAGCGCTTCCACCGGGTTCCGGTCATCCAGCGCGTTCGCGATTTCCTCTTCTGAGGGTCGCTCAACCTTTTCAAAAAACTCTTTGGTGCGGGGCCGGGCAATGTTCCCGGCGATGTTGCTCCAAAGCTCAGACGGACCTTCTGAATGGCTCGCTTTCCCTGGAATTATTGGTGCCAAACTCGAATAATATTCGCCATTCATCCAGCCAAAACGGTGAAATACAACCGCACGAAAATCGTTTTGTTTAGCGATTTCTTGAAGAGTTTCAGTCGTCAATGGACCTGTTGCACACGGTTTTTCTTTAACCAAGACTGGTTCGATTTGCCATGTCCCCTTGGCGACATTTGCGGCGCGGAAGCCCCCCGTGAAATGGAGATAAAAACCTTCGCCATCCGCCTGGCGCGATATCTCAATGAATTTTGCCATGTTTCTTGCTGCTTAGTGGTTTCTCTAGGGCTCTTGACCTTGGTGGCGAATATTTCTGTGTCTGTCCTCTGCGCCTGTCAGACATTGGAGCGACACGCAGCATCTGGCAAGTTTGGGCTCTAACGTGAAGTTACCCGATCATCCGGTCCCCGCCTTGCTTCCCCGCCCCGCCCGGTGAACCATCCCCCCAAAACGGAGGGAGGTCCCATGGTCGTCGCTCGCACGCGCATCCCGCGCGAACGCCTCGCGCCCGCGCTGGAGGAGGCGGATCTTCGCGTCCTGCTGATGGCGCTGTTTCACCTGACCGGCAAGCGGCGCTGGCTCGAGGACTTCCGGCCTAAGCGGGACGTCAAGCTGATCGCGGACGAGGACGCCGGGCTCTCGGAGGCCGAGGCGGCGGCGATCCGGGGGGCGGCGCTCGATCTGCTCTCGGGGCCGGTGGCGCCGGCGGCGGTGGAGGATCCGGGCGATGCGCTGATGGTCGAGATGATGTCGGCCTGCCTCTCGCTCCCCGTCGAGCCCGCCTATGCGCCGATGATGCGCGAGGAGCTGGGCTTCGCGCGGCGGCGGCCGGGATGGGCGGGGGCGGCGCCGGCGCCTCCGACGCGGCCGGTGGCGGTGGTGGGGGCCGGGGCCTCGGGCCTCGTGATGGCGCGGACGCTGGAGGAGCTCGGGCTGCCCTATGTCGTGCTCGAGGCGGCGGACGAGGTGGGCGGGACCTGGCGGCGCAACCGCTATCCGGGCTGCGCGGTGGACACGCCGAACCACGCCTATTCGTTCAGCTTCGGGGAACGGGCGGACTGGTCGCGCTGGTTCTCGCCGCAGCCGGAGATCGAGCGCTACATGATCGACCGCTCCCACGAGTTCGGGGTGCGGGGGCGGATCCGGTTCCGCACGCGGGTGACGGCGTGCGACTGGGACGAGGCCTCGGAGGGCTGGCGGCTGACGCTGGAGACGCCGGAGGGGCGCGAGACGCTCGACGCCTTCGCGGTGGTGAGCGCGATCGGGCCGCTCTCGGACGTCAAGCGGGCGCGGTTCGAGGGGGAGGAGGCCTTCGCCGGGCCGCTGTTCCATACGGCGGACTGGCCGGAGGGGCTGGACCTCGCCGGGAAGCGGGTGGCGGTGATCGGGACCGGCGCCTCGGCCCTGCAGACGGTCCCGGCGATCGTGGACCGGGTGGGGGCGCTGACGGTGTTCCAGCGCACGCCGCAATGGGTGCGGGAGATCCCTCGGCTGACCGAGGCGATGGGCGAGGGGCAGCGGCTGCTGCTGCGGGAGGTCCCGTTCTACGCCGAGTGGCTGCGCTTCACGATGTTCTGGCGCTACGGCGACGGGCTGCTGCGGACGCTGCGGAAGGATCCCGACTGGCCGCATCCGGAGCGGAGCCTCAACAGGATCAACGACCGGCACCGCGAGGAGATGGAGGCGCACATTAGGCGCGAGCTCGAGGGACGGCCGGATCTGCTGGCGAAGTGCCTGCCGGGGTATCCGCCCTACGGCAAGCGCATCCTGCTGGACAACGGCTGGTACCGGGCGCTGCGGCGGGAGCATGTCAGCCTCGTGACCGAGCCGATCCGGCGGATCGTGGCCGAGGGGGTCGAGACGGCGGACGGCGTCGTGCATCCGGCGGACGTCGTGGTGGTGGCGACGGGGTTCGACGTGACGCGCTTCGCCGCGCGGCTGAACGTGACGGGACCGGGGGGGCGGCGGCTGGAGGACGACTGGGCGGGGGCCGATCCGAAGGCGTATCTCGGCATCGCGGCGCCGGGGTTCCCGAACCTCTTCATGCTGCAGGGGCCGAACACGGGGCTCGGCCACGGGGGGAGCGCGATCTTCCAGGGCGAGTGCCAGAGCCGCTACGTCGCGCGCTGCCTGATGGCGATGCTGGAGAAGGGCTGGCGGCGGCTGGAGGTGCGGGCCGAGGCGCAGGACGAGTACCTCGCGCGGGTCGACGCGGAGCACGCCCAGCTCGTCTGGACGCATCCGGGGATGGAGACCTACTACCGCAATCCTGCGGGGCGCGTGGTCTCGGTCATGCCGTGGCGGCTGGTGGACTACTGGGAGATGACGCGGGCGCCGGACTTCTCGGACTTTCGGGTGGGTTAGCCGAGGAGCTCGCGCACCGCGTCGCGGAGGGTGGCCTGGTCGGCCGGGTTGAGGGCGGGGTTGCCGGCGCGGTGGCCCCACGGGCTGTCGATGGGGCGAAGCTCGGCGTTCGGCATCTTCGGGACCTCGAGGGCGTTGTCGGCGACGCGGAAGTAGAGGTCGGTCGTGACCGGCATGACGAGGGTGCGGGCGGTGATCGCGCCGAGGGCGGCGTCGAGATCGCCGCGATGCGTCGGGTTGGCGGAGATGTCGGAGGCGAGCCAGGTCTCGAGCATCGAGAGGAGGTCGTTCGCGTCGCGGCGGAGGAAGTTGCCCTCCCAGCTCCGGACCAGCCAGTCCTCGAGGCTCGCGAAGCCGGCCCCGCGCCAGAGCGCCTCGCGGTAGAAGCGCTGGGACATGGCCCAGGCGGCGTACATTCGGGCGAAGGCGCGCAGGGCGCGGACCGGGCGGGCGACGAAGCGCGTGCCGTTCCATTCCGGAGCGGCCTGCAGGATCGCCTTCATGCCTTCGAGGAACACGCGGTTGTGCGGCGCGGTGCGGGCGGAGGTGCAGACGGCGCAGATGGCGCGCACGCGGTCGGGGCGGAGCGCGCCCCAGTGCAGCACCTGCTGGCCGCCCATCGACCAGCCGTAGGCGAGGGCGAGGCGCTCGATCCCGAGATGCCCGAGGAGGCGTTCCTGCGCGTGCAGGTTGTCGAGATGCGTGAAGCGGGGGGCGGGCCCGACGGCGAAGGGCTCGGGCAGGGTCGAGGGGGAGGTGGAGAGGCCGTTGCCGAGCTGGTTCGGCACGACGACGAAATGGGTCGAGGGGTCGAGGACGCGGCCCTCGCCGATCATCCAGTCGATGTCGGTGTGGTGGGCGCCGTAGGGGGTCGGGACGAGGATCGCGTTGTCGCGTGCGGGGGAGAGGGCGCCGTAGGTGGCGTAGGCGAGGTCCGCCTCCGGCAGGACGAGGCCGCCCTGAAGGGCGAAGGGGCCGAGGTCGAGGCGGCGGGTGTCGGTCATGGGGCGCTCCTGCGGCTTCGGGGGCGGAGGCTAGCGCCGGCGGGCGGCGGCGGAAAGGCGCCTCCGGCGTGGGCGCCGGGGCGGGCGGGCGCCCGGTCGGCGGGCGTTCCGCCGCATGGCGCCCGGAAAGCGCCGTCGCCCCTTGGAAAACCGGGGCGGCGGGGCCTAGAGTGTCCGGACAAATCCGAGGGGCGGCCCCCGCGGCGCATCCGGCGTCGCAGGGGCCGCGTCCGAACCGACGGGGACGATGTCATGACCATCCGCACCACCTTCGCCGCCGCGGCCGTCGCCGCGATGACGGCCGCGCCGGCGCTCGCCGAGACCTGGGACATGCCGACGCCCTATCCCGAAGCGGAGTTCCACACGCAGAACGTCCGCATGTTCGTCGAGGACGTGGCCGAGGCGACGGACGGGGCGCTGACCATCAACGTCCATTCGGCGCAGAGCCTGTTCAAGCACCCGGAGATCAAGCGCGCGGTGCGGACCGGGCAGGTGCAGATCGGCGAGATGCTGATGGCGAACCTCTTGAACGAGAACGCGATCTTCGGCGTGGACGCGGTGCCGTTCCTCGCCTCCTCCTACGCCGACGCCAAGCGCCTCTGGGACGCGCAGCGCCCGCATGTCGAGGCGGCGCTGGAGGCCGACGGTCTCATGCTGCTCTACGCGGTGCCGTGGCCGGGGCAGGGCTTCTTCACGAAGGAGCCGCTGGAGGGGCCGGACGACCTCGAGGGCACCAAGTTCCGCACCTACAACGCCGCGACCGCGCGCATGGCCGAGCTGATGGGCGCCGAGCCGACCATCGTGGAGGCGGTGGAGATCCCGCAGGCCTTCTCCACCGGCGTCGTCGACGCGATGGTGACCTCGGGCGCGACCGGCGTGCGGACCAAGGCCTGGGACTTCTCCGAACACTTCTACGACCTCAACGCCTGGCTGCCGAAGAACATGATCTTCGTGAACCGCCGCGCCTTCATGCAGCTGCCGGAGGACGTGCAGACGGCGGTGCTCAACGAGGCCGAGGCCGCCGAGGCGCGCGGGTGGGAGATGAGCGAGACGGTCTCGAGCGAGACCTCGGGCGAACTGGCGGAGAACGGCATGACCGTCTCCGACGGCTCCGACGCGCTGGTGGCGCGGCTGCAGGAGATCGGCGAGACGATGACCGCCGAATGGCTGGAGAGCGCGGGCGAGACCGGCGAGGCGATCCTCGAGGACTATCGCGCCGAGTGAGGCGCGGAGCGGCGCCGGGGGCGAGCCCCACGGCGGCGCGCGCGACGACGGCCCGCGCCGCCGCCCTGCGGCGGCCGGCGCGCGGCCCTTCTCCCCTCCATCCTTCCGGACCGGCGGGGCGGCGACGCCCCCCTGATCGGCGCCTTTGACGGGAGCCTGCGCGATGTCACGCGTCCTCGACCGACTGTTCCTGGTCTGCGGCGGTCTCGCCGCCTTCTTCCTCGCCATGATCTGCGTGATCGTGCTGGCGCAGATCGTCGGGCGGCTCGTCGGGGTCGCGATTCCCTCCGCGGACGAGTTCGCGGGCTACTGCCTGTCGGCGTCGTCGTTCCTCGCGCTCGGCTACGCGCTCCGGCGCGACGCGCACATCCGGGTGACGCTGCTGCTCGACCGGCTGCCGACGCGGGCGCGGCGGGGGGCGGAGATCCTGTGCACGCTCGGGGGGCTGCTCCTCGCGGCCTATCTCACGTATTTCACCGGCGAGATGATCTACTGGTCGATCACCTTCGGCGAGCTGACGCAGGGCATCGTGCCGGTCCCGCTGTGGATTCCGCAGATGGGGATGCTGATCGGGCTGACGGTGCTCACGCTCGCCTTCCTCGACGACGCGCTGCGGCTGCTGACCGGGCGCGAGCCCGCCCACATCACGGCCTCGCGCGCCGCATCGGAGGTCTGAGGCGATGGACGTCGGAACTCTCGGGACGATCCTCGGACTGCTGCTGCTGCTGCTGCTGGCCTCCGGCTTCTGGGTCGGCATGAGCCTCTTCGCGATCGGCCTGGTCGCGATCGGCCTGTTCTCCTCGGCGCCCCCGGGGCCGATCATGGCGACGACGAGCTGGGGGCAGAGCTGGTCGTGGTCGCTGACGGCGCTGCCGCTGTTCATCTGGATGGGGGAGATCCTGTTCCGGACCCGGCTGGCGGAGGACATGTTCGCCGGCCTCAGTCCCTGGATGACGCGGATCCCGGGGCGGCTGATGCACGTCAACGTGCTCGGCTCGGGCATCTTCGCCGCCGTCTCCGGCTCGTCGGCGGCGACGACGGCGACCATCGGGCGGATCACGATCCCCGAGCTGAAGAAGCGCGGCTACGACGAGCGCATGGTGCTGGGCACGCTAGCGGGCTCGGCGACGCTGGGGCTGCTGATCCCGCCCTCGATCATCCTGATCGTCTACGGGGTGGCGGCGGACGTCTCGATCAGCCGCCTCTTCATCGCCGGCGTGGTGCCGGGGCTGGTGCTGATCGGGCTCTTCATGGGCTCGATCATGGTCTGGTCTCTGATGAACCCCGGCAAGGTGCCGGCGGCGGAGCGCCGGCCGAGCCTCGGCGAGCGGATGGTGGCGCTGACGCGGCTCGGGCCGATCGTGCTGCTGATCATCGGCGTGATCGGCTCGATCTACGGGGGCTTCGCGACGGCGACGGAGGCGGCGGCCGTCGGGGTCGCCGGGGCGCTGATCCTGTCGCTGGTCACGGGCTCGCTGAACTGGGGCAGCTTCCGCGAGAGCCTGATGGGCGCGACGGCGACCTCCTGCATGATCGCCTTCATCCTCGCCGGGGCGGCGTTCCTCTCGGTCGCGATGGGGTTCACCGGCATCCCGCGCGAGCTGGCGGCGGGGATCGGGGCGCTGGAGCTCTCGCCCCTGATGCTGCTGGTGGCGCTGACGCTGTTCTTCGCGGTGCTGGGCTGCTTCCTCGACGGCATCTCGATCGTGGTGCTGACGGTGGCGGTGATCATGCCGATGGTGGAGGCGGCCGGGATCGACCTGATCTGGTTCGGCATCTACATCGTGGTGGTGGTGGAGATGAGCCAGATCACGCCGCCGATCGGCCTGAACCTCTTCGTGATCCAGAGCCTGACGGGGCGGGATCTGCTGTATCTCGCCCGCGCCGCGCTGCCGTTCTTCCTGATCATGGTGCTGATGGTGGTGCTGCTGATCCTGTTCCCCGGCATCGCCACCTGGCTGCCGGCGCAGATGACGCGGGGCTAGGCGCGCAGACGCATCAGCACGGTCATGGCGCGGATGCCGACGGCGGGGCCGAGGGCGAGGAGCGCCATCGCCCAAGGCCAGCCGAGGGCGGCGGCGGTACCGGGGAGCCACTGCACCGTGCTCGCGGTGAGCAGGAAGCCGAGCGCGGTTTGCGCCGTGAGGAGCGAGCCGACGCGGTGCGGCGGCGCGGCGTCCGCGACGAGGGTGGAGTAGAGCGCCGAGTCCGGGATCACCGCGATCCCCCAGAGGATCAGCGCGGCGGCGAGCAGCCAGGGCGAGGCGCCGTAGGTCGCGGCGGCGAAGAGCGCGGCGGCGCCGGAGGCGACGAGGCAGAGCCGCGCGACGCGGGCCGAGCCGTGGCGGACGGCGGCGAGGCCGGCGGGGATGCAGGCGAGGCCGCCGAGCGCGACGGTGAGGAAGGCGACGCCGGCGCCGAGACGCTCGGCCCCCGGCTCGCCGGCGACGGCGAAGGCGGTCGTGGCGATGACGCCGACCCAGGCCCAGAGCGCGAAGAGCTCCCACATATGCGCGAGATAGCCGAGGAAGGCGAGGCGGATGCGCCGGTCGGTCCAGGCGAGGGCGACGGCGGCGAGGTCGAGCTTCGGGGCGCGGGCGTGGTGCGGCCCGAGGCCGACCGCGAGGATGCCGAGGCCGCCCGCCGCGGCGAGCGCGCTGGTGGCGGCGATGGTCAGCCGCCAGTCGGCGCCGCCGAAGAGCGCCGCGAGATGCGGAAAGGCGGCGCCGACCGAGAGCGCGCCGATCAGGAGCGAGACGAGGAAGGCGCGGTCGCGCGTACCCCAGCCGGCGGCGATCTTCATGCCGACGGGGTAGACGCCGGCGAGGGCGGCGCCGGTGAGGGCGCGGAGGGCGTGCGCCTCCCACCCGCCGACCGGGGCGAGGAGGAGCCCGGCGTTGGCGCCGGCGGCGAGGAGGGCCGAGAGCGCGAAGACGCGGCGCGGGTCGTAGCGGTCGGCGAGGCCGAGCAGGGCGTAGAGCACGGCGCCGGCGGCGAAGCCGAGCTGGACGGCGGTGGTGAGCCCGGCGAGGGCGCCGGCGGCGAGGCCGACCTCGCGCCCCATCGGGCCGATGACGGCGGCGGAGGAGAACCAGACCGATAGGCCGCCGATCTGCGTCGCGACGAGGATCGCGACGGAGCGGGCCTTGCCCGGCAGGGAGGCGTCGGGCGCGGCGCTCACGCGGCGGGCTCCGGCCGGGGGGGGGGGGGGGGGGGGGGGGGGGGGGCCGGGGCGGCCCCCGGCCCCC
>JAWLFJ010000132.1:0-9916 GCA_041685625.1 Paracoccaceae bacterium | reverse complement strand
GGAAGATCATGGAGCAGGTGTTCGGCGACAACGGCTTCGGCGACTACGAGTTCCGGCTGACCAGGAGCTACGAACAGTACGAGTACTGCGTACAGTACAACGAGACCGATCTGAATTTCGTCTCTCGCCTTTTGGAGCACGAAGGGATCTACTACTGGTTCGAGCACGACAACGGCTCGCATCGCCTGATCCTCGCCGATTCCGTCAATCGGCACGATCCGATCCCCGGCTACGGGACGCTGCTCTATGACAACGCCGGGCAGATCGGCGGACTGACCGAGGAGGCGGTGCAGACGTTCCGGCCGGTGCGTCGGCTGCGCCCGACCAAGGCGATGCTGCGGGACTTCAACTACCTCGCGCCGCAGGCCGACCTCGCGGCGGAGGCCGGGATCGCCCGCCCGCACGCCATGGCCAGCGGGCGGGTCTACGAATATCCCGGCCGCTACCTCCAGAAGGCGCCGGGCGGCAAGCTCGCCGACGTCCGCCTCGAGGAGCTGCAGGCCCGCCACAGCACCGTCGAGGGCGAGGCGACGGCGCGCGGCGTGGCCGCCGGCGCCGTTTTCGCCCTGGCCGATCATCCCGTGGACGCCTGGAACGCCGAGCATCTCGTCGTCGCGGCGCGGCACGAGCTGACCGCGGCGGGCTACGAATCGGGCGGCGAGGAGTCCGAGCGCTACGCCGTGCGCTTCGAGTGCATGCCGACCTCCGAGGCCTTCCGCCCCCCCCGCCGCGCGCCCAAGCCGCGCATCGCCGGTCCGCAGACCGCGCGCGTCGTGGGCAAGGAGGGCGAGGAGATCGACGTCGACGAGCACGGGCGCGTGCTGCTGAGCTTCCACTGGCTGCCGGGCACGGCCTCGCGCCGGGTCCGCGTCGCGCAGGGCTGGACGGGCGCGAAGTTCGGCGCCGTCTCGCTGCCCCGCATCGGCGACGAGGTGGTGGTCGCCTTCGAGGGGGGCGATCCCGACCGGCCGCTGGTGGTCGGCTCCGTCTACAACGCGGAGGCGGAGCATCCCTATCCCCTGCCCGCCAACAAGACCGTGACCACCTTCAAGACCGGCAGCTCCAAGGGCGGCGGCGGCTTCAACGAGCTGCGCTTCGAGGACAAGAAGGGCGAGGAGAACGTCTTTCTCCACGCCGAGAAGGACATGGACCTCCGCGCCAAGAACGTGGTGCGCGAATGGGTCGGCCACGACCGCCACGCCCACGTCCTCAACGACCTCCTCCTCAAGACCGACAACGAGCGGCACGAGACCGTGGGCGCCGATTCCTTCCTCACGGTGGCCGGCGCGCTGCACGAGCACGTCTCGGGCGACCGGATGACCAAGGTGGACGGCACGGACCATCTCGAGGCCGGGACCGACCTTCTCGCCAGGATCGGCTCGGGCCTCGGCCTGAAGGTCGGCATGGACGCCGACGTCAAGGTCGGCATGAACACCGGCATCGATTCCGGCATGAACGTCCATCTCAAGGGCGGCATGAACGTGGTGATCGAGGGCGGGATGAGCGTCTGCCTCAAGGTCGGCGGCAGCTTCGTCAACGTCGGCCCGGCCGGCGTCGACATCGTCGGGCCGATGGTGAAGATCAATTCCGGCGGCGCCGCGGGCTCGGGCTCCGGCGCCTCGCCCGGCGCGCCCGCGGCCCCGACCGACGCCACCGAGCCCGACGAGGCGCACACCCAGAAGCCCGGCGCCGCGCCGCCCGGGGCGCCGAGTTCGCCGACCGAGCCGAGCGCCTTCGAGGTGAAGTCGAGCCCCAAGGCCGCCGCGCTGAAATCCGCCCGCGACTCCGGCGCGGCCTTCGCCCGCGTCTGAGCCCAGAGGAGCGCGCAAGAGCCCCATGCCCGCCGAAACCGCCGCCGACGCCCCGCCCGCCGCGCTGCGCGAGGCGCTGTTCGCCCCCGGCGCGTCGGCCTACGCCGTGGCGGACGGCGCCGCGCGCGCGGGGCTCGTCACGGCGCTCTTCGAGGCCGGCGCCCCCCCGGCGCCCCTGCTGCCCGGCGCGCTCGACGACGCGGCGCTGGCGATGGCGCCCCATCTGGTGCCGCTCCGCCCCGACGCGCCCGCGCTCGCGCTGCTGGAGGAGGGCTGGGGCCGGGCGGAGGCGGTCTGGCTCCGCTCCCGCCTCGGCCCGGCCGATCTCCGCCGCGTCCTGACCCGCGCGGCCGAGGCGCGCCTGCCGCGCGGCCGCGCGATCTTCCGCTTCTACGACCCGCGCGTGATGCGCGCCGCCCTGCCCGCCCTCTCCCCGGCCAACCGCGCCGCGCTCTTCGCCGGCGCGGTGGAGGTCTTCCTCTGCGAGGACGAGACCGGCGAGGGCGTGCTGCGCTTCGAGCCCTGACGGGCCCCGATCCCAGGCCGCGCCCGGCGCGGCGCCAGAAGGAGGCGACCATGACGCTCCGCCACGCCGCTCTCGCCGCGACGCTCGCCGCCCTGCCCCTCGCGCCCGCCGCCGCGCAGCAGGACACCGGCGGCCTTTCGGTGGAGCTCAACAAGCTCGAGACCATCGAGGCCGGCTGCCGCGCCTATTTCCTGTTCCGCAACGGTCTCGGGCGGGCGGTGTCGGCCTACGAGCTGAGCCTCGCGATCCTCGACCCCGACGGCGTGATCGACCGCCTGCTGACGGTCGAGTCCGCGCCGCTGCCGCCGGACCGCACCACGCTCAAGATCTTCGAGTTCCCCGATCTCGCCTGCGAGGGCGTCGGGGAGGTCATCGTGCACGACATCTCCGCCTGCGCGGCGGCGGACGGCGAGCCGCTCGACTGCTGGGCCGAGACCGCGCTCGCCTCGCGCACCGCCGCGCCCCTGACCGACTGAGCGGGGGCCGGCCGGTGGGGGGACTCGCGCTCGAGGGAGGGATCCTCGACTGGGCGGCCGCGGCCGGGCCGGTGGGCTGGCTGCTGATCGTCCTCTCGCTGGTCTCGCTGGCGCTGATCGCGTCCAAGACGCTGCAGATCATGCCCGCCGCCGGGGGCGGCGCGGGCCGCCTCGCCGCGGCGGAGGCCTGGGCGCGGGGCGACCGGGCCGCGGCGGAGGCCGCGCTCGCCGGCGCCGACCGCCCGGCCGACCGGGTTGCGACGGGCCTGATCGCCGACCTCGCCGCGGGCCTGCCGCCCGAGCGCGCCGCCGCCCATGCCGAGGCGCGGGGGGCGGAGGCGCTGAGCCGCCTCTCGAGCCAGCTCCGGTCGCTCGACGTGATCGCGCTTTCCGCGCCGCTGCTCGGCCTCCTCGGCACCGTGATCGGCATGATCTCGAGCTTCCAGTCGCTCGAGGCCGCGGGCGGCGCCGCCAACGCCGCCGTGCTGGCCGGCGGCATCTGGACGGCGCTGCTGACCACGGCGATGGGCCTCGTCGTCGCGATCCCGGCCGGCGCCGCCGCCGCCCTGCTCTCGGCGCGGGTCGAGCGGGCGGCGGGCGAGATCGAGGACGCCGCCCGCCAGCTGCTCTCGGCCGAGGCCGAGCGCGCCGCGGCCCGGGGCGCGACATGAGCGCGGGCGCCGCGGGACGAGGCGCGGCATGAGCCCGGCCCCCGCCGCCTTCCGCCTCTCGCGCCCGCATGGCGGGCCGGGCGGGCGCGCCTTCGCCATCGCGCCCTTGGTCGACGTCCTGCTGATCCTTCTGGTGTTCTTCCTCGTCACCTCGACCTGGCGCGATCTGGACATGATCCCCATGGCGGAGCGCGGGGAGGCGCCGCTCGAGACCGCGGCGCCCGCCGCGGCGGCGGGGCCGGGGCGCACCCTCGTGCTCCGCCTCGGCGCCGACGGGGCGCTGCGGACCGGGGGGCGGCGCCTGACGGCGGAGGACGCCGCCGCGGCGGTGGCGGCGGCCTCGCCGGCCTCGGTGCTGATCCTGCCCTCGCCCCGCGCCCCGGCGCAGGCGCTGGTCGACGCCCTCGGCGCGGCGGCGGCCGGCGGCGCGGCCCGGGTGCAGGTCGTGCGCGTGGCGGAGCGGCCGTGAGCGGGCGCTTCGGCCTCCGGCTGCGCCGCCCGCCTCCGGCGCGCGCGCACGACCCGATCCTGCCGCTGGTCGACGTCGCCTTCTTCCTGCTGGTCTTCGCGCTGCTCGCCGGGCGCATGGACGCCACCGCGCCGTTCGAGGTGGAGCCGCCGCGGAGCGCCCTCGGCGCCCCGCTGCCGCAGGGCGGCGCCACGGTCTCCGTCGCCGCCGACGGCGCGCTCGCGCTCGACGGCGCGCCGGCGGACCGCGAGGCGATCCTCGACGCGCTCGCCGGGTCGCGTTTCGTGCGCGTCAACGCCGACGCCGGCGCGCCGGTCGGCGCCTTCCTGCCGCTGGTCGCCGCGCTGGAGGCGGCGGGCGCGGCGGAGGTGGCGCTCGTCGTCACGCCGCCCTGAGCCGATGACCGCCGCGGCGATCCCCGCCGAGCCCGGCTGGCCCCGCTGGAGCGCGGCGGCGGCGGCCTCGCTCGCCCTTCACGCGGCGGCGGCGCTCGCCCTCGCCTGGCTGCTGACGCCGGAGCGCCCCGCCTTCCGGCCCGAGGCCGAGGCGCGGCTCGAGATCGCCTCCGTCGAAGCCGAGAGCGCCAGGGCGCGGGAGGACGCCGCCGCCGGAGAACGCGCCCCCGCGGCCGAAGGCGACGCCGCGCGCGCCGGAACGGCCACGCTGCGCCGCGAGCGGGCGGATCCCGCCTCGGTTCCGAGCCGGACGGCCCGGCCCGCGGCCCCCGGCGGCGCCGTGGCGCCGGCCGCCGAGCCGGCGGGACGCGCGACGCCGCCGCAGGTCGTCCGGGCGGACGAGGCCCGCCCCGCCCCCACCGAAGCCGCCGCGCGCCGCGCGAGCCCTGCGGCGCCCTCCGGCGAACGCCTCGCGCCCTCCTCCGCGCCGGCGCGCGACGCAGGCCGCCTCGCCCCCGCGGAGCCGCCCGCCGGCGCGAGCGAACCGGCCCTCGCGCCGCAGGCCTCCGCCCTCGCGCCCGCGCGCGCCGAGACCCGGCGCGCCGCCCCGATCGACGCCGCCGCGGCGCCCGCCCCCGCTCGGGCGGCCGCCGGCGCGGCGCTGGCCGCGTCCAGCCCGCCGGGGGCCGCGGCGCTCGCGGTCGCCACGCCTGAGGCGGCCGCCGCCGTGCCCGCCGTGCCCGACGGTACCCGCCTCGCCGTGTCCGCCCCGGCCGGGAGCGCGCTCGCCGCAGCCGAGCCACGCCCCGACCGAGCCCCGACGGCCCGCGCCGAGGCCCCGCCGGCCGCTCCGTTCGTCGCTCCTGCGACGCCCGCGAGCCTCGCCGCCCCGGCCGCCGCATCGCTCGCGGCACTCGACGCGGCCCCGGGCGCGGAGGCCCCCGAGGCCGCGCCGGCCGGAGAGCGCCTCGCCGCCGCCGATAGGCGCGCGCCCGCCGCAACGCCCGCCGCGACGGAATCGCGGGCGACGCCCTCCGCGCCGCCCCGCCCGGAGCCGACCGCCGCCGCGCCGACCCAAGGCGCCCGCGCGGCCGCGGCGCCGTCGCCGGCCGCCGCGGCGGCGCCCGCCTCGCCCCCCGCCGCCGCGACACCGCCCGCCGCTCCGGCCCGCCTCGCCTCCGCCGCCGGCGCCGGCCTTGCCTGGTCCGGCGACCTCGACGAACGGCTCCCCCCCGCCTCCGCCTCCGCGATCCGCGCCCTGCTTTCGCCCGAGGCCGCCCGGCCCGAGGGCCCGCCGCTCCGCGACGGGCTCGACGCCCTGCTCGACGCCGTCCCCTGCAGCCGGCTCGAGGCGGCGCTCGACCCGGCGACCGGCGTGCTCTCGCTCCGCGGTCACGCGCCGGACCGGGCGACGGCGGAGACCGCCCGCGCCGCGGTCGAGGCGCGCCTCGGCGGCGCCATGCCGATCGCGGCGGACCTCGCGGTCCTGCCCCGTCCCCAATGCGGCGTCCTCGACGCGCTGGAGGCGCTCGGCCTGCCGCAGTCCACCGATCAGGCGGACGATCCCCTCGCCCTCGGGCGGGAGGCCGAGGCCGCCCGCGTCTCGCTCCGGGACGGGGACCTGCTGGAGATCGCGCAGATGGAGGGCGCCGACTACCCGGCCTATCTCCATCTCGACCTCTACGATTCGGGCGGCACGGTCACCCATCTCGCCCCGAACGAGGTCGTGCCGCTGCGCCGCTTCGAGGCGGCCGAGATCGTCTCCTTCGGGCCGGAGGGCGACTACGGCCGCGGCCTGACGGCGACCGTCGGACCGCCTTACGGCGTCGACCTGCTGGTCATCGTCGCGACCACCGCCCCGCTCTCGGACACGCTCCGCCCGATCCGGGAGCCCGCCGGCCCCTATCTCGCCTGGCTCGACGCCCGGCTCGCGGCCCTGCGCGCCGCCGACCCCGGCTTCCGCGGCGAATGGGTCCACGTCACGCTCGAGACGCGGCCGGCTCCGTGACCCGCCCGCGGCCGAAGCCTTTCGCGCGTAACCGCTTCCGCCCGGAGGCCGGGCTTGCTAGCGTCCCGCCCGGCGCACCCGAGGCGCAGCCAGGAAGACCCGCCCCATGACCCAGGACACCGGCGCCCTCGCTCCCGGCGACATGCTGCACGACACCTACCGGATCGACCGGCTGCTGGGCATCGGCGGCACGGGCGAGGTCTACGCCGCGACCAACACGGTCTCGCGCAAGGCCTGCGCCATCAAGATCCTGAAACCCGAACTCTCGCGCGATCCCAACTTCATCGAGCTGCTGCGCCGCGAGCTGGTGCGCGACATCCGCTCGGACGCGGTGGTGCGCTACTACGACCTGCTGCGGTCCGAGACGCTGGGCGGGCTGCATTATCTCGTCATGGAATACATCGACGGCCCGCCGCTCGCCGACGTGATGCAGGCGCGCGGCCCGCTGCCGCCGGCCGAGCTGCTGCAGATCGCGCGCCGCGCGGCGGAGGGCCTGGAGGCCGCGCACGCCCAGCGCGTGTTCCATCGCGACATCGCGCCCGACAACATCCTTCTCAAGGACGGACGCCCGGAAGGCGCGGTGCTGATCGACTTCGGCATCGCCAAGGACGTCACGCCGGACGCCGGGACCGTGATCGGCGGCGGCTTCGCCGGCAAGTACGAATACGCCGCGCCGGAGCAGCTAGAAGGCTCGGCCGACGCGCAGTCCGACATCTACGCCCTCGGGGCCACGCTCCTCGCCGCGGCGCGCGGAGAGACGCCCCGCATGCCCACCGCGCTGTCGGAGATCTTCGCGATCAAGCGCGCGCCGGTGGACGTCTCCGACCAGCCGGAGCCGCTGCGCAGCCTGCTCGCCGGGATGCTGGCGCCGGACCGGGCGCAGCGCTTCGCCGACGCCGGGGCGCTGCGCCGGGCGGTGGAGGCCGCCGCGGCCGGCGCGACGCCGCCGCCGCCCGTGGCCGCGCCGCCGTCCCTCGGGGCCGGGGCGCCCGAGCCGCGACCCGGGCGCGCGCCCGCCCTCGCCGCCGCCGCCCCGGCGCGCGGCGAGGCGGACAGGCGCGACCCACCGAAGCGGGCCGACGCCCCACCTCCCGCGCGCAAGGGCGGTCCGGCCGGCCTGATCGCGCTCGCCGGCGTCGTGGTGCTGGCGCTCGCGGGAGCGGGATGGTGGTTCCTGCTCGGTCCCGGCGCCGGCCCGTCCTACGACCCCGTCACCGTCTGGCGGCTGGAGGCCGCGGCGGGCGAGGGGGAGACGCCCGAACTCGCCGGCCACGCGCCGTCGGAGGAGAGCCGCGCCGCCCTCGTCGCCGCCGCGCGCGAGGCCGGCGTCGCCGAGGCCGCGGCCGAGGATATCGCCCTCGCCTCCGGCGCCCCCTCGGAGGCCTGGCCCGAGGCCGGCGCCGGCCTGCTCGCCGCCGCCGCCCCGCTGGACGGCTGGCGCCTGCGCGTGATCGGCTCCCGCGCGCTGCTGATCGGCCGCACCGCGGACGATGACGTGCTCACGGCCGCGGAGACGCGCGCCGAGGCCGCCGCGGCGGTCGCCGGCTTGGCGCTCGATCTCCGTCTCTCGCTGGAGCGTTCGGGTCCGGACGTTCCCGCGCTGGAGGCGCAGATGGCCGAGGTGCTGACGGGCCTGCAGAGCTGCGGGCCGCTCGAGGCCGAGGTGCCGTGGGAAAGCCTCGCGGACGGCGACCGCGCGCGCCTCTCGGGCCGCGTGGCCGATCAGGTGCGCCTCGAGGGGCTGGTCGACGCCGTCGGGCGCGTGCTGGCCGAGGCCGGCGGCGGCGCGCCCTCGGTCGAGGGCGTGCAGGTCCTCAACCCCGCCGTCTGCCGCGTCATCGACCTGCTGCCGGCGACGCCGCCGCCCGCCGGGCTGGAATTCGCGGCGACCCACCCGGAGACCGGTGCGTCCGTCGCGCTCGACGCGCTGCCGCCCGGCGTGCCGCCGGTGATCTCCCTCGCCGTGCCCGGCACGGCCCCGGAGCACGTCCAGATCTTCATCGTCGACGACGACGGCGGGGTGTTCCACCTCGTCCCCTCGCCCTCGCGCCCCGACGGCGCGGTGGAGGCGGTCGCGACGGCCGAAATCGACGGGCGCCGCGCGGTCGAGGTCAGCCTCGCCCCCGGCGATCCCGGCTTCCCCTCCCGAGGCATCCCCGTGCTCTGGATCGATCCCAAGCAGGACCGCGACGGCGAGACGCTGATGCAGGACGGCCAGCCCGTCTACGCCGACAACGTGCTCGTCGCGATCCTCTCCGAGACGTCGCTCTGGTCCGAGCCCTTCGCCTCCGAGCACGTCAACGCCTTCGCCCCGCGCCTCGCCAAGGAGCTGGCCGAGGCCGAGCGCCGCGGCGAAAGCCTGGAGCACGTCGAGCGGCTGGTCCGCGTCGAGGTCCCGCGATGACCCCGACGCGCGGCGGCTCAGGGGATCATCTCGGTGGTCTGGCCGGGATAAGTGAAGCGGATCTGCCCGCCCCAGAGGCACATGAGGCAACTCGAATTGTTGAGCGCCGGCATGTAGTTCACGAGGACGGTGGGCGCGCCGGGCGTCCAGGGCGCGGGCGTCGCCGGCACGCAGGGCATCGGCGTCAGCACGCCGAGCGCGGCGCTGGTCGCCGCGGCGACCGTCGGATTGGCGAGCGAGGTGCACATGCCGAACGGCGGAATGTTGGTGATCGGGATGTTGTCCATAATGTTCCCGACCTGCATGTAGGACGAGGAGATCATCTTCGGCGTCGCGTTGAACACCGACGGCGCCACGCCGAAGCTGCACATCATCGAGCCGGTGGTGACGGAATGGATCGCCATGTCTCGCGCCTCCGGACGGCATCCCCTGGACCGAGGAGGGCCCCGCGATGCGCGTGATCCTCACCCTCATGGAAGGCCTGACATCGGAGGAGGGCCAGATCAAGGTCGCCGAGATCGGGCCGGCCCCGTTCCGCGTCGGCCGCGCGCCGGAGGCGGACTGGACCCTGACCGATCCGCAGAGCGTGACCTCGCGCTTCCATTTCGAGCTGCGCGAGTGGCAGGGCGCGCTTCTCGTCACGGACATCTCGAGCGGCGGCACCGCCCTCGACCGGGCCGAGGCGAAGCTGCGCCGCGACCAGCCGGCGCCGCTGCCTGACCGCGCCCGGCTGATCCTGCCCGCCGGCGCCGTGCAGGTGGAGGTGGACCGCAGCGCCGCCGATGCCCCCGCACGGACCCCGGCGTCCGGCGGCGGCCTGCCGGGCGCGCTCGGCGCCGGCGGCGTCGGGGCCGCCCCGCCGCGTCCCGCCCCGGGCACCGACGCGGCGGCCGAGGCGGACGACGTCTTCGGCACCCGCTCGCTCCGCGCGCGCAGGGCCGGCGCGGGCGGGTCGCCGCCGGCCGATCCGTCGTCCGACCCTTTCGCCGGCGCCGCCGCGCCGCCTCCGCCGGCCGAGCGGACGCCGGAGCCGCGGCGCACGCCCGCGCCCTCGCTCGGCGGCGGCGCCGGACGCGGCGCGCCCGCCGGCCTCGGACGCGGCGACCTTTCGCCCCGCGCGGCCGGGGGCGATCCCTTCGGCGGCGCGCCCGAGGGG
>JAWLFJ010000028.1:0-37922 GCA_041685625.1 Paracoccaceae bacterium | reverse complement strand
CGGCGCGCCCCGCCGCGAGGAGGGTCGCGACGAGCGCGCCGCCGGCGCCGACCCATCGGGCCGGCGGCTCCGCCGGACGGCCTGCGAGCGCCCTCGCCGCGCCGGCGGCGAGGGCGGCGGAGAGGGCGTCGAGCCGCTCCGCCGCGCGACCGAGGCTCCGGGCGGCCCGGACGAGGGCCGGCCGCACCGCTCCGGCCGCAACGCGGCCGAGGGCCAGCGCGTCGCCCGGCGGCGCGGGCGGCGTTGCGAGGCGCGCGCGGATCGCGAGGGCGCCTGCCGCGAGGGCGAAGGCCGCGGGCGCGAGGGCGACCGCGAGCGACGCCGGGGCGAGGCCGGAGAGGAGCTTCTCGGGGCCTCCGGACCAGAAGGCGGGCAGCGCGACGGACGCGAGGACGAGACCGACGAAGCCGGTCGCCCGCCAGCCGCCCGGCGACGGCTTCTTGCTCCAGGCGAGCCGGAGCGAGCGCGCCATCACCAGGGCCGTGGCGAATCCCGCGACGGTGATCGCCTCCGCCAGCGGAGCGGGGCCGAGCGCATCGGTGAAGGCCGTCTTCGAAAGGTAGCCGGAGGTGAGCGGGAAGCCCGTCAGGGCGAGCGCCGGGACCGCCATCAGCGCGACCGTCGCTCCACGAGGCAGGCCGCTCTCCGCGCCGAGGAAGAGCGCGCCCTTGGCGAGACCGTGATGGATGGCGAAGAGGGCGAGGGCGGCCGCCGCCGCCCCGGCCGGCGCGAGACCCGCATAGGCCGCGCCGAGCGCGGTGATCGCGAGCCCCATCTGACTGAGGCTGGAATAGGCGAGCGCGGTCTTCAGGTCCCGCTGCGCCGTGCCGTAGAGCGCGCCGGCGAAGGCCCCCGTCAGCCCCGCGACGACCATCGCCTCGCCGAAGCCGGCGGGCGTGTCGAGCGAGGGGGGCACGAGGAGCAGGAGGCCGACGAGGCCCGCCTTCAGCATCGCGCCGCTGAGCGCCGCGCTGGCGGGGGCGGGGGCGGCGGGGTGCGCGAGCGGCAGCCAGACATGCAGCGGAACCAGCCCGGCCTTGATCCCGCAGCCGATCAGGGCGAGCCAGGCGGCGGCCTCCGGCGGCGGCGTTCCATCGATGTCGGGGAAGGTGCTGCCGTCATGCGCGGTCGCGATCAGGAGGATCGCCGCGAAGAGCGCGAGCTCCCCCACCACCGCGAGCCAGATGTAGACCCAGGCGGCGTGGCGCGCTTCGGCGGCGCCGCTGTGCGCGACGAGGCCGAAGACGGCGAGGCTCATCACGCTGAAGCCGACGTAGAAGGTGACCATCTCTCCCGCGACGAGCAGACCGACATTGCCGGCCATGGCGAGGCCGAAGAAGACGGCGTAGCGGCGCGAGGCGGCGTCGCCTCCGACGGAGTCTCGGCTCTGCAGGCTCGCCGCCGCCCAGATCAGCGCCGCGGCGGCCAGGGCCGGGGCGAAATCCGGATCGAGGCGGAGCGTGCCGCCCGACGGCATCTCCGCCGTTCCGCCCGGAAACGCCGCCACGAGCCCCGCCGGCAGAGCCGAGAGCGCGAAGAGCGGCCAGACCGCGCGCCGGACGCCGAGCGCGGCGAGCGCCGTGACGGCGAGCGGCGCCAGCACCGCGGCGAGAAGGAGGTCGCCGTTCATCGCCCGGTCCTCACGGCGTCTCTCCGAAGGCGAAGCCGAATTCGAGGAGCACCAGCGCCTCGGCCCAGCCGAGGGGGCTGAGCCGGGACTCGGCGAAGAGGGCGGCGAGCACGGTGAGCCCGGCGGTGACCGCCGGCGGGCCGAAGAGGAGCGGCGACGCCTCGAGGCCCTTCGGGCGGGGCAGGGCGTCGGCAGGCGGATCGGCGAACCAGACGCGGCGGATGATCGGCAGGAAGTAGGCGGCGTTGAAGCCGCTCGAGACCAGCATCAGGACCATGACCCAGGCCTGGCCCGACTCGAGCGCGCCGGATGAGAGGTGCCACTTCGTCACGAAGCCGACGGTCGGCGGCAGCCCGATCATGCCGACTGCCGCTACGGTGAAGGCGCTCATGGTCCAGGGCATTCGGGCGCCGAGGCCGTCCATGTCGCTGATCTTCTTGATGCCGGTGGTCTCCGCGATCGCGCCGGCGCAGAAGAAGAGGGTGATCTTCATGATGCCCTGATGCACGAGATGGATGATCCCGCCCAGGGCGGCGACGGGATGCGCGAGCGACACGCCGAGGGCGATGTAGGAGACCTGACTGACGGTGGAGTAGGCGAGCCGCCGCTTCAGGTCGTTCTGACCGAGCGCGCGGATCGAGCCCCAGAGGATCGTCGCCGCCGCGACGGCGGAGAGTGGGGGCAGCAGGTGCAGCGTCTCCGCCAGCGTCTGGCCGAAGATGTCGTAGACGATTCGGACGATGCCGAAGGCGCCCGCCTTCACGACGGCGACGGCATGCAGCAGCGCGCTGACCGGCGCCGGCGCCACCATCGCGACCGGGAGCCAGCCGTGCAGCGGCACGAGCGCCGCCTTCACCCCGACGCCCGCGATCAGCACCGCGAAGACGAGGGTCAGCGCGCCGTCGCCGGGCCGCGTCTCGGCCAGGCTGAGAAGGCCTCCGACCACGAATTCGCCCGAGCCGTGGAGCGCGTAGAGCAGCATCGTGCCGAGGAGCAGCATCGCGCCCCCGCCGAGGGTGTAGGCGAGATAGATGCGCCCTGCCCGCAGCGAGGCGGCGTCGCCGCGATGCGTCACGAGAGGATAGGTCGAGATCGTCAGCATCTCGTAGAAGACGAGGAAGGTCAGGAGGTTGCCGGCGAGCGCGACGCCCATGGTGGCGCTGACGCAGAAGGCGAAGAAGCCGAAGAAGCGTGGCCGGTGCGCGCCGTGACGCAGATAGCCGACGGCGTAGAGCGTCGTGACCAGCCAGAGCACGGCCGAGAGGCCGACGAAGAGCAGCGAGAGCGCGTCCGACTGCAGGACGAGCGGCGCGCCGGGGAGGAAGGGCATCCGGGTCGAGTAGCTGCCGCCCTGCGAGACGCCCAGCACGAGCAGCCCGACGAGGCCGAGCGTCGCCACCGCGCCGAGCAGGTTCAGCGCCGCGCGCGTCCGAACCATGCGGTCGGGCGTCAGGAAGATCACCACGCCGGAGACGAGCGTCGTCGCGACGATCGCGAGGGGGAGCCAGGCCAGGCTCATCGTTCCGCCTCCAACAGCGCGGCGAGCGGCGCGCCGAGGAAGCCGAGCAGAAGCGCCGCCGAGGCGAGGGCGAGGGCGCTCCAGCCGCGGAGGGGTCCGTCTTCGCCGGCGGGGGCGTCCTCCGGCGGGTCGCGCATCATCGCGGTGGCGAGCCGCGCCATGTAGGCGGCCGTCAGGAGCCCCGCCGCCACGAGCGTCGGGGCGACCCACCAGGCGCCCGCCGCCGCCGCGTCCTGCGCGAGCGTCCATTTGGCGAGGAAGCCCCCCGTCGGCGGCAGGCCCGCCAGCGCGCCTCCCGCGATCGCGACGGCCGCCTTGGCCGGGCCGTAGGCGGCGCCGGGATCGGCGAGGCGCGGCACCTCGTCGTGCCCGTTGGCCTTGGCGATCATGCCGGCCGCGACGAAGAGCCCGGACTTGGCGAGGGCGTGAGCCGCGGCGAAGGCGGCGAAGGCGACGGTCGCGCCCGGCGCCTCCGCCGCGAAGCCGAGCGCGAGCGCCAGGTAGCCGAGCTGCGCGACCGTCGAATAGGCGATCAGCGCCTTGAGCCGGAGCGCCCGGAGCGCGGCGACGCCGCCGACGACGACCGCGAGCAGCCCGAGCGCCCGGAAGATCGGCGCGGCGTCCGCCAGCGCCGTCTGCGGCGCGACGTCGAGCCAGAGGCGGAGCAGGACATAGAGGGCGGTCTTGACCACCACCGCCGAGAGCGCGGCGCTGACGATCGGGGCCGCGTTGCCGTGCGCGGGCGGCAGCCAGAAGTGGAACGGCGCCACGCCGCCCTTGAGGAGGAGGCCCGCCGTCGCGAAGGCGAGCGGGGCGGCGAGTGCGGGGCCCTGCAGCCCGATCGAGGCGACGAGTCCCATGTCGAGCGTGCCGGTCGCGCGGTAGATCGAGGCCACGGCCATCAGGTAGAGCAGGCTGCCGCCGAGGCCCACGAAGAGGTAGCGCAGCGCCGCCCTCGCCGCGGCCGCGCCGGCCCCGATGGCGGTGAGCGCCGTGGCGGAAAGGCTCACGACCTCCAGCCCGACGTAGAGGTTGAAGAGGTCCGCGCCGAGGAAGATCGCGTTCACGCCGGCGATCAGCGTGGTCCAGAGCGTGGCGGCGCCGTCCTCGGCGAGCGTCGCGCGCCCGGCGGAGGCGGCGAGGGCGAAGACCGGCGCGGAGAAGGCGAGGAACACCCAGGCGAGGCCGTCGAGCCGGAGGCCGATCCCGAGCGGCGCGGACCATCCGGCGAGCCATGTCTCCCCCCCGATCGTCCCGAAGGCGAAGGCGACGAGGGCGAGGTTGGCCCAGGACGCGGCCGTCGCCACGGCCGGGGCGAGGCGCGGCAGGACGAGCGTTCCGAGCGTGGCGGCGAGCGGCAGGACGACGAGCGCCGCCAGCACGGCGTCGGGCGAGGCGGCGGTCGGCATGCTCAGTCCTTCGACGCGGAGCGGGTGCGCCTGATCAGGGCGAGGCCGAGGCCGGTCGCGGCGACGGTCACGACGATTCCGGTGATGACGAGGGCGTGGGGCACGGGGTCGGTCGCGCCGTCGGGGCCGCGCGCGGTCACGATCAGGAGCGAGAAGACGCCGGTTCCCATGACGTTCGCGCCGAGGAGCTTCTTCAGCGGCCGCGCGCTGAGCGCGAGGGCGCCGAGGCCGAGGCCGAACAGCGCGACCGCGAGCGCGGTGTAGAGGAGGTCGACCGGGCTCATGCCGGCGCCGTCCCGGCGCGGAACAGGGCGAGGAGGCCCGCGGCGATGCCGAGGGTGGCCGCCGACTCGATCGCGAGGATCAGGGAGCCGGCGAAGGGCGCGGGGTGGTCGAGGAACACGCCGCTCCCGGCCGCCACGGCGACGCCGACGCCGACGACGAGGAAGGCGAGGACGCCGAGCCCGGCGAGGGCGCGCGACGCGGCCTCGCTCCGCGGCGGCGGGGTCTTGCCCGTCACCTCGAGCAGGATCAAGCCGCCGGCGAGCAGCGAGGCGGCCTGGAAGGCGCCGCCGGGCGCCTTCGAGCCGATCCAGAGGAGATAGCCCGCGACGAGGACGATCCCGGGAGTCAGGAGCCCGGCCGCCGCCTCGGCCACCGGGCCGTCGAGCGGGGCCGGGGCGGGGTCGCGCGGCGCCAGCGCGCCGGCCGCGACGGCGGCGAGCAGGACGACCACGAGCTCGAGCAGGGTGTCGTAGGCGCGATAGTCGAGGAGGACCGCCGTCACCGGGTTGGAGACGCCGGTCTCCGCGATCTCGGAGCGCGCGAGGGCGCCGAGGCCGGCGGCCTCGGGCGTCGCGACCAGCGCGGCGAAGAGCGCGAGGGAGACGAGGGCGAAGCCGACGCCGACGAGGACGGTCATCAGGCCTCCGGATCCAGCGCGAGGTGGCGCAGGAGCAGCGCGCCGGTCAGACCCGCGCCGATCCCGGCCTCCGCCATGGCGACGTCCGGCGCCCCGAGCCGCGCCCAGAGGATCGCCGCGAGCGTCCCGAAGCCGATGAAGCCGCCGACGGCCGCCTGAGCGGAGGCGGAGAGCAGCGTCACGAGGGCGAGCCCGAGCATCCCGAGGCCGAGCAGAAGGTCGAGCGCGAAGGCGGCGGTCATCGGCGGTTCTCCGATCGGGCGCGCAGGACGCCGCGCGCGATGAAATGGGACGCCGCCGCGCCGGCGGCGCCGATCGCCGCCCAGGCGAAGAGCGCGACGAAGGCGAAGCGCCAGCCGGGCGCGACGAGGACGGCGCCGAGCAGCATCAGCCCGACGCCCGCGGTCTCGGCCTTCGTGACGCCGTGGAGGCGCGAGAGCGCGTCCGGCAGCCGGATCGTGGCGACGGCGGCGGCCAGCATGAAGAAGATCCCGCCGGCGAGGGCGAGCGCCGCCAGCGCGAGGCGCGCGGTCTCGAGGGCGGAGCCGTCAGCGTCCAAGATCGCCGCTTCCTTGGGCGAAGGCGGCGGCGGTGACCGCGCCGAGCAGCGCGAGCATCAGCCCCGTCTCCGCCAGCGCGCCGAGGCCGAAACCCGCCGCCATCAGGAACAGCGCCGCGATGGCCTTGGCGACGATCAGCTGGAGCGCGAGCACGCGGTCGGCCGTCGTGCGCGCCCGGGCCAGCCGGATCGCGGCGAGCGCCGCGGTCGCGCCGACGGCGCCGAGGGCCAGGTGGATCAGCAGCGCGCCGGTCATCGCCCCGGCTCCCCCGGTTCGGCGAAGAGGGCGGCGACGCGCGCCTCCAGCGCGGAGAGGGACCCTTCGACGTCCGCCGTCCGGTCGAGCGCATGGATCGAGAGACTGTCACCGTGGAGATCCGCCGCGAGCGTCCCTGGCGTGAGCGTCACCGCGTTCATGAAGGCGGCCCGCGCGGCCGCGCCCCTGAGCTCCATGCGGTAGGTGACGATGCCGGGCTCGAAGCGCGGATGGCGGCGGAAGACGCGGCTGGCGACATACCAGGCGCTCGCGAAGATCTCGCGGAGGAGAAAGGGCAAGAAGCGCGCCGCCGCGCCGGCCCGGGCCGGCGGCGGCGCCTCGCCGCGCAGGGATGCGGCGGTCGCGAGAGCCACTACCGGCCCGCCCACGACGAGCGAGGCGAGGTCGCCAGAGGTCAGCGCGAGCCAGGTTCCGGCGCATGCGACGGCGACCGTCACGCCCTGCGCGGCGCGACGTCTGGTGTCGGCGACCCTGTGGTGCTTCGGCTGGCTCATGTCATCGGCGATCGTGGCGGGGCGAGACGCAGGATGGCGCAGCGGGGCGGGGTAGGGCAATGCCTTCCCGAGTCGCAGTCGGACCTGGCGACGCCGCGCCGCCGGGACGGGATCGAGGCGGCGGGCCCGCTGCCGCCCTTCCTTCCGCCCTGAAGCCCGGACTTCGACCCGATCGAATTCGCCTTCTCCATGCTGAACGGCCTGCTCCGTGCTCCCACCGCGCGTGCCGGCGACGCGCTCCGGACCAGCTACGGCCAGATCCTCGACGCCGTCACGCCGAACGAACGCCGGAACCTCTTCACCGCCGTCCGCTATGAACCGGATTGAGCGGAAAGCGCTCTGGGAAGGTTTCCTGCCGAAAGACGCCGGGCTTGCTTCTGGCGCGAAGCTTTTCGGGACGCTGGGACCGCGTAGCGGGCCGTCGGCGATGCGTGTTCCTTCGCCTGCCGTCAACCGTTCATCAGTCCGAATTCGGGCTTGGCGATGACGGCGCCGGTGCTGACGACGATCGCCCGGGACGAAATGACGTTCGCGACGGTCGTCAGCGGCCGCAGGCGGCGGATGCCCCTGCGATCGTCGGATCGGCTGTGCTCCGGGGCTCCGAAGATGTTCGCGTGCACGCAGACCTCCGCATCGTAACCGGTCACGACCACGTTCTGAAGACGTTCCGCCCAGAGATTGAAGGCCGGGTCTCCGTCGCCCATGTGACCATGCGGTTGGACGACCGTCCTCTTGTTCCGCAGATCGTTCCAGACCGGCACGAGTTCCGGCGCCACCGGGGGCAGGGCCTGGTTCTGGGCGAGGTTCATGACCGGCATGTCGAGCATCTCAGCCACGCGGAGCACCGAAATGACGTGCTCGATCGTTCTCTGTCCATCGATGGCGCGGGCGTAACCTGCCTGCGTGTCGTTCAGATGGATCATCACGACGCCGGTCGTGCCGGCGTTCTCGATCATGAACTGCTCCACCGAATCCGCGGTCGCGAGCGCGGGTGGGGCCCCGGCGACGACGGCTTGAGCGTAGGCGTCGCCGCTTTGGCCGAGAGCCTCGACCGTGTCGTACGTTCGAGCGAAGACGTCGGGCCACTGAGCCTGCGCGACGTGCGCGAAGCGCACCGCACGGCGCTGCGGGCCTTCGGCGCCGAACACGACGCTGTAGCTCAAGGGGGTCACGTCGACGATCAGGCGGTGCATGGCCTCGCGGTACTTGCGGCGCTTGCCGGCGGGAACGGCCACGACCCGTGAAGGGACCCCGGCGGGCGCGAAACCGGGGGACGAGAGGTATCCCACGAGCCCGTGAAGCGAACTCCGCACGACATGCTCGTAGTTCGGGTTCGCCCTCCGGACGCGGACCATGAAGTCCTGAAGATTGGCATAGGGCATCGACGTCTCCCGACGCGCCGCCGCGCTCGGCGCGGCCTGACCACAGGTTCACATGTCGGGGCGGAACAATCCACGGCCAAGGCGTCGGACGTATCCGGGCGCCGGCGAAACATGCCTTGCTCAAGCGGACGGCTCCAAGCGACCCGCACGTCCTGCCGAGAGGGTGCGTCGGTTTTCGGCAGTGATCCGGCTGAAACCCCCGGATTCCCTTCGGATCCAAGTTCGTGATCGGCGGATCGCGGAAGCGGTCCGGGCCGAGGGGCATGTCGCCATCGAGGCGCTCCGCGACCCTCGCCGAAGGCGGAAAATTGCCCGGCGTGCGCGAGATCCGGGATTTCGGCCGGGCGGGGCGCGAGCGCACGTCTTTCATCCGGTCGCGCACGTCGATCCCTTTACCGCCGAGGTCAGACCCAGGCCCGCGTGAGATACTGCATCTCGGAGACCGCGCCCGGGCGCGCCTGCACCTCGACGACGAGATTCTCGCGGCGGAGGTGGAACACGGCCAGCGGCCGGTCGTGCAGGAAGCGCCGCCCGGCGCGGACCTCCTCCAGCCGGTCGACGGGCGACCGCCCTCTCCTTCAGCTTGTGCGTTGACATCGCAAGCTTGGCACATCGCGATGCCGTCGGGGCAGGGCGGCATCCACCCCATCTCCGCCATGCGCGGATCGGCTTCGTCCTCCGCGCGGCGCCAGGCTTCGGCGAGGCGAGTCCAGACGTGCTGGGGGCCGTCCACCGCAGCCTCGAACTCCTCGATGCGGGCGAGGACTTCGTGCCTGCGGTCGAGGGCGGCGGCGGTCGCCGCCTGCTCCGCCGTGCGCGGCTCCTGCCCCGCCTGCGGGCGCCGGGCCAGGTCGGCGACGGGTCCGGGAGACGTCGCGGCCGGAGCGCGGGCAGGGATGGAGGCGCAGCATCCGTCCGCCTCGCACGAGCAATGGCGCGGCGTCGTCGCATGACGTGGGGACGGCCCCTCGGGGAACGGCGGTCGCCCGGGCCGAGCGGACCGTCCCCGGAGGGGCCGAGAGCCGAGGGCCGTCCGATCGGCGTCATTCGCGGCCCACGCCCCGCCAGGCGAACCGGCCGGTGTCGCGCGACGCGTCGACAGAATCGGTGACCGCCTGGGCGAGAACGGAATCGGAGAGGTCCCGCTCCGCGAAGTCGCGCAGTCGCTCGAGCGCGCCGCCCGCCAGCTCCACCTCGACGCCGCGCAGCTTCGACGGAAGCCGCATCTCCACCTGATCCGCTGTCGCGACGTCGACGGCAGGCCGCTCGCCTGCGCGGGGACAGTCGGCGACGTAGGCCATGATCGCGCGTCCGAGGCGATGTCCGATGGGCCGGCCGAGACCGCGCCTGAGGTCCACCAAGCTTTCGAGGCGGCGTCCCGGCGCCATTGCTCGAGCACGGGCGCGACGCCGACCGAGCACGTCGGCCTTATCGGAGAGTCGCGGTGGAAGGGCCATGTGGAGCCGCTTCCGACGCTTCTCGCCTTCGGATCGGTCTTCGGAGCCGGCGCGTCGACGTCGCTGGGATCGGGATGGATCGAGGCGATCGTCTGCTGAAGCGGCCCCGCTCCTCGCCTCGACCGCACGGTGGACCGACGGCGAGCGTCTGCACGGTCGGCGAAGGGGCGCCCGCCCGCGCTTCGCAGCTGACCACGTCCGGCCGGGGACGGGCGCCCTTGGCGCCCGGCGCCCCGAGCCCCTAGGCTCACGTCCCGTAAGGGCCGCCGGCCCTTTCCGTCGGGCCGATCGCCGCCCGGCCTTCTCACCGAACGGATGGAGACGCCCGTGAGCCCCGATCCCGAAACGCTGCTCGATCTCGACCGCCGCCTCCGCGACGGCGCGACCTCCGCGCTCGCCGAGACCGAGGCCGCGCTCGAGCGCATCGCCGAGACCGACGGGCGGCTCGGCGCCTGGCAGGCGGTGCACGAGGACGCCGCGCGCGCGGCGGCGCGGGCCGCGGACGCCGCGCGTCGCGCCGGCGCCCGGCTCGGCCCGCTGCACGGCGCGCCCTTCGCGCTGAAGGACATCCTCGATCTCGAGGGCACGGTCACGACCTGGGGCTCGGCGGCGCTGGCCGACCGCACGGCGCCCGCCACGGGGACGCTGGCGCGCCGGCTGCTCGGCGCCGGGGCGGTGTCGCTCGGCAAGACCAAGACCGTGGAATGCGCCTTCGGCGGCTGGGGCACCAACCGGCTCATGGGCACGCCCTGGAACCCGTCCGACATGGCCGTCCACCGCGCGCCCGGCGGCTCGTCCTCGGGCTCGGCCGTGGCGGTCGCGGCCGGGCAGGCGCGCTTCGCCGTGGGCACCGACACCGGCGGCTCGGTGCGGGTGCCGGCGGCCTTCTGCGGCATCGTCGGGCTCAAGGTCACCGAGGGGCGGCTTCCGCTCGACGGGATCATGCCGCTGTCGCACACCCTCGACACGCCCGGCCCGATGACGCGCTGCGTGATGGACGCCGCCCTCGTCTTCGCGGTGATGGCGGGAGCGGAGGGCGCCGCGCTCGACGCCGACCTCGCCGCCGGCGTCGGCCTCATCGAGGGTCTCGAGCGCGGCGCGGAGGGGCTGCGCCTCGGGGTGCTGGAGGCGGCGGACCGCGCCGAGGTCGCGCCCGAGATCCTCGCCCTCTACGACGCCGCCCTCGCCGAGCTGGAGCGCGGCGGCGCGCGGCTAGAGCCCTTCGCTCCGCCGACGCCCTTCGACGATCTCTCGGAGCGCACCGGCCGCATCATCGCGGCGGAGGGGCTCGCCCATCACGGCGCGCTCTACCGCGACCCCGCCAAGCCCATGGACGAGGACGTGCGCGCGCGGATGCTGGCCGCCGAGGCGATCCCGGCCGTCGACCATCTCGCTCTGATCCTCGACCGGCCCACCCAGCGGGCGCGGTTCCTCGCCGCGATGCGCGGCCTCGACGCGGTGCTGACGCCCACGACCCCGATGGCGGCGCCGCCGGTGGCGGAGATCGACCAGGCCGTCTCGCCGGGGCGCTTCACGCGGCCGGTCAACTACCTCGGCCTCTGCGCCCTCTCGGTTCCGATGGGCGCGACGCCGGGCGGGCTGCCCGGCGGCCTGCAGATCGTCGCCCGCCCGAACGCCGAGGCGACGACGCTCAGAGTCGGCGCCGCGGTGGAGGCGGCCGGCCTCGCGGACGCGGCCTGAGCGGGGCGGAAAGGGCCGGCATGCAGGCGGGGCGGAGGAAGATCGCGGTCATGGCGACAGGGAGCCGGGTCCGTCCACGCGGCCCTTTTCGCCGAAACGGGGCCATGAGGCCCGTCGACGGTCTTGGGTTCGCCAAGGCCCTCTCAATCCGCTCGGGCGTCATGCGGACGGCGGAGCATGAGGATGACCACGACGTCGACGGGCGGAGCGCGGCGCGAGGGACCCGGCGCCCGCGGGGCTGCGGGGAGGGACGCCGCCGCGGCGCGGCTTCGCCGGCATCTTGTGCCAACGCGTTCGTGCCCGAGCGAACTGCGAAAACGCCCGGTCGAACGCGCGCAACCGCCAGATCCTGGGGACGTCGCGACCTGGCGAGACGCTGACGAGCTGGCCCGGCGACGAGGCGGAGGCGGGACGGGCGACGGCCCGCTGTCCCGGGCGCATCGGCGAGAAGTCCCACGGGCGGATAAGCGCCGACCTGAAGCGCTTCGAGCACTGGCTGACGATCCGCCCCGGCCGACGGCGAGCGGCCCGCTGCAGGACCGACGACGGCTGCGCATGCTCTGGCTCTGCCGGGAGATCGCAGCATACGCGAGCGCCCGTGGGAGGGTGGCGAGGCTGGGCGAGGCCCGCGGCGACGTAAAGCCGGCGGACGTCGCCGAGATCTGGCTCCTGGCGTTCGACGTGGGCGTGCCGAAAGACACCTCGAAGAAGCGCATTCGCAGGGCGCGCGACAGCTTCGAGGCGTTCGAACGCGCGCCTGCGCCGCGACGCTCGAAACCTTTGCCCCTTCGAGGCCCGTGCGACGAGATGCGGACGACGAGGGGGACCGGTTTCGAGGCCGTTCGGAAGATCCGCTGCACTGTTCCGGATTGGTCTTTCGCGCTCCGAGCGGCGCGCTTGCGGTGGATTCCTCGCGGAGCGGCGTCCGGGCGCGGCGGTGTCCGCTGGGCGGGCGATGCGGGGCCTGGAGCCCGAACCTCGGCTGCGGACCGGGCGCGGGAGGCCGCAGGCGCGCACGCGGAGCTCCATGGCCGAGCCTCCCGACGAAGGGACCCGCGCCCTCCTCTCCAGCCCGCCCTCGGTCCCCGTCCGCGCGCCGCAGGGCCCGGATCGTCGCCGCGGCGACGCGGTCGCGGCGGTCGCGCGTCATGGGTTGCACGATGACGGGGCGGCCGCCGCAGGTTTCGAGGCAGAAGGGCTTGTCCGACCCGCCGTCGGCGTGACGGCTCATGTTCGCGAGCCAGCCGGTCAGCTCGTGACGCATCGCCAGCGTTCGGCGGCGGAGGCCCGTCGGAACTGGGAACAGCAGATGCCGTCCGACGGTCCGTCCCCCTTCTGGGAGATCCATCGGATCCTGTGGCGGCCGGAGCGCGACCCGGGCGTCGGCGGTCTCGCGACGCGGAAGCCGGACCCGGGGGCACGCCGTTGGCGAAGGCTTCGAGTTCTCGGGCAATGTCCGCACGCTTCACGGCGGGCTGCAGGACATCTCCGGGCTCCAGCGCACGGTAGACGCGGCAAGACACGGGCGCTTCTGGTCCGGAATGCGGGAACAGGTCATCCGGCATCGCTACGCGCGTCCGCCGTCCAGCGGGGAGATCTGTGTCGACCCGTGGGAAAACGAAAGCCTGAGCGCGCCGGCGCCGGTCGAGCGCCTCTTCCCATTGCTTATGCTCGGAGAGCGGCGTCGATCGGCTCTGGCGGAAAGCCTCGGGTGGACGCCGCTGGTCCGCGGCGGCCTCGCGACCGAGGAGGCCCGCATCGGCGGGCTGCAGGACGCGTGGCGACGGCTGCGCGACCTTCGTCGCGAGGAGGGGGCCGGGCGACGCAACGGAGGTTCCCGAGTTTCCGGAAGCGTCGCGCCGCTTCGCCGCCTCCCTCGCGAAGGTCTCGGTCAAGCATGCGACGGCCGAGCATGCGCTCTGGCTTGGATGCGTGGCCGGCGAGGCCGACGTGGTCCCCGCTCCGGCGCGCGTGGACGGAGCGATTGTCCATGCGACCCGCTCGGCGGCGGAGCTCGGCGAGGCGGCGACCGCGGCGCCGACTCGGCGGTGACGAGGCGGCGCTTAGCGGATAGGCTCAGCCTCGGCTCGACACGGTTTCCCGGGGAGGATGAGAGATGCGGTTTCTTGTGGCGGCGACGGTCGCGCTGCTGGCGGCGGCGCCGGCGACGGCGCAGGTGCTCGATCGGCTGGCGGAGCAGGAGCCGCTGCGGATCGCCGTGCGCGAGGACGCCCGCCCGCTCTCCTGGACCGAGGGGCAGTCGCCGAGGGGCTATTCGGTGAGCCTTTGCCTCGAGGTCGCGCGGCGCGTGGCGCTGGCCGCGGACCTCGAAGGGGTGAACTTCCGCTACGTGCCGGTGAGCGCCGAGACGCGGTTCGACGCGATCGAGAACGGCGAGGCGGATCTGCTCTGCGGCGCGGCGACCGTCACGCTTTCCCGCCGCGACCGGGTCGAGTTCTCGATCGCGACCTTCGTGGACGGCGCCGGCGTGATGGTGCGGGCCGACGCCGATATCGACGGGCTCGAGGATTTCGCCGGCCGACGCGTCGCGGTGCGCGGCGCGACCACGACCGAGGAGGCGCTGCGCAACACGCTGGAGCGCATGGAGATGCAGGCCGAGGTCGCGGCGGTGGAGAGCCACGACGCGGGCCTCTCGGCGCTGCTGGCCGGCGAGGTGGACGCCTATTTCGCGGACCGTTCGATCCTGCTCGGGCTGGCGGCGACGCCGGACGCGGCGGAGGCGGTCGCGGTCTCGGCCGAGCTGCTGACGGTGGAGCGGCATGCGCTGGCGTTGCCGCGGGGCGACCATGCCTGGCGGCAGGCGGTCGACGGGGCCTTGAGCCGGATGTACGCGGACGGCGCGATGCGGCGGATCTTCGCCGAGAGCTTCCCCGGCGCGCTGCCGGGGCTGGGGCTCGAGGCGCTCTGGCTGCTCGGCGGGCTGCCGGAGTGAGGCCGCGCCCGTGCCTCCGGCTTGCGCCGGCGGCGCGGGCGGGGTAGCCGCCGGCCGGTGGACCGGGCCGACGTCGTCATCCTGGGCGCCGGCGCGGCCGGCATGCTCTGCGCCATCGAGGCGGGGCGGCGCGGAAGGCGCGTCGTGCTGCTGGACCATGCGCGCAGCCCCGGCGAGAAGATCCGCATCTCGGGCGGCGGGCGCTGCAACTTCACCAACCTGCGGATCGAGCCGGAGCGGTTCCTCTCGGCCAATCCGCGCTTCGCGCTGTCGGCGTTGAGCCGCTACACCCAGCACGACTTCATCGCCCGCGTCGACGCCGCCGGGATCGCCTGGCACGAGAAGACGCTCGGCCAGCTGTTCTGCGACGGCTCGGCGCGCGAGATCATCGCGATGCTGGTCGACGACATGGCCGAGGCGGGGGTGGACCTGCGGCTGGGCGTGACGATCGAGGACGTGGCGCGCGAGGGGGACGGGTTCCGCGTCGAGACCTCGGGCGGGACGCTGGCGGCGCCGTCGCTGGTGGTGGCGACGGGCGGGCGCTCGGTCCCGAAGATGGGGGCGACGGGGTTCGGCCACCGCCTCGCCGAGCGCTTCGGGCTGCGGCTGGTCGAGCCGCGGCCGGGCCTCGTGCCGCTGACCTTCACCGACGGCGCGCGGGACGGGATGGCGGCGCTCTCGGGCCTCTCGGTCGAGGCGCGGGTCGCCTGCGGGCGGGCGGCGTTCGACGAGGGGCTGCTGTTCACGCATCGGGGGCTCTCCGGCCCCTCGATCCTGCAGATCTCCTCCTACTGGCGGGAGGGCGAAGCGATCGTGGTGGATCTGGCGGCGGGACGCGACGCGGCGGCGGCCCTGCGCGAGCGGCGAGGGCGGGGCGGGCGCGTCTCGGTCAAGAACGCGCTGGCCGAACTCCTGCCGGAGAAGCTGGCCGCCGCGGTGACGGAGCGGTCGGGGGTCGCAGGGCGGCTCGCCGACCAGTCCGACGCGCGGCTCGAGCGGCTCGGCGCGGCGGTGCATGGCTGGCGCGTCGTTCCGGCGGGGTCGGAGGGCTGGCGCACGGCGGAGGTGACGCTGGGCGGGGTGGACACGCGGGATCTGGACTCGCGGACCATGATGGCGCGCGGAGTTCCGGGATTGTTCTTCGTCGGCGAGGTGGTCGACGTGACCGGCTGGCTCGGCGGCTACAACTTCCAGTGGGCGTGGTCGTCGGGCTGGGCGGCCGGGCAGGTCTGCTGAGACGGCGGAGGCCCGGCCCGCGCGCGGATGCCGGCCGGGCGTCGCCGGCCGGCGGGGGCGAGGCTCAGGCCAGGTCGCGCGGGATCGAGAGCGACCAGTCGTGCTCGCGCTCCAGCTCGCCGTCGGCCCAGGCGCGGAGGGTCGCGGTGACGTGCCAGGCGTCCCGGTCGGAGGTGAGGCGGGTCCAGGTCTCGGTCCGCACGGCCCAGCCGTCGCGCGACATCTCGTGCACCCAGCTCGCCTCGCCCTCCGCCGAGGTCGGGTCGGCGGGGAGGATCGAATAGCGCTCCCGCCCCTCGGCCGAGTGGAAGAACCGTTGCGGGGCGATGGTCGCGGCGCCTTCGTGGTCGCGCACCTCCACGGTGACGCGGCCGCTGGCGAGATCCTCCGACACGGTCCATTCCGAGGCGACCGGCTCGTGCAGCGAGAGCTCGAGCGGCGTGCCCATGCGCGGCGGCGGGAAGTCGGGGAGGCGCGGGCCGTCCCCGGCGCGGAGCGGGAGGCCGAGCGAAGCGGCGCCGGGCAGGAGGGTGAGCGTCGCCCGCTCAGGGGCGGGCCAGGCGATGGGGAAGTAGCTGGTGGAGAGCGAGAGGCGCAGGCGATGGCCGGCGCGGAACGTCTGCGCGGCGTGCTTGAACTGCAGCTCGGCCTCGAACGCCTCCCCGGGGACGAGGGGGGTCGGCGCCGCGTGGCCGTCGCGGTGGCAGAGGTTGAGCAGCGCGTAGCTGACCCGGGCCGCGGTCCCGTCGGGCGCGACGTCGATCAGGCGCGCGGCGATCTGGGCGGTCTCGCGGTCCGAGCGGAGACGCAGGCGGAGCCGGGCGTCGCCGACGAGGTGCAGGTCGGTCGCCAGCGGCGCGGTCTGGAACACGAGGCTGCCGGCGTCGTCGCGGCGCTGGTCGCTCGGCTGGTCGCCGGGATGGGCGTAGGAGCACCACTTGCCGCCATGCACGCCGACCCAGAGCGGGGAGCACAGCGTCATCTCGGCTTGCCCGTGCGGGGCGCGGGGCTCGGTCGCGCCCTCGGTCCCGGGCTCGGTCGCGCCCTCGGCGCGGAGGGCGAGCGTGCCGTCGGGGCCGAGCGCGAAGTCGGTCCGCGTGACGTTCGGGGACGGCCAGGCGGGCTCGCCGATCCAGTGGCCGTCGCGGGTGTCGTAGTGGCTCCGCGGCTCGGCCCGGTGCTGCAGGAACAGGCGCAGCGGCGGCTCGTCCATGATGCCGGTGTCGCGGCCCTTCAGCCAGTGATCCCACCAGCGGGTCTCCTCGGTCAGCCAGTCCATGGCCGGGCCGGGTTCGCCGAGATGGGGGTAGCGGTGCGCCCAGGGGCCGATCAGGCCCTTGGCGGGGCCGCGCAGGTTCTCCACCAGCCGGAACACGGCGCGGCAGTAGCCGTCGACCCAGCCGGAGACGGCGTAGACCGGCGTCTCGACGGCGTCCCAGTCCTCGCAGATCGAGCCGTGGCGCCAGTAGTCGTCGCGCCTCTGATGCTCCAGCCAGCGGCCGAGCCAGAGGCCGGAGCCGTCGAGCCGCTCGTGCCACATGTCGCGCCAGCGCTCGCCGACATGGGCGGGGTCCGGCGGCAGGGTGTTGATGCCGAACATGACCGAGGCCCAGGAGAGCTGATCGACCAAGGGCACGCCGCCCATGTAGTGGATGTCGTCGGCGTAGCGGTCGTCGGTCGAGCAGATGGTGACCACGGCCTTGAGGGCGGGCGGGCGCAGCGCGGCGATCTGGAGGCCGTTGAAGCCGCCCCAGGAGATGCCGACGATGCCGACGCCGCCGTCGCACCACGGCTGATCGGCGATCCAGGCGATAACGTCGCAGCCGTCCCGCAGCTCGATCTCGGTGTATTCGTCCTCCATCACGCCTTCGGACTCGCCGGTTCCGCGCAGGTCGACGCGGACATAGGCGTAGTCGCGCGCGGCGAGCCAGGGGGCGCGGGCGGCGTCGCGCTCCAGCGTCTTGTCGTTCTTGCGGTAGGGGATGTATTCGAGGATCGCCGGCACCGGCGCGCTATCCGCCCCCTCCGGCATCCAGATCCGCGCGGCGAGGCGCGCGCCGTCGGGCATCGGGATCTCCACGTGCTCGATCTCGAGGATCGTGCGGGGCAGGTCGGCGTCGATCTTCACTGGGGGGTCTCCGGTCGCGGGGGCGACATGGAGCCTTATCCCGGCCCCGGCGCCGGCGCCAGCGCCGTCAGTCGACGAAGTCGGCGAACGCGTAGTCGAGCCGCTTCATCACCTGTTCGTAGTTCCACAGCAGCTTCGACGGCGTGCTGGCGCCCATCCAGAGCGAGGCGACCGCGAAGCTGTAGGCGTCCTGCTCGGGCAGTTCGGAGAGCCGCATCCCCTTCTTCAGGTGGGAGACGATGCGGGTGCCGTCGATCTGCTCCGCCGCCACCTCGATCTCGGCGCGCGAGGGGGCGCGGGTCACGGTCGCGTCGCGGAAGAACACGCGGTAGAAGAATTCGGCGGCGACCTTCTTCGGTCCCTCGCGGTGCGGCATGTCGGGCTTGCGGCCGAGGCCGAGATCGACCGTCACCTGCTGATGGCTGACGCCGTCGACCATCTCGAACAGGTCGCAGTGCGACTGGGCGATGCGCGTGTTGATCTCCAGCAGCCAGATCTGGTCGTCGACCTCGTCCCAGAAGAACTCGATGTTGAACGCGGCATCGTCGTAGCCGATGTGCTTCATCACCTTGCGGGATATCTCCCACATCTTGTCCTGCACCCGGCGCGGCAGGGTCGACGGGTAGAGATAGTAGAAGAAGCTCAGCACCTGCGGGTAGCGGATCGAATCGACCGTGCCGTAGAGCGTCACCTCGCCGTTCCGGACGTAGCCCTCCACCGTGCATTGCCGGCCGCCGATCACGCGCTCGGCCATGCAGTAGTGGCCCTCGACGGCGCGGATCTCCTCGGGCAGGTCGGCCTTCTCCAGCACGGCGTTGAACGGCTCGGAGATCTGGCCGATCTCGGCGCGGAGCCGCTGGCAGGCGTAATCGAAGTCCTCGGGGCTGTCGATGCGGAAGCCGAGGCGCGAGCCGGAGGACTTGATCGGCTTCACGAAGAACGGGAAGCGCAGGTTCGTCTCGCCGATGGTCGAGAGCGCCCGCTCGTCGAAGGGATCGAAGGCGGTGAAGGTGGGCACGTGCTCGGGCACGACCTCGGCCATGACCTTGCGCGACCAGTACTTGTGCTCGCACTTGAGCAGGCTTTCGAGCGAGGCGTTGCGCGTGCCGTATTTCTCGCAGAGCAGCGGCAGCATGGTCGAGACCGGGAAGTCCATGTAGCCGACGATGGCGTCGATCGAACCCTCGAAGGCGTCGAGGGTCGCCTCGGCCTCGGCGAGCATGGCGGGGATGTCGAACTCCTGCGTCTCGTAGACCTGCGCGGGGGTCAGGAGCGGGTGGAACCTGACGTCCTCCACGCCGCGCAGGCGGGTCAGACGCTCGGCGTTGTAGTCGTTGAGGCCGACGACGAAGACGTTTCTGGTCATGCTCTCTCCTTGCGGCGCGATCGCGGGCCGCGCCCCGCCGATCAGCCGCTCGCGAGTTCGGAGCGGTGCGGGAAGCTGCGGCCCTTGAGCCGCTCGGTCGCGTTGCGGATGTCGTCGACGAGCAGCAGCAGGAAGTCGCCCTTCTGCGCCTCGTCGATCGCCCGCTCGACGGCCGCGTGCTCGTCGAGGATGGTCTCGACCCGGCACTCGGCGCGCGCGCCGGCGGCCCCGTCGTGGATCAGCTTCGCGGTCTCTCCGGTCTCGCGCCCGCGGGCGTCGGTCTCGAACACGAAGAGGACGTCGCACATCGCGGCGAGCCGGGCGCCGAGGGCGGCGAGGTCCTCGTTCCGGCGGTTGCCCGGGGCCGAGGCGACGCCGATCCTGCGCTGGGTGGCGAGACCGTTCACCAGCGGCGCCAGCGCCTCCAGCGCGGGGACGTTGTGGCCGTAGTCGATCAGGCACTTCACGCCGTCCGACTCGAAGTAGTTGGTGCGGCCGGGCATCTGCGCCGGCGTCGGGTGGAAGGAGAGGAGGCCGGCGCGGATGTCGTCGATCTCCAGCCCGTGGGCGATGGCGACGGCGGCGGCGGCCATGGCGTTCCGAACGTTGAAGGGCGCGTGCCCCTCGAAGGCGATGGGCACGTCGTTCACCTCGCAGATCTCGACGACGACCTTGCCGCGCAGCATCACGATGCGGCCGTTGCGGACGGTGACGACGCGGCCGAGCTCGCCGAGATGCACGTCGAGGGCGGGGTTCTCCGGGTCCATGGTGAAGTAGATGATCTCCCCGCGCGCCCAGTATGTGCCGTGCTCCATCACCAGGGGATCGTCGGCGTTCAGGACGCAGTGCCCGCCGTGCTTCTTGACGGCGTCGACCACGACGGTCTTGCAGCGGGCCAGATCCTCGAGCGTGTGGATGTCGCGCTCTCCGAGATGGTCGGAGGCGATGTTGAGCAGGACGCCCACGTCGCATTCGTCGAAGCCGAGGCCGCGGCGCATGATGCCGCCGCGGGCGACCTCCAGCACGGCGTGCTCGACCGTGGGCTCGCGCAGCACGGCCTGGGCGGCGGCGGGGCCGGAATAGTCGCCCCGGAGGATGACGTGGTTGTCGATCTCCACCGTGCCGGTGCAGCCCATGCCGACCGAATTGCCGGCCTGGCGCAGGATGTGCGTGGTCAGGCGGGTGGTCGTGGTCTTGCCGTTGGTGCCGGTGATCGCGGTGATCGGGATGCGGCCGTCGTCCGTCGGGTCCGGGAACAGCATGTCGACGACGTGCTCGCCCACGGGGCGCGGCGTGCCGTGGGTGGGCGACATGTGCATCCGGAAGCCGGGGCCGGCGTTGACCTCGACGACGCCCGCGGACTGCGCCTCCAGAGGCTCGGAGAGCGTCTCGGCCAGGAGGTCGATGCCGATGACGTCGAGGCCGACGAGGCGGGCGACCCGTTCCATGGCGAACTTGACCTCGGGGTGCACCTCGTCGGTCAGGTCGCTGGCCGTGCCGCCGGTGGAGATGTTGGCGGTGGACTTGAGGAAGGCGATCTCGCCTTCGGGCAGCACCGTCTCGAGGTCGTGGCCGGCCTGCTCCAGCATCCGCAGCGTCTGCTCGTCCACGTGGATCTGGGTCAGCAGGTTCTCGTGGCCGACGCCGCGGCGCGGATCCTCGTTCTCGCGGTCGATCAGCTCGGCGATGCTGCGGCGCCCGTCGCCGACGACATGCGCGGGGCGCCGGCGCGCGGCGGCGACCAGCTTGCCGCCGATCACGAGGATGCGGTGGTCCTCGCCCTTGATGAAGCTCTCGACGATCACGCCGTCCGAGCCTTCGCGCAGGCGCGCCACGGCGGCGTCGTAGCCCGAGCGCAGATCCTCCGTCGAGGCGATGTCGGTGGTGACGCCGCGCCCGTGATTGCCGGAGAGCGGCTTGGTGACCACCGGCCAGCCGATCCATTCGGCCGCGGCCTCGGCCTCCTCCCAGGTCCGGCAGATCCGGCCCCGGGGCACGGGGACGCCGGCCTCGCCGAGGATCTGCTTGGTCCATTCCTTGTCGTCGGCGATGGAGTGGCCGATGACCCCGGACATGTCGGTCACGGTCGCCTGGAAGCGCCGCTGCTTCACGCCGTAGCCGAGCTGGGTGTAGCTCGTGCCCTCGGTCAGGTTGTAGAAGGGGATGTTGCGCGCCTTCGCGGCCGCCACGATCGAGCCGGTGGAGGGGCCCAGCGCGTTGGCGTCGCGCACCGCCTTCAGCGCGTCGATGTGCGGCTGCAGGTCGATCTCGTCGCCGTCGAAGAGCCGGCGGACGATCTCCACCGCCATCTCGCCCGCCGCGAGGCCGGTCGCCTCGTCGCGGTAGCGGTAGACGACGTTGTAGATGCCGGGCTCGTAGCTGTCGACGGTCTTGCCGTAGCCGACGGAGAACCCGACCTGGTTCTGAAGTTCGATCGCGACGTGTTCGACGACGTGGCCGGCATAGGTGCCGTTGCGCACCCGCTGCAGGAAGCCGCCTGGCTCGCCGACCGAGCAGCGGTGCTGGTAGATCGACGGCAGCAGGGTCTCGAGGCGTTCGGCGAGGCCTTCGACCCGGTCGCTCGGGCGCCGCTCCAGATCCTCGATGTCGAGCCGCAGGTAGATGGCTTGGTAGCGGCTGTAGAAGTTGGGACCACGCAGGGCGCGGTGTTCAAGTATACGCAATCGTCGGCTCCAGGCTTCTCGCCTCGAGCTCGTCCGGCCCGAGGACCTGCCGGTCGCTCAGGCTGTAGGCGTACCCCTCGACCAGCGCATGCATCGTGACGTTGTGAACCGTCACGGCCTCGCCGTCGGCGAGATCGAACACATTCGACCCCGTAATCTTCGAGCTGTCAACGATGATCACGTGACCGGGCCCGAAGGCGTGGATCAGCTTGTCTTCGAACAGCACCGCCGCATCCTCTCCGATACCGACGCCGATATACTCGGGATTGGTCGCGCCGACCTCCATCAGCCGCGAGAAGCGCCCGCGTTCGAGGAAGTGGGTGTCGATGATGACGCCGTCGACGAGCCCGAAGCCCGCGGTCATCTTCACCGCGCCCTTGCGCAGGCTGTCGTCGGCGGGGCCGCCGTAGACCATGGTGGAGGACTGGCAGGCGGCGCCGGCGCTGGTGCCCGCGACGACCGCGCCCTCGGCGTGCCGCCGGCGGATCGCCTCGAGCGTCGGCGAGCCGCCGAAGATGTTGGTCAGACGCATCTGGTCGCCGCCGGAGATGAAGATCACGTCGGCGCGGCGGATCATGTCGAGGAAGCGGTCGTCCCCGGCGTGCTGGCGGTCGCGCACGCGGACGTGTTCGATCTCGGACGCGCCGAGGCCGGAGAACGCGGCCTCGTAGCCCTCGAAGACGTCGTCGGGGATCGCGCTCGCGGTCGTGATCACGGCGATGACGGGCCCCGCGACGCCCGAGAGCGCCACCACGCGCTTCAGGATCGCCGCTTCCCGCGACTTGTCCTCCGCCCCGCCGATGGCGACGAGCGGCCCCTTTGACGGCATCTGCACGCGTTTGGCCTCCGTTCATGCAAGCCCCGTCATATAGTGCGCCCGGCCGCGGGACCAGCCGCGTGATCGCCCCCTCCGCCTCCGCGGCCGATTGACCCGCCGGCGCGCACCTGCCATCGGACGGGGCCGTATCGAGGGCGATCGCCCGGCGCATCCGCGGCGCGGCGACCCCGGACGATGGAGGCTCCGATGGGCTACAGCCTCGCCCTGCACGGCGGCGCCGGCGTCCTGCCCGCCGGCCGCATGACCCCGGACCGCGAGGCCGCGGCCCGCGCCGCGCTCGACCGCGCCCTCGCCGCCGGCGAGGCCGTGCTCGCGGCGGACGGCTCCGCCCTCGACGCCGTCGTCGCGACGGTCTGCACGCTGGAGGACGAGCCGCTGTTCAACGCCGGTCGGGGGGCGGTGTTCACCCGCGACGGGCGCCAGGAGATGGACGCGGCCGTGATGGTCGGGCGCGACCGGCGCGCGGGCTGCGTCGCCGGCGTGTTCGGGCCGCGCAATCCGGTGCTGCTGGCGCGCTGCGTGATGGAGCGCAGCCCGCACGTCCTGATGATCGGCGAGGGGGCGCTGCGCCTCGGCCGGGAGGCGGGGATCGAGGAGGCGGGGGAGGACTGGTTCTTCACCGCGGAGCGCCACGAGGCCCTGCAGGAGACCCTGCGGATGGAGGCCGAAGGCGCCCTCGACGACGATCCCTCGCGCCGTCACGGCACGGTGGGCGCGGTGGCGCGGGACCGCGCGGGCGGGCTCGCGGCGGCGACCTCCACCGGGGGCATGACGGCGAAGCGGCCGGGACGGGTCGGCGACAGCCCGGTGATCGGGGCGGGCACCCTCGCCGACGACCGCAGCTGCGCCGTCTCCGCCACCGGCGACGGCGAGGCGTTCATCCGCCTCTGCGTCGCGCACGAGATCGACGCGCTGATGCGCCTCGCGGGCCTGACGCTCGCGGAGGCGGCCGACCGGGTGGTGCGGGGCGAGCTGACCGCGATCGGCGGATCGGGCGGGCTGGTCGCGGTCGACGCCGAGGGGCGGATCGCGGCGCCCTTCAACTGCGAGGGGATGTATCGCGCTTGGGTCCGGGAGGGGATCGACCGGGCGACGGCCATCTACTGACGCCGCCGGCCCGGCCGCGGCGCGGCCCGACGGAGCGGCCGGTCTGCGGCGCCCGACGATCGCGACGGACCGCGGCCTTCGGGCGAGGGCGTCAGTCCTTGACCAGCAGCTTGCGCGGGAAGGTGGTGAAGCACTCGGCCCCGTCGGCGCCGATCACGAAGCTCTCGGTGATCTCGATGCCCATCTCCTCGAGCCAGAGGCCGCTCATGAAGTGGAAGGTCATGCCTTCCTCCAGCACCGTCATGTCGCCCTTGCGGATCGACATGGTGCGCTCGCCCCAGTCGGGGGGGTAGCTGAGGCCGATCGGATACCCGGCGCGGTTGTCCTTCTCGAAGCCGTGCAGGCCGAGTTCGCGGAAGAAGGCGTTGGCGATGTCCTCGCAGGTGTTTCCGGGCCTGGCCGCCTCGAGCCCCGCCTCCATGCCGGCGAGCGTCGCCGTCTCCGCGTCGCGGTAGATCTGGGTCGGCTTGCCGAGGAAGATCGTGCGCGACAGCGGGCAGTGATAGCGGCGGAAGGCGCCGGCGATCTCGAAGAAGGTGCCCTCGTCCTTCTGCATCGGCCGGTCGTCCCAGGTGAGATGCGGGGCCGAGGCGTCCTTGCCCGAGGGGAGCAGCGGGACGATGGCCGGGTAGTCGCCGCCGGCGCCGATCTCCGGATCGTAGCGCAGGCCCGCGCCGTAGATCTCCGCCACCAGATCGCATTTGCGCATGCCGGGTTCGACCACCTCGAAGATGCGCCGGTGCATGCGCTCGACGATCTTGGCGGCGACGCGCATGTAGCGCAGCTCCTGATCCGACTTGACCGCGCGCTGCCAGTTCACGAGGCCGGTCGCGTCGACGAAGGTCGCGTTGGCGAGATGCTGGCGCAGCAGCGCGTCGCAGCGCGCCGAGTACCAGTAGTTGTCGGATTCTACGCCGATGCTGCCGCGGTCCCAGCCCTTCTCCACGATCACGCGGGTGAGGAAGTCGGCGGGGTGGATCTCCGGGCTCTGCACGAAGTGGTCCGGGTAGCCGATGACGTGGTCGTCGTCCATGAACACGGTGCGGTAGGCCCCGTGGGTGTCCTGCATGCGGCCGACCCAGATCGGATCGCCCTCCATGGTCAGCAGGACGAACTGGAAGACGTAGAACGACCAGCCGTCGTAGCCGGTCAGCCAGGCCATGTTCGACGGGTCGCTCACCACCAGCAGGTCGATGCCGCGCTTCTCCATCGCGTCGCGCGTCTTGGCGATGCGACGCGCGTATTCGTCATGCGTGAAGCTCGGGTGCTCGTGGGTCATGAACGACATGCATGCACTCCTGTTGTCGTGCGGCCGGGGCGTCGGCGGCGCCGTGCGGCGGTGTCGGACGAGCGGGCGGGGGCGCGTCTCCGCCGGGCGCGCGCGGCGGGGCGCCGCGCCGTGGCCGGGCCTCGCGCGGGCTCGGGATCGCCGGTCTCGCCATCGGGCCCACTCTCCCCGCAAAGCGGCCGGATGTCCACGAGGTCGGCCGACGGGACGCCTTTCGGCGGCGGCCGGGCCTCAGCGCCTGCCGTCGGCGCGGCCCTTGCGGGCGGGCCTCGCGCCCGGGCCCGGCCGCCTCGGCTTGCCGGGCCGCGCGGGGGCGGGCGGCGGCGCCTCGGACGGCGTGACGGTCACGCCCTTCTCCAGCGTCCGGCCCGGGGCGATGGACTGCAGGAACGCGTCGGCCTTGCCCGCCGCGATCTGGACGTGAGTGCTCGTCTCGCCGACGCGGATGGCGCCGACGTCGCCGCGGTCGAGCCCGCCGGCGCCGAGGATCATCGGCAGCAGCCAGCGCGGCTCCGCCCGCTCGCGGCGACCGACCGAGAGCTCGAACCAGACGCTCGGCCCGAAGGCCTCGCGCGGCGCGCGCGGCGCGGCGGCCTCGGCGGGATCGGTGAGCTCCTCCGGCGCGGCCATGCCGGCGCGGAGGCGGCGCAGGAACGCCGCGGCGACGCGCTCGGCGCCGTGCCGGTCGAGGAGCGCCGAGACCATGCCGGCCTCGTCCTCGGCCACCGGATCGGCCAGCGCCGGGTCCTCGAGGATGCGCACGTCGTCCTGCGCCAGGATCTCCGCCGGGCCGGGCGGGTTCGCCCAGACCGCGCTGACGCCGGCGCCGGAGAGCAGCCGCTCGGCCTTGCGGCGCGCGCGCTGCGGCACGATCAGGGCGCAGACGCCCTTGCGCCCGGCGCGCCCGGTGCGCCCGCTGCGGTGCAGCAGGGTCTCCGAGTTGGTCGGCAGGTCGGCGTGGATCACGAGGTCGAGGCCCGGCAGGTCGATGCCGCGCGCCGCGACGTCGGTGGCGACGCAGACCCGCGCGCGCCCGTCGCGCATCGCCTGCAGGGCGTGGGTGCGCTCGCTCTGGCTCAGTTCGCCCGAGAGCGCCACCACCGGCAGGCCGCGGTTGGCGAAGCGCGCCGCCAGATGCGCCGCCGCGGCGCGGGTGGAGCAGAACACCAGCGCGCTTTCGGCGTCGTGGAAGCGCAGCAGGTTGTAGACGGCGTTGTCGCGGTCGTTCGCCGCGACGGCGTAGGCGCGATACTCGATGTCGGCGTGGGCGCGCCGCTCCTCGACCGTGGAGAGGCGCGCCGCGTCCCGCTGGAAGCGCGCGGCGAGGGCGGCGATGGCCTTCGGCACGGTGGCCGAGAACAGCAGCGTGCGGCGCGTCTCGGGCGCGGCGGAGAGGATGAACTCGAGGTCCTCGCGGAAGCCGAGGTCGAGCATCTCGTCGGCCTCGTCGAGCACGACCGTCCGCAGCGCCGTCATGTCGAGCGCGCGCCGCTCGATGTGGTCGCGCAGGCGCCCCGGGGTGCCGATGACGAGATGCGCGCCGCGCTGCAGGGCCCGGCGCTCGGCCTTCGGGTCCATGCCCCCGACGCAGGAGGCGAGGATCCCGCCCGCCGGGGCGTAGAGCCATTCGAGCTCGCGCCGCACCTGCAGCGCCAGCTCGCGCGTCGGCGCGACGACGAGGCCGAGCGGCGCCTCGGCCCGGCCGAGCCGCTCGGCGCCGGCCAGCAGCTCCGGCGCCATGGCGAGGCCGAAGGCGACGGTCTTGCCGGAGCCGGTGCGGGCCGAGACCAGCGCGTCGCGCCCGGCGATCTCCGGCGCGAGGACCGCCTCCTGGACGGGGGTGAGGACGCCGTAGCCGCGCTCCTGCAGCGCGGAGGCGAGGGGGGGCGGAACGCGCTGCGCGTCGTCGGACATGGCGATACCTTCGAAGGACTGCGGGGGGCGGTCCCCGATCGGCTGACATGGCCGGTGCGGCGCGGGTCCGCAAGCCCGCAGGGACCGATGGCGGGCCGCGCGCCGCGATCGCGACCCCGTCGCGCCGCCGGGCCGGGGACGGTCCCGCCTTCCCCGGCGCCGCGCGGGGTGCGCCGCTCAGGCCGGCGCGGCCGCCCCGGCGCCGCCGGCGAGGCGCCCGGCGAAGAGCCGGCTGACCAGCGCCATGACCGCGGCGGCGGCGAGGCAGGCCGGCAGGCCCCCGAGCTGGTAGCTCAGGCCCGAGAGCAGCGTGCCGAGCAGGCGCCCCGCCGCGTTCGACATGTAGTAGAAGCCGACGTCCATGGTCACCCGCTCGGCCTGGCTGAAGGCGAGGATCAGGTAGGAGTGCAGGGCGCTGTTGACCGCGAAGACCGCGCCGAACAGCAGGAGCCCGGCGACCATCACCGGCGTCAGCCAATGCGGGCCCGCCGCCGCCTGCAGCCACGCGGCGCCGGGACCGGCGCCGGCCTCGGTCCAGGCCGCGAGGGCGAGGGCGGCCGGGATCGGCACGAGGGCCGCGACCCAGCCCCGCGCCAGCCCCGCCGCCTCCCGCGTGGTGCGCGCGCGCCCGCGGAGGAGCCGCGGCGCCGCCGCCTGCACCGCGCCGTAGCCGATGATCCAGACCGCCATGAAGACGCCGGTCTGGAAGAAGGCGGCGCGGTTCCCCTCCGCCGTGCCGTCCGAAAGCACCGAGTGGAACCAGATCGGCACGCCGACCACGAACCAGGCGTCGCGCGCGCCGAACAGGAACAGCCGCGCCGCGCTCAGCCGGTTCACGTCGGCGCTCTTGGAGAAGACCTCGCGGAAGCGCGCGCCCTTGCGCCCGGCCGGCAGGCCCGCGGGCGTCAGCGCCGCCACCGCCGCCAGCACCAGCGCCAGCGCGCCGGCCATGCCGAGCACCGCCGCCTCGAACCCCGCCGTGGCGAGGAGGGCCGCGCCGATCAGGAAGCCGACGCCCTTGACCGCGTTCTTCGAGCCGGTGAGCAGCGCCGTCCAGCGGAAGAGCGCGCCTTCGGCCGCGGGCGCCAGCAGCTTCACCGCGCTCTTGGAGGTGGTCTTGGCGAGGTCCTTGGCGACGCCCGAGACGCCCTGCACCGCCATCACGAAGGCGACCGAGGCCCAGAGGCTCCATTCGGGATCGAGCGCCGCCAGCGCCAGCAGCGCCCCGATCTGGAGGAGAAGCCCGGCGTGGAGCGTCGAGGTCAGCCCGAAGCGCGCCGCGATCCAGCCGGCCGAGAGGTTGGTGACGATGCCGGCGAATTCGTAGAGCAGGAAGAGATAGGCGAGCTGCACCGGCGAGAAGCCGAGCGTGTGGAAATGCAGCAGCACCAGCATCCTGAGCGCGCCGTCGGTGAGCATGAAGGCCCAGTAGGCCGCCGTCACCGCGGCGTAGGCGGCGAGCGGGCGCGGCGCGCTCACGTCATGCGCTCCCCGACCAGGCGCGCCACGTCGGCGAGGCGCCGGGCGTAGCCCCATTCGTTGTCGTACCAGGCGTAGATCTTCGCCTGCGTGCCGCCGACGACCATGGTCGAGGGCGCGTCGACGATGGCCGAGCGCGGATCGTTCACGTAGTCGGCGGAGACGAGGGGGCGCGTCTCGAAGCCGAGGATGCCGGCGAGGGGGCCGTTCGCGGCGGCCTCGAAGAGCGCGTTCAGCTCCTCGGCCGTGGTCTCGCGCGCCATCTCGAACACGCAGTCGGTGAGCGAGGCGTTGAGCAGCGGCACGCGCACGGCGTGCCCGTTCAGGCGGCCGGCGAGGTCGGGATAGATCAGGCCGATGGCGGTGGCCGAACCGGTCGTCGTCGGCACCAGGGAGTTGAGGGCGGAGCGGGCGCGCCGGGCGTCCTTCGCCGGCCGGTCGACGATGGTCTGCGTGTTGGTGACGTCGTGGATGGTGGTGATGGAGCCGTGGCGGATGCCGATGGCGTCGTGCAGCACCTTCACCACCGGCGCGAGGCAGTTGGTGGTGCAGCTCGCCGCCGTCACCAGGTCCTGCGTGCCGTCGTAGAGGTGATGGTTGACGCCGTAGACGAGGTTCAGCGCGGCGGCGTCCTTGACCGGGGCGGAGACCACGACCTTGCGCACCCCGGCCGCGTAGTAGGGCGCGAGCTTCTCCGGCGTCTTGAAGACGCCGGTGCAGTCGAGGACGAGGTCGACGCCGAGCGCCTCCAGCGGCAGATCCTCGATCCGCCGTTCCTGCGTGAAGCGCATCCGTCGGCCGTCGACGCTCAGGTCCCCGTCCTCCGCCTCGAAGCGCGCCGGCCAGCGCCCGTGCACGGTGTCGAACTCCAGCAGGAGCGCGTGCTGCTCCGCATCGCCGGCGGGATCGTTCAGAAGCACGATCTCGCCCGGCGCGCCGTCCTCGTGCAACGCGCGCAGCAGCAGCTTTCCGATCCGGCCGAGGCCGTTGACGGCGATGCGGGGCATGGGCGCCTCCCTCTCAGGCGGGGAACCAGTGGCGGGTGCGGTTGGCGAAGGCGACGAGGCTCAGCATCACCGGCACCTCCACCAGCACCCCCACCACCGTCGCCAGCGCGGCGCCCGAGCCGAGGCCGAACAGGCTGATGGCGACGGCGACGGCGAGTTCGAAGAAGTTCGAGGTGCCGATCAGCGCGCAGGGCGCCGCGACCTCGAACGGCACGCGCCAGGCCCGCGCAGAGGCGTAGGCGATGGCGAAGATGCCGTAGGACTGGATCAGCAGCGGAACCGCGATCAGCCCGATCACCAGCGGCCGGTCGAGGATCGTCTCGCCCTGGAAGCCGAACAGCAGCGTCACCGTGACGATCAGCCCGATGACGGAGGCCGGCTTCACCCGCGCCTTGAACGCCTCCACCGCCGCCTCGCCGCCGCGGCGCACCAGCCGGGCGCGCGTGATCAGGCCCGCCGTGAGCGGCACCACGATGTAGAGGCCGACCGAGAGCAGAAGCGTCTCCCACGGCACCACGATGTCGGTGAGGCCGAGCAGCAGCGCCACGATCGGCGCGAAGGCGAAGACCATGATCGCGTCGTTCAGGCTCACCTGCACCAGCGTGTAGGTCGGATCGCCCCGCGTCAGGTTCGACCAGACGAAGACCATCGCGGTGCAGGGCGCCGCGCCGAGCAGGATCAGCCCGGCGAGATAGGCGTCGGCGTCCTCCGGCGGGATCAGCCCGGCGAAGACGTGGTGGAAGAAGAGGACGCCGAGCGCCGCCATGGTGAAGGGCTTCACCAGCCAGTTGACGACCAGCGTGACGATGAGGCCCTTCGGCCGGTCCCCGACATGGGCGAGGGAGGCGAAGTCCACCCCCACCATCATCGGGAACACCATCGCCCAGATCAGCACCGCGACGACGAGGTTGACCGAGGCGACCTCGAGCCCGGCGAGCGCGCCGAAGAGGCCGGGCAGGGCCCAGCCGAGCGCCACCCCCGCCACGATCGCTCCCGCGACCCAGAGCGAGAGCCACCGCTCGAAGACGCCGAGACCGCCCGGCGCCGGCATCTCGGCCGGCGCGCTCACGACGCCGCGCCGGGCTCGGCCGCGTCGCGCCCGAGATCGTCGATCGCCCGCTGCAGCGAGATGCGGTCGAGCGAGGCCATCGGCAGCGCGAGGAAGCCGGTCAGCCGCCGGTGCAGCGCGCGGTAGGCGGCGAGGAAGGCGAGGCCCTTCTCGGCCTCCGAGCCCCTGACCGCCACCGGGTCCGGCACGCCCCAATGCGCGCTGATCGGCTGGCCGGGCCAGGGCGGGCACTCCTCGTTCGCCGCGCCGTCGCAGACGGTGAACACGAAGTCGAGCTTCGGCGCCGCGGGCCCCTGGAACTCGGAGACGTGCTTGGCCCTCAGGCCCGAGACGTCGTGGCCGAGATCCCGGAGCACCGCCACGGCGTGGGGGTTGAGCTCCGAATAGGGTCGGGTGCCGGCGGAATGCGCGCGGAACCGGCCGGCGCCTTCCTTGGCGAGGATCGCCTCGGCGAAGATCGAACGGGCGGAGTTGCCCGTGCAGATGAAGAGCACGTCGAAGCTCCGTTCGGTCATGGCGGCGTCTCCGGGCGCGAGGCGCTTGAGGGCGTGGGCGGCGAGGGGATCGCAGAGCTCGGGCCGTCCGCGGCAGCAGTCGTTCACGAGGAAGTCGACGAGCGCCGAGGTGCGCTCGAGATCGAGCGCGTAGAGGATGGCGCGGCCGTCGCGCCGCCGGGTCAGGAGGCCCGCGCGCGTCAGGTCGGCCAGATGGGCGGAGAGGGTGTTGGCGCGGATGCCGGTCGCCTCCGCGATCGCGGTCGGCCGCACGCCGTGCGGCGCGCGCCGGGCGATCAGGCGGAACACCGCCAGACGGCTGGGATGGCCGAGGGCGGCGAGGGCTTCGGTGTCGAGCGTCGGTTCCATGGTTCGCGAATACGCGAAACGTCGAGTCTTCGCAAGCGCGCCGTCGCCGGCGGCTCAGGCGGCGTCCGGCAGCGGCTCCAGCTCGAAGGTCAGGTGCTCCTGCAGGCGTCGGCGCCGGTCGAGGAGCTGCGTCTGGTCGTCGGCGCCGATGAAGACGTCGGCCAGCTCGAAGCTGTAGCTGTCCTGGTAGGGCAGGTGGCGGAGCGTCGCGCCGGGCCCGACCAGCGGGTGGATGCGCGCGCCGGGCACGGCGGCCTCGGCCCGGGCGATGGCGTCGGCGTCGGGCACGGCGCGCACCGTCGCGTCCTCGAAGGTGCGGAGCATGAACTTGGCCGCGATCCGGTGCGGCCCGTCGCGCCGCGGCATGTCGGGGTCGCGGCCGAGCGCGAGGTTCGTCATCACCTGATGGTGGCTGGCCCCGTCGACCATGCGGAACAGCGGGCAGTGCGACTTGGAGATGCGGGCGTTCACCTCGAGGAGGCGGATGCGGTCGCTGCGCGGATCCCAGTAGAACTCCATGTTGAACGGCGCCTCGTCGTAGCCGAACCGGGTCATCACTTCGCCCGCCGCCGCGGTCATGCGCTCGATCACGCGCCGCGGCAGGGAGGAGGGGTACTGGTAGCGCGCGAAGGAGGAGCGGTGGCGCCCCTCGCGGACCGAATCGACGACGCCGTAGATCACGGTCTCGCCCCGCCGGACATAGCCTTCGAGCGTGCATTGCCGGCCGGCCGAGATGATGCCCTCGGCGATCATCCAGTGGCCGCCGACCGGGCGCACGCGCTCCGGCAGGTCGACATGCTCGAGATAGGCGTCGAAGGGCTCTCCGAAGAGGCCGATGCCGGCGCGGATGCGCGGCAGGTGCGCGCGGAACGCCTCGGCGTCCCGCAAGAGAAAGCCGAGATGCGAGGAATGCGCCTTCACCGGCTTGATCCAGACCGGGAAGTCGAGCGGGAAGTCCGCCAGCGGGTCGTCCGCGAAGGGATCGACGACGGCGAAGGGCGGCACGAGGTCGGGGACCACGGCCTGCTGCTCGAGCCGCGACCACCACTTGTGCTCGCAGCGGCAGACCGCCTCGTTCGTCGGACCCGGCAGGCCGCGGGCGTTGCGCAGGACCCCGGCGAGCGCGCTCGAGGGAAAGTCCCAATGGGCGGCGACGCCGTCGACCGTCCCCTCGAAGGCGTCGAGCGCGGCCTCCGCGTCGCGGCGCAACCCTTCGAAGTCGATCCGGCCGTCGCGGGGGCGGGTCGCCTGTTCGGTGGTGAGGAGCCGATGGACGCGGACGTCTTCCGTCTCCCGCATGGAGGCGAGTTCCGGCCGGTTGAAATCGTCGAGACCGAGGATGAAGAGATCGGGCATCTGCGGCTCGCTGCGTTGGTGACGACGACGGGCGGAGACGCATGATGCCGCGGACGATGCCGACTCGACGTTGATCCGGGGCAAGTCCGGCGGCGTTTCGAAGGGCGGATCGGACGCCGCGGCGCGAAAGCCCCTTTCCGACCCCCGGCCGGGCCGTCAGGATGACGCCACGGTGGGCGCGGAGGGGCGGACATGGACGAGACGACGCCGGCGGGCGAGATCGTGGAGATCGACGTCGACGGGCGCCGCGTGGTGGCGGACGTGCACGGCTCGGGCGAGCGCACGCTTCTGTTGCTGAACGGGGGGCCGGGCCTGCCCTGCGACTACCTGCGCGATCCGCACCTGCGCCTCGCCGGCCCGGACCTGCGCGTCGTCGCCTTCGACCAGCTCGGCTGCGGGCGCTCCGACAGGCCTTCCGATCCGGCGCTGTGGCGCATCGAACGCTACGTCGAGGAGGTGGAGACCGTGCGCCGCGCCCTCGGGCTCGGCAAGGTCGACCTGCTCGGCCATTCCTGGGGCGGCTGGCTCGCCATCGAATACGCGCTGACCCATCCGGAGGCGCTGAGGACGCTGATCCTCGAGAACACCTGCGGGGACATTCCGCACCTGACGCAGGAGCTGAACCGCCTGCGCGAGGCGCTGGGTCCGGAGACGGTGGCGATGATGCAGCGGCACGAGGCGCTCGGCACGCTGGACCATCCGGAATACCAGGCGGCGATCACCCTCCTGAACTACCGCCACGTCTGCCGGATGGACGTCTGGCCGGACGCGGTGAACCGCTCGCTCGGCGACTGGAACATGGAGGTCTACGGCGCGATGCAGGGGCCGAACGAGTTCCTCTACGTCGGCAACCTCAAGGACTGGCGGCGCATCGAGGAGATGCCGCGCATCGCCTGCCCGGTGCTGATCACCACCGGCCTGCACGACGAGATCGGACCGCCCTGCGCCATGCGGATGGCGCATGCGCTGCCCGACGCGCGGGTCGAGGTGTTCCGCAACAGCTCCCACATGCCGTTCCACGAGGAGCCGGAGCCCTATTTCGCCGCCCTCCGGCGCTTCCTCGACGAGACCGCCTGAGCGGGCCGGGCGGTCACGCCGCCCGGCTCAGCCTCGCCCGCACCGCGAGGCCGATCACGAGGGCGAGGCCCCCGGCCATGACGCTCAGGAAGCCCACCGCCGGCACCATCGGCGTGTAGCCCCCGATCATCTTGCCGTAGAGCCATTCCGGGACCGTGACGTCGGCGCCGGAGGTGAAGTAGGCCAGCGGGAAGTTGCCCCAGCTCAGCAGTACCGCGAACAGGAACCCCGAGAACACGCCCGGCCCCAGCAGCGGGAAGGTGATGTCGCGGAACACCTGCCAGCGCGAGGCGCCGAGGTCGCGCGCCGCCTCCTCCACCGAACCGTCGTAGCCGTAGGCCTGGATCGAGATGATCAGCGTCACGATCGGCGCGATCCAGACCAGCTGCGCGAACACCGTCGCCGGCCAGCTCATCTGCACCCCGAGCGAGTTGAACCAGAGCTGGAGCGCGAGGCCGAGCACCGCCTGCGGGAAGAACACCGGGATCAGCAGCACCTGCTGGTAGAGCTTGCGGCCCCTCCAGTCGTAGCGTGCGAAGGCGAGGGCCCCGAACACCGCCATCGTCACCGAGATCAGCGCCACGCAGGCCGCGATGGAGAGCGAGGTCCAGAGCGCGTCGCGCACCTGGAGCGAGGCGAAGGTCTCCTCGTACCACTTCGTGTCCGTCCGGCGGATCGGGAACAGGAAGAAGCGCGAGCGCGAGATCGAGGCGAGCCCGACCGTCACCATCGGCACGTAGAGGATCGCGACGATCAGCGCGACGTAGAGGCCGAGCAGCCGGCTCCGGAGCAGCCCGTCGGTCATGCCTTGCTCCGCCCCAGCATCGCGTCGAGATCGAGCCGCCGCATCGCGAGGAACACCGCCGCGCCCGCCAGCAGGATCACGAGCACCGAGAGCGCCGAGCCCCGCGGCCAGTTCTGCCCGAAGGTGAAGGCGCTCTCGATGTCCTGCGCCACCGTCACGATCACGCCCTTGCCGAGGAACTTGGCCTCCGAGAAGGCGCCGAGCGAGATCACGAAGCAGAGGAGCCCCCCGATCATCACGCCGGGCGCCGCCAGCGGCAGCTCGATGTCGCGGAACATCCGCCAGCGGGAGGCGCCCATGTCCAGCGCCGCCTCCCGCACGTCCGGCGGCACGTTGGCGAGGCCGAGGATCATCGGGAACAGCATGAAGGGCAGGTAGATGTAGACCATGCCGAACACGATCGCCGGCACCGTGCTGGTCAGGCTCCCCGTGCCGACGCCGATCAGCGCGTCGAGCCCGCCGTCGAGCACGCCGCCCCGGTCGAGGAACAGCACCCAGCCCTGCAGCCGGATGTTCTCCGCCACGAACAGCGGCGCGACCACCAGCGCCGTCAGCACCAGCGCCCGCCGCGGCGCCGCGCGCGTGATGGCGAGCGCCAGCGGATAGGCGACGACAAGCAGGATCGCCGTCGAGACCAGCGCCAGCCACAGCGACCAGGCGAAGGAGATGTGGAAGTTCTGCTCGACGATGGCGACGTAGTTCTCGAGCGTCGGGCTGCCGAACGGGCTGAAGCTGCCGCGCGGCATGAAGCTGTAGAGCACCACCAACGCCAGCGGCGCGAGGAAGCCGAGGCCGAGCAGCAGCAGCAAGGGCAGCGCGCACCAGAACCCGGTCGACGCCTTGGCGAGGCCGAGGACCGGGGCGCGGGCCCCCTCGGCGGCGGGGGCGGCATTCTCCGCGACGTCGCTCATTCGGCGAACAGGAGGCTGTCGGCGGGATCGAAGCGCAGACGCGTCGCGCCGCTCGGCCGCTCGAGGTCGCGCATCCGCTCCACCAGCAGCGTCACGCCCCCGGCGCGGACCTGATACTGCACGCGGCTGCCGAGGAGATATTCGTTGAAGATCTCGCCCCGGATCGCGTCCTCGGCGTCGTCCTCGGCGAAGCGCATGTCCTCGGGCCGCACCACCAGCATCCCCCGCGCCGGCGCCGCGCCCGGCGGCGGATCGAAGGCGACGCCGAGCGGCTCGCAGAACAGCTTGCCGTCGTCGCGGCGCACCACGGGCAGGGTGTTCACCTCCCCCATGAATTCCGAGACGAAGCGGCTCTCGGGCGCCTTGTAGATCTCCCGCGGGCTGCCGACCTGCACCAGCCGGCCGTCGCGCATCACCCCGATGCGGTCCGACATGATCATCGCCTCCTCGAGGCTGTGGGTGATGTAGACGAACGTCTTGCCGGTCTCGCGCTGGATGTCCTTCAGCTCCTTCTCCAGCGTCTTGCGCAGCTTGTAGTCGATGGCCGAGAGCGGCTCGTCGAAGAACAGGATCTCCGGATCGAAGGCCAGCGCCCGCGCCAGCGCCACGCGCTGTCGCTCGCCGCCCGAACACTTGGTGACCGGCCGGTCGTAGTAGCGCGTCGGCAGATGCGCGAGGCCGAGGCATTCCTCGGCCCGGCGCCGCCGCTCGGCCTTGTCGACGTCGCGGCATTTCAGCGGATATTCGACGTTCTGCCCGACCGTCATGTGCGGGAACAGCGCGAGCGACTGGAACACCATGCAGGTCGGACGCTTGTTGGCGGGCGTCTCGTTGATGCGCTCGCCGCGCAGCAGGATCTCGCCGCGCGTCGGCACGTCCATGCCCACCAGCAGCCGGATCAGCGTGGTCTTGCCGGAGCCCGACGGCCCGACGATCGTGAAGAACTCGCCCTCGGCGATGGCGAGGGAGACGCGCTCCACCGCGAGCAGGTCTCCGAACTGCTTGTCGATGCTCCGCAATTCGAGGATCGGGGCGCTCGTCATGTCGGTGATCACTCCGCAGGGGGAAGCGCCCGGCCGGGCGCGGGTCCCGGCCGGGCGCAGGCTCGTGGGGGGCTCAGCCGCGCGCGCGCTTGGCTTCGGTGTACATGTCGTGCATCGCGTCGTAGTCGGGGTTGATGTCGAAATCGATGCACTGCGCGACGAGGCCGTTGACCCAGTCACCGCCCTCGCCCCACTGGATCGCCTCCAGCTCGTCCGAGCCGAAGCGGTCCAGCACCGCGGGATCGCCCATCTGCACCACCGGGTTCAGCGTGCCCGGCGCCTGCGCCGCGACGCGGTAGGCCGCCTCCGGCGTGTGGCAGTAGATCAGGAACGCCTCGGCCAGCGGCGTCGGGTTCGGATTGGCGACCAGCGAGGTGATCTCGATCCAGACGATGCCGGCCTGGCCGTCCGGCTTGTCGGCGGTCCTGGTCTCCTCCGGCCCCTCGGTCGGGACCACGCAGCGGATCTGGGTCTCCCCCTCGAAGCGCGCCGCCGAGACGGTGTAGAGCGAGCCGGGGAAGGTGCCGACGATCTCGCCGGTGATCATGTCGCGGGCCAGCGAAGACTGGTCGGAGGAGACCTTCTTGGCGTTGTTGAAGACCTTGGCGATCATCTCGCGGAAGGCCTCCATCTCGTCGTCCGTGTGCTTGCGGAACGGCGAGAAGCCGGCGGCCATGCAGGTGTGCATGATCACCCAGTTCTCGTAGTCGAGGACCCCGTACTCGCCGGCGGCGCCCTCGATCATCTCCATGTAGCCGCCGGACTCGAGCGTCGAGGCGTCCATCAGGTCGGTGTTGACCGCCATCCCGGACGGTCCGTAGCGCTGGATCATGCCGAGCAGCGCGTCGCCGTCCTGATCCATCGCCCAGATGTAGGGCCATTCGAAGCCCGTGACGTTCATGTCGTAGAGCGGCCGGAACTTCTCCTTGTCCAGCGGCAGGATCAGCCCCTCGGGGTAGAGCATCTCCCGCTGCCAGGCGTTGTTCAGGTTGATCACGTCCCAGGTCGAGACGCCGCCGCCGCGCAGGTTGTTCACCGCCGCGGGGTCGGAGATCAGCATCTGCGGGTTCACGTTGGCGTTGATCGCGCGGCTGAAGGGGTCGAGCACCGGCTCCTCGGTGTAGCCCTCCCAGGAGTGCAGGTTCAGTTCGCGCCGGAAGTCGCCGCCCGAGCTCAGCTCGGCCACCGTCCTGGCCCATAGGTCGTCGGCGTAGCTCGCGCCGCTCGCCGCCAGCGCGGGACGCACCCCGCCCGCGAGCGAGGCCGCGAAACCCGCGCCGAGCCCCTGCAGCACCTGTCGGCGGTTCGCGCCGAGCCCCGTCAGTCCACCCCGTCGGATCATGTCGATCTCCATGGTTGCATGGGCGATCCGGCCGCGGCCCGCGCCGCGCCCCTCGGCGCCCTCGTCTCCGTCTCGCCCCGCGGCGCGCCGCCCCCTTCGGGCGGCG
>JAWLFJ010000131.1:0-10130 GCA_041685625.1 Paracoccaceae bacterium | reverse complement strand
GAACGGAGCCGCCCATGCCTGAGCCCGACTGACCGCCGGACCCGAAACTGGGGAATTTTCGTTCGGCACTCCTGAGGAATTTCCATTCGGCATTTACAATGGAGACGCGGGATCCGGAGGGGCGCGAGGCCCGGCCGAGCGCCGGCGTCATCGACAGCCGGAGCGTGAAGACCACCGAAAGCGGCGGCGTTCGGGGCTACGACGCCGGGAAGAAGATCAACGGGCGCAAGCGGCACGTCGTCGTCGACGCCATCGGCCTGCCCTTCGGCCTCGTCGTTCACGCCGCCGACATCCAGGATCGCGACGGCGCGCCGGCGGTGCTCGCGTCGATCCGGAAGTCCTGCCCATGGCTGCGCCACGTCTTCGCCGAGGCGGGTGCTCGGGGCCGAAGCTGCGCGGCGCGCTCGACAGGATCGGCGAGTGGACCATCGAGATCGTCAAGCGATCCGACGCCGCCAAGGGCTTCGAGGTCCTGCCCCGTCGATGGGGTCGTGGAGCGCACCTTCGCATGGCTCGGTCGATGCCGCCGCCTCGCCGGGGACTGGGAGAAATCCATCGCCTCCGCCGAGGCGTGGGTCACCGTCGCCCACACATCCGCCTCACCACCCGCCGTCTCGCAAGGTATTGCCGCGTATGAACGAGTTTCGAGTCGGGCTCTCAGAGGCTGTCTCGAAACACCGCGCATGGCTGGATGGCCGGGGAGAGGTGTGATTCCAGAGGGATGCTGAATCCGACTTGGAGCACCTCATGCGGACCCCGACGCCCGGCGGCAGCATAGCCGGGACCACCTGCGCCACGGAAGCGACCTGACCGACGCGGAATGGCAGATCATGGCGCCGTTCCTGCCGCCGCCGCGGCGGACGGGACGGCCGCGGCGCTGGCCGATGCGCGAGATCATCGACGCGATCTTCTACGTGCTGCGCGCGGGCTGCCCCTGGCGCATGCTGCCGGACAGCTTTCCCCCGGTGAGCGCCGTCCATCGCTGGTTCGCCCCCCTGCGCGACCGCGGTGTGTTCACGACCATCGACCACCATCTTCTGATGCGCGACCGCGAACGGACCGGGCGCGAGGCAGGCCCGTCGGCGGCGGTGATCGACAGCCAGAGCGTGAAGAGCGCCCAGGCTGGCGGCCCGCGCGGCTACGATGCCGGCAAGAAGGTCAAAGGCCGCAAGCGGCACGCCATGGTCGACACCGATGGCCGGGCGCTCGTGCTCCAGGCACATCCGGCCTCGGTGCAGGACCGCGACGGCGCCGTGCCTCTGCCGACCGCCTCGCGCCGCGGCTTTCCCTTCGTCGAGCGCGCCTTCGCCGACAGCGCCTATGCCGGCGATCGCGTCGCCGACGCCACCCGCATCACCGTCGAGATCATCCGCAAGCACCCCGACCAGGTCGGCTTCACCGACCATCCGCGTCGTTGGGTGGTCGAGCGCTTCTTCGCCCGGATCGGCCGCAACCTCCGGCTCGGCAGGGACTGCGAGGGCGCCCTCGCCTCGGTCGAGGGGTTCCTCTGCGCAGCCTCCGTCATGCTCCTCGTCCGACGTCTCGCTCGCGCCGGATGAGTTTCGAGCCGGACTGTCATGCGCCGCGAGACTCGGGCGCGAGGTCGAGCCGCAGGCGGCCGGCTGTCATATCTCGCAGTCGTAGAACCCCCGGTAGCCCACCGTCAGCCCTTCATCGAGCGCGAAGATCAGCTCGGCGCTTCCACGCCAGCCCCCCTCGGAGACGTCCTGAAGAGACATGGTGACACCCGGCGCGCCGAAAACGCCGTCGCCGCGATCCTCCAGCTCCAGGAGGATTCCGTTCAACTGCATCAGGGCGCCCCCGTCGCCGGCGAGAAAGATCGGGTCCTCCGTCTTCACTCTGCGAAAGCCGCAGGCCATCATCTCGGCTTCTTCCGGCAGAGCGTCGAGCGCGACCGGCGAAGCATCTAGCGTCGCGATCAGGGTGTTGTTCAAAGCCTGTTCGAGCGTCCCGACCTGCGGCGGCGGATCCCGGTAGATTTCGTCGAGCTCTCCGGTCGTTCCGATGTCGGCGATCAGATAGCGCATCTCCGCGATTTCACGATTTTGCGCCGCGATTATGTCATGAGCCAGCTTCCGCACCCGAGCATCGGTCAGCTCCGATCGCGAGGAGGTCATGATGGCGATCGAGTGGTGCGGGATCATGGCTCGCATGAACGATCGATCCTGGACCGTTTCCTGACTTCGGACCAACCAGAGCGAGCCGGCGAACACCACGACGGCGCCCACGAATATCGAGGCGTTGATCGCCTTGCTCGAATACATCGACAGCATGTAGGCGAGCATGATGATGGCCATTGTCGCTCCCATGAGGACGGCCATGTAGGCGCGGGTCTCGGACCAGAACAGATGCTCCAGCGCGTAGGTGTTAAGATACATGAGCGCGAACATCACGACCGTCGAAGTCGCGATCATCGCGGCGAACCGCCAATAGGACATGAGCGCCTCCTTTGCCGGCCGTGCGCACGACACCGGTGTTTACAGCATGCCGCACGTATCAGGTTATGTCAATGTTTTGACGCTTGTTGCACGGTTGTTTGGCGGCAATATTTATTCATAAAATATCATCATCTGTATTTTTGAAAAATGATGGTCATATGCTCTTGTCCCGAATTTGGCGCCACTGAACATGCGCCCGCTACTGGCGACGTCGTTTTGCACGCCCGCGGAGAACGTCAGGGCTTGCCTCATACCAGAGCCCACTGATCGGAACTCATGGGCTCAGCCTTGGCATTTCGCAGAGGAGCACGACGATGCGGCGCTGCGGACGGAGATCCTGCAGAGGCTGCGAGGCGTGTTCGAGGAGGCGGGGTTCACCGCCGACGAGGTTGACGACAGTCCCGTCGCCCTCTCCGACAAGCTGCGCAGGGGCTCCGGCTGTCGGCTGATCGTCGCCGCCGTGAACGCGCAGGCGCCGGAGTTCATAGAGATCGCGCGCACCGGGCGGCCGCTGAGTCAGGACCGTCTGCACCAGTTGTTCGCGGAGGCCCTTCCCCCGGTGTACGGTTTCTCGAGACACCGATCCGGGCCTATGCGGCTCCCATGAGGAGGAGCCATGACGGACGAACGGAGCACGGGGGCGGGCTTGCCGGAGCGCGCCCGACACGCTGGCGGAGGCGAGCCCGCCGCGCCGCGTCAGCGGCGCATGTCGGCACAGAGGAGGCAGGAGGCCGTTCTGCGGGTCCTGCGCGGCGAGGACCTCGAGCGGGTCAGCCGGGAGCTGGGTGTGACCGCGGCCGCCTTGAGCGGCTGGCGGGACGGCTTCCCGGCGGCGGGGGCGGCCTCGTTCGAGAGCCGACCTGCGGACGACCGCGACCGACGGATCAAGGCGCTGCATGCCAAGCTCGGCGAGATGACCATGGCCGACGAGCTTCTGGAGGCGAAGATCGACCGGCCGGAAGCCGGGACCCCTTTTCGGCTGCGGAGGTCGAAGCGATGAGCTCGGCCTGGTCGATCTCCGCACGCCGCCGCCATGGCCCGGCCCGGGTCTGCCGATGCCGGCGCGTCGGCCGGGCGACGCTCCACCGGCATCCGGCCGCCGCCGATCGGCCCGATGCACCGCGACACCGCCGAGGCTCCATGGGGGCGACGTCCGACGCGGACCTCGCCGATCGCATCCGCGCGCCGCTGGCCGACAGCGCGTTCCATGGCGAGGGCCGTCGCAAGCTCCGGGCGCGGATGCGCCATGCCGGCGTGCGGACCGGCCCGCGCCGGGTGCTGCGCGTGATGCGGGACCACGGCCTCCCGGCTCGTCAGCGGGCGGGATCGCCGCGCGGGCCGCGGGCCCATGACGGCGCCGTCACCACGAAGCGCGTGGACGGGATGTGGGGGACCGGCATGACCGGCGTCGCGACGGGCGAGGGGCCGGCCGCCGTCCTCCTCGCCGCCGACCGCCGCTCGGCCGCGTGCGTCGGCATCCACGCCAGCGCGCGGGCCACGCGCCATGAGGCCCCGGAGCCGATCCGGCAAGCCGTCCGCCGCAGCTTCGGCGCGGTCGGCGCGAAGGGTCTCAAGGTCCGCCACGATCACGGCAGTCGGTGCATGAGCCGGGACTTCCAGCGCGAGATCCGCTTCCTCGGGGCCGAGAGCTCCCCGGCCTTCGCACGCGCGCCCGAGGGCGACGGCTGCCGCGCGCCCGTGGGCGACGGCTGCGCCGCGCGGTTCATCAGGACGCTCAAGGAGACCCTGCCAAGGGTCCGCCGGTTCGACACGATCGAAGCGCTGCGCCCGGCTCTGCTCGCGTTCCAGCGGACCTGCAACGAGCCGTGGCTCGTCGAGCGCCACGGCCATCGCCCACCCGCCGCCATCAGACGAGAGCGAACCATGAACATGCAACGCGCCGCATGAGCCCAGTCCGCTGTCTCAAAACCGTGGACCGGTACAGCCGCAGTCAGGCATCCGAAGGCACCCCGACCCGCAAGAACCCGGACCGCGGGCCTGACGAGATCAGAGCCCGATACGAAAGGAGCTGAGCGGTTTCGGAGGGTTGCGCTTGCGTCCGGTTGCCAGACTGGACTGAGCCCACGAGGCCCTCGACCGAAGCCGCTCGCCAAGATCATCGGCGCGACATGCCGCGCCATGCACGCGATCCGAGTGATCGGGAACGGGCGCTGATCGCGCCCTTCGCGCCGGCGATGGAGACCCGGGACATCGAGGGGCGCGAGGCCCGGCCGAGCGCCGGGGCGATCGACCGCCGGAGCGCGAAGACCGCCGGAAGCGGCGGCGTTCGAGGCTACGCCGCCGGGAAAAGGATCGACGCGTGCATCCGCCTCGCGACCCGCCGCCTCGCAAGGTGTCGCCATGTCTGACTGAGTTTCGAGCCGGGCTCCGAGAGGAACCGCCTGCGCGCCTTCGTCCTCCGGGGCACGGCAGGGGAACTCCTGCGGCTCCAGCGTCGCGATGTATCGATCGAGGAGAGAAAGATGAGCCTGCGGGAGACCAGGGAGACCACCCGAGGTCCGTAGCCCTCACGGACAACGCCATCGCCGACCTGCGAGCGCAGGCTAAGGGACTCCGCGAGACCGACCTTCTGTTCGATCTCGCCCCGCGCCAGATCAGCCGCCACATGCGATCCTGGAAGAACCGCCCGTGCTGCCCGAGACGGACGAGGTGTGCTTCCACAGCTGCCGCCGTACTTGCTGCACGACGATGGTGCGCAAGCCCATCCCTCCGACGACCTTGTAGAAGTGTATGGAGCACTCGACGATCACGATGACCATGCGATATGCAACGCTCGCGCCTGATGCCTTCGATCAGGCCGTGGGGGGCGCTGGCGGAGCAATCGGGCGGCGAACAGCCGGGATGGCGGAACGGTAGACGCATCGGTCTTAAAAACCGTGGCCTTCGGGCGTGAGGGTTCGAATCCCTCTCCCGGCACCACCCATTCCCCCTAAGGTTCTGATCGGGGGGATTCTTTTAGGAAATCGCGTGTCTGGTCCGCAGGTTGATCCCCCACAGGCAGCGGCGCTCCCGCGGGGAGCCGATGGCGTTTCGACTTGGTGGCGGAACACTGCTCTTCCGGCAAAAGGAAGCAAACCTTCCAGGCCTCGGACAAGTTCACGCTCTCGGTGATGCGGCGACCGTTGGTCGCACAGACGCTGCGGCCCGGCGTGTGCACCGCGGACGTGGCGCGCCGGAACGGGCTTCATCCACGACAGATCCACACCGAGCGCCGGCAGGCGCGGCGCGGCGAGTTGGCGCTCCGGGAGGGGGACGCTCCGACGTTCGGGCCGGCCACGGCGGCGGAGACGTTCGCGGCGGCGCCCGCGGGCGCTTCTTCAACGGGCTCGACCTCCTCGACGAGCTCGACGCCGAGGCCCGCGACGGCCGCCAGGGGGCGCGGCCGACCCTTTGTGCCGGCTTGACTTCGTGGTGCCCGACGAGCGTGGCCGCCTGCCCTTCGCCCGGACCCGCGGGGCAGCTCGTTCGCGGCGGCGCTCGAACCGGTGGCGCGCTCGCCGCTCACTCCACCGGATCGGCCGGCTCTACGAGCGGACCTCGATCATCGTCACCACCGATCTCGCCTTCGGCGAGTGGCCCACGGTGTTCGGCGACCCCAAGATGACCACCGCGCTCCTCGAACGCCTCACCCGTCACCGCGAGATCGTCGAGACCGCCAACGAGAGCTGGCGCTTCGAGAAGCGCTCCTGCCCCACCCCCGCCAAGTCCGCCGGCGCAGCCCTAACGGCCCCTGCGCCTACGGCTCCGGGGCGCTCAGGGCTGCGCCGTCGAAGGCTTGGAGCGAGGTCCTTTTGCGAGCCGATACGGGGTCGCGTTTCCATGTCGTTCGACATCATGGGTTTCGCCCGCTCGTACGACGCCGTCCAACTCGAACCGCGTTTCATTTCGAACACGGCGGCCGAGCTTCGCGGCGCCGAGAACGGCGGGGGGCGGCACGCCGCCCCCCGCCGGCGCACGTCACTCGGCGGCTTCGAGGCGCGGCTCGAAAAAGCCTTCCAGCGCCTCCGCCATTTGCTCGCGCACCTCCGCGCCCGAAAGCACCACGTCCACCGCCGAAAAGGAGCTGTGCATGTGGCCGCGGCCGACCACCAGCCGAGTCGATACGCCGGCCGACCGCAGGGCCTCCGCGTAGGCGACGCCTTCGTCGCGAAGCGGATCGAACTCGCTCACGACCACCATCGCGGGGGGGAGATCCGCCAGCGAGGCCGCGCGCAGCGGCGACACCCGCGGGTCCCTGCGGTCGGCCTCGTCGACGTAATGGTCCCAGAAGTAGTCCATGAGTTCGCGCGTCAGGACGGGACCGGCGGCGTTGTCGGCATAGGACCGGCGGGACGAATCGGCGTCCGTGACCGGCGTGATCAGGAGCTGGCCCGACAGCGCGGGCGCGCCGTGATCGCGCGCGTGCTGGGCGGCGACGGCCGCGAGGTTGCCGCCCGCGCTCCAGCCGGCCACCGCCAGCGCCCCCGGCGCGGCGCCGAGGGAGACGGCGTTCTCCGAGGCCCAGCGAAGCGCCGCGACCGCGTCCTCCGCCGCCGCGGGAAACCGCGCCTCCGGCGCATGGCGGTAGTCGCAGGAGACGATGGCGCAGCCCGAGCGGAGGCACAGGTCCCGGCAGAACGCGTCGTCGGAGGTCGCGTCGCCGATCACCCAGCCGCCGCAGTGGAAGTAGACGACGAGCGGATGCGGTCCCGGCGTCTCCGGGCGATAGAGTCGCCAGGCGAGCGGGCTGCCGTCCGCGCCCGGATAGGTCCCGTCGACGATCTCGCCGACCTCGGGCCCCTTCGGCGACTGCTCGCCCAGGCCCTTCATCAGCTCCCGCAGGTCCGGCGGCGGGAGCGTGTGAAGCGGAGGCAGGCCGGCCTCGGCCATCGCCTCGACCACCGCGGTGACGTCCGGCCGCCAAGGGCGCACGATGCCGTCGTCGCGCCGCTCCCCCTCCGCGCCGCGGAAGTGGAAGCCGGTCCAGTCGGCCGCCTTGATGTCGTCGCAGGCCCTGCGATAGGCGTCCACGCCGCCGATGAAGGGCAGGAACCTGCGCGGCTTGCCCGGCACGTTGGCCCCCATGTACCAGGAGTTCGCGGTCACGTGCAGCGTCAGGTCGCCGGCGTCGTTGACGTAGCGGCCCCAGACCTCCTCGGCCTTCCGCGAGGCCTCGACCACGTCGCGGCCCTTCTCTCGCATGTCCCTGATCAGATCGTCGACGAACTCGACGTGCTGTTCGATCGACACGGCCATGTTGGAGAGCACCGAGGGGCTTCCGGGGCCGGTGATCAGGAAGAGGTTGGGAAAGCCGGCGACGGTCAGCCCCATGTAGGTCTCCGGCCCCTCGGCCCACTTGTCCTTCAGGGCGAGGCCGTCGCGGCCCTTGATGTCCACGCGCACCACGGCGCCGGTCATCGCGTCGAAGCCGGTGGCGAGGACGATGACGTCGAACTCGTGCAGCCCGCTCTCCGTCTCTATGCCGCTGGCGGCGACCCTGCGGATAGGGTCCTCGCGCAGGTCGACGAGGTGGACGTGCGGACGGTTGAACGTCTCGAAATAGCCGTCGTCCAGGCAGGGGCGCTTGGAGGCGACCGGGTGGTCCTTCGGGCAGAGCTTCTCGGCGGTCTCGGGATCCTTGACGATGGAGCGTATCTTCTCGCGGATGAACTCGGCCATCGAGTCGTTGGCGGCCTTGTCCACAAGCGTGTCGCCGAACTGCGCGAACATCGGCTGCAGCTCGCCCCGCCGCCAGACATGCTCGTAGCGGCGGCGGCGCTCCTCCTCCGGAACGGTCATGGTCTGGTCGAGCGAGACCTCGCCGGGCACCCCGAGCCGGCTGTAGCGGGCCTCCTGCCGGTAGGCGTCGGGATCCTCGATGAATTTCGAGATGCGTTCATCCGCGATGGGCCCGTGCCGCGCCGGGATGGAGAAGTTCGGGGTCCGCTGGAACACGGTCAGCGACTTCGCCTGCTTCGCGACCTCCGGGATCGTCTGGATGCCGGAGGAGCCGGTGCCGATCACGGCCACCCGCTTGCCGGTGAAGTCCACCTCATGATGCGGCCAGCGACCGGTGGCGTAGACCTCGCCCTCGAAGGCTTCGATGCCCTCGAACTCGTTCTCCTTCGGGACGGAAAGGCAGCCGGTCGCCATGACGTACCAGCGGCAGGTCAGCGTCTCGCCCCCGTCGGTGGCGACCCGCCACAGGCCCGCGTCGCCGTCCCACGCTGCCTCGGACACGCGCGTCTCGAACCGGATGTCGCGACGCAGGTCGAAGCGGTCGGCGACGTGGTTCAGGTAGGCGAGAATCTCGCTCTGCCTTGCGTAGCGCTCGCTCCACTTCCAGTCCGTCTGCAGCGCCTTGTCGAAGCTGTAGGAGTAATCGACGCTGAGGATGTCGCAGCGCGCGCCGGGATACCGGTTCCAGTACCAGGTTCCGCCGACCCCGTCGGCGGATTCGAGGATCCGGGCCTTCAGCCCCTGCTCCCGCAGACGATGAAGCATGTAGAGGCCGGCGAATCCTGCGCCGACGACGATGGCGTCCAGATCGGGCTTGGTGTCGGACATGGCGTTTCCTCACATGGTTCCCCGCCCGCGAAGCTGCAGGCGGAACGGGCCTTTTCGGCCTCTGAGCTCCGCGACGTCCTCGCGCCTCGCCTACGTACCACCCCCCGCGCGATCGCGCCGAGCCAGTGGGGACACGCGGCGAGGAGAGACGCCGCGGGATTGGCTGTCAAGCGCGGGACGGCCGAAGCGGTCGTCGCCGATCCGAGGGGTCTGCGCTGATCCTTTCCGCCGGGAGGTGATCTCCTCGTGAGAGCGAGGTCGTGTCCGACGAGGTGGTGCAGCCCGCGTCCGGCCGGACGGGCTCGGCAGCCGCGAGCCGGCAACCCGCCCTGAGGAGGCCCACCCCGAGCCGCCGCACGTTCACCATTCGCACCGAGGAGGAAGCGGCCGAGCGAGGCGCGTAGTCGGGTTGCGTGTTGAAGGCGGAGCAACCGCATGGACCATAGTGCGAACATCGAAGTCCACGCGGGGTGTTCCATGGAGCCGGCCCGCTTCCGTCGCCTCCGCGCCGGGCTTCCTCGTCCGTCTCCTCGGCAGCCGAGCGAACTCGAAACCCGGCTGGCCGGTCTCGGGGCCCGGACCGAGACGCTCGCCGCGCTCGATCGGCGCGCCCCGGAGATCCGCGCCTGCCCGCGATGCGGGGCCGAGGTGCTGGGGCGCTGGGGCGTCGATCGTCGCGGGCTTCGGCGGCTGCGGTGTCGCGCCTGCGGGCGGACCTGCTCGGCGGCGACGGGTTCGCCCCTCGCCGGGGCGCCCCGCCCGGAGGCGTCCCGCGAGATGCTGCGCGACATGGTCTCGGCGGTGCGCCCCGCCCCGTGCCGACGGCTGGCCGAACGGCTCGGGGTCGACAGGACCACGGTCCGGCGCTGGCGCATGCGCATCCTCGCGGCGCCGGAGCGCGCGGCCTAACCGCCGTCCGGCGTGGTCGAGGCCGACCGGACCTCGCGGCGGCAATCCCGCAAGGGCTCGCGCGAGCGGGTCCGGCATGCGCGCGAGCCGCAGGCCTTTCCCGAGCCGCCCCGCCCGACCTGGCGCGAGTGGCGCCGCCGCGGCATCCCCCTGCCTTCGGGCGCGAGCCGCAGGCGGATCCCGGCGCCAGCGCGG
>JAWLFJ010000130.1:0-10287 GCA_041685625.1 Paracoccaceae bacterium | reverse complement strand
CGGTGAGGGAGCTCGCGGACCTCGCGGCCTCGGACTTCTGATCCGGATCTCCGCCCGGGCGCGCCCGGGCGGAGCCACGGTGGCCGGCCGGGGGCGCATGCCGCGTCCCCGGCCGATCCGTCCCGACCCTTCCTCCGGCCCCGACGGGTTCCGTCCGGCGCGCCGGTTTCGGAGCTATACGCCATGCTCTGGCTCACCGCCGTCGTCACGCTCGCGCTCGCCGCCGCCGTCTACGTCCTCGGCAGACGAAAGGCCGTCGCGCTCGCGGACGGGCACTTCGCCTCGCTGCACAGCCGGCCGAGCTATCACGGCCTTTATTGCGCGCTCTGGACGCTGATCGCGGGGCTCGGCACGCTGCTCGTCGCGACGCTCGTCTCCCGGGCCCTGGTCGACGCCGCGCTGCTCTCGATCATCGACGAGCGCGCGCCCGACCTGCGCGAGATCCAGCGCCAACTCGCCCTGCGCGACGCCTACGCCATCGCGCGCGGCGGCGTCGCCTCCAGCGACGACGCGCTGCGTCAGGCGTTGGGCGAGGCCGCGTCCCGCTACGGCACGATCCGCCTCATGGCGGTGATCCTCCTGACGCTCGTGGCCTCGGCCCTCGCGGCGGCGCTGACCTTCGGGCGGCTGTCGCGCGACTGGCGGGCCCGCAACCGGGCCGAGTCGATCATCGAGAGACTGCTCTGGGTCTCCGCCACGATCGCGGTCCTGACAACGGTGGGCATCGTGCTCAGCCTGATCGGCGAGACCCTGGTGTTCTTCGACCGCATCGACTGGCAGATCCACAAATACCTGTTCGGAACCACCTGGTCGCCGCTCTCGGGCGTGTTCGCAGGGACCATGGACGCCGACAAGGTCGGGGCGGTGCCGCTCTTCCTCGGGACCTTCATGATCACCGTCATCGCCATGCTGGTGGCGGTCCCGATCGGCCTGTTCTCGGCGATCTACCTCTCCGACTTCGCGCACCGGAACGTGCGCAGCTGGGCGAAGCCGCTGCTGGAGATCCTCGCCGGCATCCCCACCGTCGTCTACGGCTTCTTCGCCGCGATCACCGTCGCGCCGTTCATCCGCGACCTCGGCGAGTCGATCGGTCTCGACGTCGCCTCCGAGAGCGCGCTCGCGGCGGGCGTGGTGATGGGGATCATGATCATCCCCTTCGTCTCCTCGCTGTCGGACGACGTCATCAACGCCGTGCCGCAGAGCCTGCGCGACGGCTCCTACGCCGTGGGCGCCACCAAGGGCGAGACGATCCGCCAGGTGGTGCTGCCGGCGGCGCTGCCGGGCATCGTGTCGGCGGTGCTGCTCGGCGTCTCCCGCGCGGTGGGCGAGACCATGATCGTCGTGATGGCGGCGGGGCAGGGCGCCAACCTCACCGTCAATCCGCTGGAGTCGGTGACCACGGTGACGGTCCAGATCGTCGCCCTGATCACCGGCGACACCGAGGCCGACACGGCCGCCGGTCCGGCCTTCACCCTCGGCTTCACGCTCTTCGTCGTGACGCTGGCGCTCAACGTCCTGGCGCTGCGCACCGTGCGCAAGTACCGCGAACTCTACGACTGAGAAGGGCCCGCCGATGGTCAGCTCGAGCGACATCTCCGCGATTCACGGCTCGGCCGCCGCGGCCGACCGGCTGCGCCGCCGCCGCGCGGCCGAATGGCGGTTGAAGGCCTACGGCATCGCGGCGCTCACCCTCGCCGGGGCGGCGCTGGTGATCCTCGTCGGCTCCACCGTGATGAAGGCCAGCCTCGCCGTCACCGAGCACTACGTCGAACTCGGCTTCGAGCTCTCGCCCGAGGAGGTCGGCACGACGCCGGAGGAGATCCGGCGCGCCAATTTCGACGGCATCGTGAAGGCGAAGCTGAGGAGCCGATTGCCGAGCCTGGCGGAGAACCGCGCCGCGCGCCGCGAGCTCTACGACGTCGTCTCCAGCGGCGCCTCCTTCGAACTGCGTGAGCGCGTGCTGGCGGAGCCTGCCCTCGTGGGGACAGGGTTCGACTTCCCGCTGCTCGCCTCGGACGACGTCGACCTCTATCTCAAGGGGGTCCACGGCGGCCTGCGGACGGCGGAGCATTCCGGCGTCCTCTCGCCGACCGGAACCACGGGGGAGATCCGGCTCCTCTCCACCGCCGACGACTTCGAGCCGTTGCTCGACGAGGTGAAGGTCACACTGCTGGAGGAGGCCGAGCAGATGCGCCGCCTCGCGGCGCGTCAGGAAGCCGGGCGCGCCGTGCGCCAGGACGATGCCGCCGCGGCCGAGACCGAGGCGGAGCGCGAGCGCCTGCTGGCCGAGGCGCAGCGATACGCCGATCAGCGCGACGTCTACAACCGGCAGGCCGACGCGCTCGACGCGCGCGCCGCCCGCCCCGGCGGAACCGAGGCGCTGACGCCGACGACGCCGTCGGTCTTCATCCGGGTCAACGGCGGCGTGGTGCGCGCCACCGAGGTCTCGAGCTCGGAGATCGCCGGGGAGGTGATGATCCCGCTCGAGAGCGAGGCCGAGGCGCCGCCCGAGGACTGGACCTACCTGGTGATGAGCACGCCCGAGAACTCCCGCCGCATCTCCGACGTGCAGATCGTCGCGGTCGAGACGCTGCGCGAGCAGGGCGCCGTCGACTCGAGCTTCAACTGGCGCTTCTTCACCTCCGCCGACAGCCGCGAGCCCGAGCTCGCCGGCATCTGGGGGGCCGCGGTCGGCTCCTTCTGGACGCTGCTGGTGACCTTCTGCCTGGCCTTTCCGATCGGCGTCCTCGCGGCCATATACCTCGAGGAATTCGCCCCCCGGAACCGCCTCACCGACTTCATCGAGGTCAACATCAACAACCTCGCCGCCGTCCCCTCCATCGTCTTCGGCCTGCTCGGCCTCGCGATCTTCGTCGCGGGGATCGAGGTGTTCGGCGTCGAGATCGGCGGCTTCATGCCCCGTTCGGCCCCCATCGCCGGCGGCGCGGTGCTGGCGCTGATGACGCTGCCGACGATCATCATCGCCTCGCGCGCCGCGATCCGCGCGGTGCCCCCCTCGATCCGTGAGGCGGCGCTCGGCGTCGGGGCGTCGAAGCTGCAGACCTCGTTCCACCATGTCCTGCCGCTCGCGATGCCCGGCATCCTGACCGGAACCATCATCGGCATGGCCCAGGCCCTCGGCGAGACCGCGCCCCTCATCATGATCGGCATGGTCGCCTTCATCGTGGAGATCCCGGGCGGGATCACCGACAGCGCCACGGTGCTGCCGGTTCAGGTCTATCGCTGGTCCGACTTTCCGGAGCGCGCCTTCGAGGCGCGGACCGCCGCCGCGATCTGCGTTCTGCTGTTGTTCCTCGTGGCCATGAACGCTCTCGCCGTCTTCCTCCGCCGCCGCTTCGAGCGTCGCTGGTGAGCGCCCCCATGCAGGAGATCCCGTCCATGACCAACCAGCGACTGAGCGACCCCGCCGTCGACTCGCGCGCGATCAAGTTCGAGACGCGGCACGTCGACGTGTTCTACGGCGAGACCCAAGCCATCAAGGACGTCTCGGTCGACATCCTGGACAACACCGTGACCGCCTTCATCGGGCCGTCGGGCTGCGGCAAGTCCACCTTCCTGCGCTGCCTCAACCGGATGAACGACACCATCGACATCTGCCGCGTCACCGGGGACCTGCTGCTCGACGGTCAGGACGTCTATGCGAGGTCGGTGGACCCGGTGCAGCTCCGCGCTCGCGTGGGCATGGTGTTCCAGAAGCCGAACCCGTTCCCCAAGTCGATCTACGACAACGTCGCCTACGGACCCAAGATCCACGGCCTCGTCGGGAACAAGGCCGATCTCGACGCGGTGGTCGAGCAGTCGCTGCGCAAGGCCGCGATCTGGGACGAGGTCAAGGACCGGCTCGACCAGCCCGGCACCGGCCTCTCCGGCGGCCAGCAGCAGCGCCTCTGCATCGCCCGCGCGATCGCCACCGCGCCCGAGGTGCTGCTGATGGACGAGCCCTGCTCGGCCCTCGACCCGATCGCGACCGCGCAGGTGGAGGAGCTGATCGACGAGCTGCGCGAGAGCTATTCGGTGGTGATCGTCACGCACTCCATGCAGCAGGCGGCGCGGGTCTCGCAAAAGACGGCGTTCTTCCACCTCGGCGTGATGGTCGAATACGACGACACCACGAAGATCTTCACGAACCCCACCGACAAGCGCACGCAGGACTACATCACCGGCCGCTTCGGCTGACCCGCGGCGCGCCGCACCCGAAAGGCGCATCCGAATGACCGACCTGAGCATGGGACCGCACATCGTCTCGGCCTTCGACGACGAACTGATGGGCGTGCGCGCCCGCATCGCCGAGATGGGCGGCCTCGCCGAGGACATGCTCGGCCAGGCGCTGGAGGGGCTGGAGCGGCGCGACGTCGCGCTGCTCGAGGAGGTGATCGTCCGTGACCGCCGCCTCGACGCGCTCGAGGCGGAGGTCGAGGAGCTGATCATCCGCCTCATCGCGCTGCGCGCGCCGGTGGCGGGGGATCTGCGGTTGCTGGTGGCCTCGCTGAAGATCTCCGCGACGCTGGAGCGGGTCGGCGACCTCGCCAAGTCCAGCGCCCGCCGCGGGCTGGAGCTGGCGCAGGGCCGCCCGACGCGCCTCTCGGCTTCGGTCGCGCGCATGGGCCGGGTGGCGCAGCAGCGCCTGGCGGAGGCGCTGGACGCCTTCGCCTCCAAGGACAGCGCCCTCGCCGTGCAGGTCTGGCGGCGCGACGTGGAGATCGACGAACTCTACAACGCCCTGTTCCGCGAGCTGATCACCTACATGATGGAGGATCCGCGGACGATCACGCTCGGCTCCCACCACATGTTCATCGCCAAGAACCTGGAGCGGGTCGGGGACCACGCCACGCACGTGGCCGAGATGACCTATTTCACCGTGGAGGGCGAACCCCTCGACGCCCAGCGTCCGCGCGGCCCCCGCGGCTACGGGGAGGAAGCGCCGGGCTGACGACGCCCCCCGCCGCACCGTCCGGCGACGGCCCGCCAGGGCCGAACGCCGCACCCGTCCGTCCCCCCGCGGGACGTTCACGAAGGAGAACCGGCCGATGACCGCCCGCGTCATGGTGATCGAGGACGAGGAGTCCCTCTGCGCGTTGCTCGAGTACAATCTCGTCACGGAAGGCTACAAGGTCAGCCTGGTCACCGACGGCGACGAGGCGCTTTTCTCGATCGAGGACGAGAAGCCCGACATCATCGTCCTCGACTGGATGCTGCCGCACGTCTCCGGCATCGAGATCTGTCGCCGCATCCGCGCGCGGAGCGACATCAAGGACACCCCGATAATCATGCTCACCGCCCGCGGCGAGGAGGACGACCGCATCCGCGGGCTCGAGACCGGGGCCGACGACTACCTCACCAAGCCCTTCTCGATGACCGAGCTGCAGGCGCGCATCCGCGCCGTGCTCCGCCGCTCCCGCCCGACGCTGGCCGGGGACGTCGCGACCTTCGGCGACATCGTGCTCGACCGACAGGCGCATCGCGTCCGCCGGGGCGAGCGGGACCTGCATCTCGGCCCGACCGAGTTCAAGCTGCTCGACGTCCTGATGCAGCGGCCGGGGCGCGTGTTCAGCCGCGAGCAGCTCCTCGACCTCGTCTGGGGCCGCGACGTCTACGTCGAGATCCGCACGGTGGACGTGCATGTCGGGCGCCTGCGCAAGGCGATCAACCGGCGCGGCGACCGCGACCCGATCCGCACCGTCCGCTCCGCCGGCTACGCGCTCGACGAGACCTACGTCTCGCCCTGAGCGCCGCGAGGGGGGATCGACCCCCCTCGCGCCGCGCGCCCCCTTCGGCCCCGCACCCCGCCCGGGCGGCGACCCTCAGCGCAGGTTGACCCGGAGCGCGGCGGCGGCGGCGAAGGGCGCCACGGCGAGCGCCAGCAGCGTCACCGCGCCGAGGAACAGGAGCGCCGGACCCGGATCGAGGCTCAGCCCCGCCCGCTCGGTCGCCTGCGCCCCGAAGATCAGCGTCGGCACGTAGAGCGGCAGCACCAGCACGCTCAGCAGCAGCCCGCCGCGCCTGACCCCCGCCGTCAGCGCCGCCCCCACCGCCCCGACGAGCGACAGCGCCGGCGTGCCGATCGCCAGCGCCAGCGTCAGCGTCCCGAGCGCGCCCTCCGGCAGCGCCAGCATCACCGCCAGCACGGGCGCCGCCAGCGTCAGCGGCAGCCCCGTCGTCAGCCAGTGCGCCGCCGTCTTGGCCAGCACCGCCCCCTCCAGCGGCAGCGGACCGAGCGCGATCCAGTCCAGCGAGCCGTCCTCGAGATCCGCCTGGAACAGCCGGTCGAGGCTCAGCAGGCAGGCGAGCAGCGCCGCCGTCCAGATCGTCCCCGCCGCGACGCGGCTCAGCGCCGCCTGCTCCGGCCCCGCGCCGAGCGGCGCCAAGAGCCCCGCCAGCAGGAAGAAGGCGAGCCCGAGCGGCCCGCCGCCCCCGATGCGGAAGGCGAGGCGCAGGTCGCGCCGCAGGAGCGCCAGCGCGGCGTTCACGCCCAGTCCTCGCCGAGGAACGGGTCCGCCGCCGCCGCGCCCTCCTCCGCCGCCGCCGCGTCGGGCGGCCCGGCGCGCCGCGCCTCCAGCCGGATCTCCGGCCCCCCGAAGCCGAGCGCCACATGCGTCGCCGCCACCGCGATGCCCCCCGCCGCGCAATGCGCCTTGACCACGCCCGCGAAGACCTCCGTCGAGGCGGCGTCGAGCGAGACCGTCGGCTCGTCCAGCAGCCAGAGCGGCCGGTCGACGACCAGCAGCCGCGCCAGCCCCAGCCGTCGCCGCTGGCCGGCCGAGCACCAGCCCGCCGGATCCTCCGCCAGCGCGTCGAGGCCGAAGCGCGCCAGCGCCTCGTCGACCCGATCCGGCCGGCCGAACATCTCCGCCCAGCCCGCGAGGTTCTCGCGCACCGTCAGCGCCGGCTTCACCGCGTCCTGATGGCCGGCGAGGGCCACTCGCTCGCGCCAGGCCTCGCCTTCGGCGATCGGACGGCCGCCGAGCGTCGCCGTCCCCGCCGCGGGGGGGATCAGCCCGCCGAGGACGCGCAGGAGCGAGCTCTTGCCCGAGCCGTTCGGCCCGCGCAGCACCGCGGCCTCGCCAGCGCCGACGCGCAGCGAGACCCCCTCGAACACCAGCCGTCCCGCCCGCCGGCAGGCGAGCCCCTCCGCGATCAGCTCCATGGCGCAACCCATCCCCCGGCGGAGAGGCGGAGGCAAGGCGGCGCGTGGTCCTTCGCCGGAGGCGATGGCGGGAACGCGGGCCGCCGTCGGGCGTAGTCTTCCGAACATGCGAGTCGCACCCGCCACCTCGGGCGCCAAGGCGCCGCATCGCATACACTTGCATACAGGCGTCCCGGCGCGTATGCCTCGCCCCATCCTGTCGCCACCCGGCGCGGCCGCGCCTTCGCCCTCCGACGGTCGCCGCGCCCAGCCAAGGGGAGCCCCGCCAATGCCCATCACCGTCGGCACGGACGTCGCCAAGACCCGCCGCACCCTCGAGGCGGGAGGCAAGACCTACGCCTACTACTCGATCCCCGCAGCCACCGAGGCCGGCCTCGGCGACTTCTCGAAGCTGCCCGCGGCGCTTCGCGTCGTGCTCGAGAACATCCTGCGCTTCGAGGACGGCGACACCGTCGAGACCGCGGACATCCGCGCCTTCGCCGACTGGGCCGCCAACGGCGGCAAGGTCGACCGCGAGATCGCCTATCGCCCGGCGCGCGTGCTGATGCAGGACTTCACCGGCGTCCCGGCCGTCGTGGACCTCGCGGCCATGCGCGACGCGATGGTCTCGCTCGGCGGCGACCCGGAGAAGATCAACCCGCTGAACCCGGTGGACCTCGTCATCGACCACTCGGTGATGGTGGACGAGTTCGGGACCCCCCGCGCCTTCCAGCTCAACGTCGACCGCGAATACGAGCGCAACGGCGAGCGCTACCAGTTCCTGAAATGGGGGCAGGGCGCCTTCGACAACTTCCGGGTGGTGCCGCCGGGCACCGGCATCTGCCACCAGGTGAACCTCGAGTATCTCGGCCAGACCGTCTGGAGCGACGTCGATCAGGACGGCGACCTCGTCGCCTATCCCGACACGCTCGTCGGCACCGACAGCCACACCACCATGGTCAACGGCCTCGCCATCCTCGGCTGGGGCGTCGGCGGCATCGAGGCCGAGGCCGCCATGCTCGGCCAGCCGATCTCCATGCTGATCCCGGAGGTGGTCGGCTTCCGCCTCGACGGCGCGCTGAAGGAGGGCGTGACGGCGACCGACCTCGTGCTCACCGTCACCCAGATGCTCCGCAAGCACGGCGTGGTCGGCAAGTTCGTCGAGTTCTACGGCGACGGCCTCGCGCATCTGCCGCTGGCCGACCGGGCGACCATCGCCAACATGGCGCCCGAATACGGCGCCACCTGCGGCTTCTTCCCGATCGACGAGGAGACGCTGCGCTACCTGCGCGGCTCGGGCCGCGAGGAGGACCGCGTCGCGCTCGTCGAGGCCTACGCCAAGGCCAACGGCCTCTGGCGCGACGCGCGGTACGACCCCGTCTACTCCTCCACCCTCAGCCTCGACCTCGGCGAGGTGGAACCCTCCCTCGCCGGTCCGAAGCGCCCGCAGGACCGCGTCCCCCTCTCCCGCGCCGCGACCGAGTTCTACCAGGTCGTCTCCGAGCATCGCGGCATCCAGTCCGACGCGCGGGCCGAGGACATGGCCTACGAATCCCCCGCGCCGGCCTCTCCGCCCGACGTGCGCAAGTCAGTCAAGGTCGAGGGCGAGAACTACGAGATCCGCGACGGCTCCGTCGTCATCGCGGCGATCACCTCCTGCACCAACACCTCCAACCCCTACGTGATGATCGGCGCCGGCCTCGTCGCGAAGAAGGCGCGGGAGAAGGGGCTGACCTCCAAGCCCTGGGTCAAGACCTCGCTCGCGCCGGGCTCCCAGGTCGTGACGCAGTATCTCGAGGCGGCGGGCCTGCAGGACGACCTGAACGCGCTCGGCTTCGACCTCGTCGGCTACGGCTGCACCACCTGCATCGGCAATTCCGGCCCGCTGCCGGAGGCGATCTCCAAGGCGATCTCGGACGGCGACCTCGTCGCCGCCTCGGTGCTCTCCGGCAACCGCAACTTCGAGGGCCGGGTGAACCCGGACGTCCGCGCCAACTACCTCGCCTCGCCGCCGCTGGTGGTGATCTACGCCCTCGCCGGCGACATGAACCTCGACGTCACCTGCGAGCCGCTGGGGCACGACGAGGACGGAAACCCGGTGTTCATGAAGGACATCTGGCCGACCCAGCACGAGATCGCCGAACTCGTGGAGAAGACCGTCACGCGCGAGGCGTTCCGCGACAAGTACGCCGACGTCTTCGAGGGCGACGAGAAGTGGCGCGCGATCGACACCGCGGAGGGCCTGACCTACGACTGGCCGGCGACCTCCACCTACGTCCAGAACCCGCCCTATTTCGAGGGCATGTCGCCCGAGCCCGGCACGATCGAGAACGTCGAGGGCGCGCGCATCCTCGCCCTTCTCGGCGACAGCGTCACCACCGACCACATCTCGCCCGCCGGCTCCTTCAAGACCGAGCATCCGGCCGGACGCTACCTGCAGGAGCATCAGGTCGCCCCGCGCGACTTCAACTCCTACGGCTCGCGCCGCGGCAATCACGAGGTGATGATGCGCGGCACCTTCGCCAACATCCGCATCCGCAACGAGATGCTGGACGGCGTCGAGGGCGGCTACACCAAGGGTCCTGACGGCAGCCAGATGTCGATCTACGACGCCGCCATGGCCTGGGCCGAGCAGGGCCGGCCCCTCGTGGTCGTCGCCGGCAAGGAGTACGGCACCGGCTCCAGCCGCGACTGGGCGGCGAAGGGCACCGCGCTCCTCGGCGTCAAGGCGGTGATCGCCGAGAGCTTCGAGCGAATCCACCGCTCCAATCTCGTCGGCATGGGCGTGATCCCGTTCGAGTTCACCGGCGGCCAGGATCGCCACGGCCTGAACCTGACCGGCGACGAGGAGATCTCGATCGAGGGGCTCGAGGGCGACCTCGAGCCGCGCTCCGAGGTTCCCTGCACCATCCGCCGGGCCGACGGGTCGGAGGAGACGATCACGCTGCGCTGCCGGATCGATACCGGGGTCGAGCTCGACTACGTCCGCAACGGCGGCGTGCTGCACTACGTGCTGCGCAACCTCGCCAACGCGGCCTGATCCGCGCGCCGGACGGGGGCCGCCCCCCGCCCGGCACGCCCCGGCCCGGGGCCGCGGCGTCTTCGAGGGGGGCCGCGGCGAAAGGGGGGATCGACCCCCCTTT
>JAWLFJ010000129.1:0-10324 GCA_041685625.1 Paracoccaceae bacterium | reverse complement strand
GGCGCCGGGGGTCCAGAGGACGTCGGCCTTGCCCCCCTCGTTGGCGACGCGGCCGGCGACGAAGAACCAGTCCGACAACCGGTTGAGATAGCGCAGCGCCGGCGGGTTCACGTCCTCGAGCGTGGCGAGTTCCATCGTCGACCGCTCCGCCCGCCGGGACACGGTGCGGCAGAGATGCAGATGCGCGGCCAGCGGCGAGCCCCCCGGCAGGATGAAGCTGCGCAGCGGCTCCAGCACGGCGTTCATCACGTCGATCTCGCGCTCCAGCCGTTCGACCTGGCTCTCGACGATGCGCAACGGCGGGTGCTCCGCCTCGGCGTCCTTGTGCAGATCCGGCGTGCAGAGGTCTGCGCCGAGATCGAAGAGATCGTTCTGGATTCGCGCCAGTGCGCCGTCCAGCTCCCCCTCCGCGTGCAGCCGCGCAAGGCCGACCGTCGCGTTGGTCTCGTCCACCGTGCCGTAGGCGGTGACCCGCACCGAATGCTTCGCGACCCGCGCGCCGTTGCCGAGAGCGGTCTCCCCGTCGTCTCCGGTGCGCGTGTAGATCTTGTTCAGGACGACCACTATTCGTTCCCCAGAACCCAGACGGCCAGCAGGATCAGCACCACCGCCGCCGCTTGGGCGATGATGCGCGCCTGCATGATCTTGTTGGCGTATTTGCGGTTGAATTCGCCGCCCTTGGCGAAGGAGCCCACCCCGAACAGGAGTATGGCCAGCACCGCGAGGCAGGCGATCAGCGCGACGACGAGCACGACTTGTCCCATGAGCGCGGATCTAGTGCGCCGCGGGCCGGTTGACCAGCGGTCCGCTCACACGTCGCCCCGGAACAGCCGGTCGAGCGCCCGCGTCGGCAGCGCCCGCACCGCCCCCGCCACCATCCAGGCCGCGGGCGTCACGAGGTAGCGCGCCTTCGGCCGCCGCGCCTCGAGCGCATGGACCAGCGCCCGGTCCGTCGCCGCCGTGGTGCGCTCGTACCAGGCGAGGCGGGGCGGCTCCGCGGCGGTCAGCCGCGGCATGATCTTCTCGTCCCAGGCCCGCCGCCAGGCGCTCGCCTCGGGATCGACGAAGTCGCGCAGCCGCGCCAGCGAGCGCTCGCGGAACGGCGTCCGCACCGGCCCCGGCTCGACGATGGAGACCGACCAGTCCCCGCCCGGCCGCTCCTCGGCGCTCAGTTCGCGCCGGAGCGCGTCGGCCCAGGCCTCCAGCGCGTATTTCGAGATGTTGTAGGGTCCGCGATAGCGCAGGCTGAGAAGCCCGAACACCGAGGAGACCGCGACGATCCGCCCGCCCCCCGCCGCGCGCATCGCCGGGGTCAGCCTGCGCTGCAGGTCGTGCGGGCCGAGGAGGTTCGCCGCCAGCACCGTGGCCAGCGCTTCGCGGCTCACGTCCTCCAGCGGCGCCGGCAGGGCGAAGGCCCCGTTGTGGATCACCGCGTCGAGCCGTCCGTCGGCGATCTCCAGCGCCCGCGCCGCCCCGGCGGCGACCGAGTCGGGATCCTCGTGGTCGAGCGCGAAGGCGTCGAAGCCCTCGGCCGCAAGCCCCGCGACATGCGTCTCGCGCCGGGGCGCGGCGAGCACCCGCCAGCCCCGCGCCTTCAACGCCCGCCCCGCCGCCAACCCGATCCCCGAGCCCGCGCCCGTGATCAGGACCGACCTCATCCCTCGATGGCCGAGAGGTCCGCCACCTTCAGCGTCGCCTTGCGCAGCCGGTTCAGCAGGTTCAGCCGGTTGCGCCGCACCACCTCGTTCTCGGCGTTGACGACGACGTCGTCGAAGAAGGCGTCGACCGGCCCGCGAAGGTCCGCCAGCGCCCGCATCGCCGCCTCGAAGTCCTCGCGCGCCAACGCGGCGTCGAGCGCGGCCTCCGCCGCGTCGAGCGCCGCGAAGAGCGCCTTCTCCGCCGCCGCCTCCGCGAATTTCGGATCGGCGCCGAAGGAGTATTCCACCCCGTCCTTCGCCTCCTCCGCCGCGAGGATGTTCGCCGCGCGGCGATAACCGGTCAGCAGGTTCTCCCCGTCCTCGGTGCCGAGGAACGCCTGCAGGGCGCGCACGCGGGCGACGAGGAGCACGAGGTCGTCCTGATCCGGCCCGAAGCAGGCCGCGACGACGTCGTGGCGGATGCCCTCGGCGCGGAGGTGGACCTTGAGGCGGTCGGCGAGGAAGGAGAGGAGGTCGGCCGACAGCCGCACTTCTGTCGGAAATGCAATATGTCCTTCCGCGCTCATTTGGCGGATACCCTCCTGATGCACGTGCGGTTCGGACGGCTGCGCATACACCACATAGAGTTCCGCAGAAGCTGCGTTTGAAGGCAGGTAATCTAGATTGGCAACCAAATTCAAGAATCTCATCTCCTTAGGTATATTTGTATAAATCTCATCTGGCTTGAAGACTGCATATCTATAAATTGCAGTCTCAAGATGAAGCTGCCGCGCGATTGAGAATCCTCGCACCAACTCAAGCCGTAGCCCGTTCTCCAGCACGATCCGGATCACCCCCAGCGCCGCTCGGCGCAACGCGAACGGATCCTTGCTCCCGGTCGGCTTCTCGTCGATCGCCCAGAACCCGGCGAGCATGTCCAGCTTGTCGGCCAGCGCCACCGCCACCGCCACCGGATGCGTCGGCACGTCGTCGGACGGGCCGAGCGGCTTGTAGTGATCCTCGCAGGCTTCCGGCACGCCGTCGTCGTGGCCCGCCGCCGCCGCGTAATACCGGCCCATCACGCCCTGAAGCTCGGGAAACTCGTAGACCATCTCGGAGGCGAGGTCGGCCTTCGCCACCCGCGCGGCCTCGGCCGCGAGGTCGGGCTTGGCGCCGACCTTGGGCGCGATCTCCCGCGCCAGCGCGGCGATCCGCGCCACCCGGTCGGCCTGCGACCCCAGCTTGCCGTGGAACGTCACCGAAGCGAGCGGAGCCGCCATCCCCTCCATGCCCGTCTCGCGCAGAGTTCGCAGATCGTTCTCCCAGAAGAACAGCGCGTCCGAGAGCCGCGCCGCCAGCACGCGCGCGTTGCCCGCGAGGATCGCCGCGCCGCCGTCCGCCGTCTCCCGGTTCGCGACCGTCACGAAGCCCTCGATCCGCCCCGTCCCCGGATCGCGGGCCGAGAAGAACTTCTGATGCGCCTTCATCGAGGTCCGCAGCACCTCGGGCGGCAGGGCGAGGAAGCGCTCCCCGATCCCGCCCATCAGCGTCACCGGCCATTCGACCAGCCCCGCCACCTCGGCCAGGAGCCCCTCGTCCTCGACCACCTCCCAGCCCCGCGCGAAGGCGAGCTGCGCGGCGTCGTGGCGGATGCGCTCGCGCCGCTCCTCGGGGTCGAGCACCACCTTCGCCGACAGCAGCTTGGCGCGGTAGTCCTCGAATCCGGTCACCGCGAAGGCGCCCGGCGCCATGAACGGATGCCCCTCGGTGCGGTCGCCGGCGCGGAAGCCGTCGATCTCGAGCGGCACGACCTCCGAGCCCGTCTCGTCCGACAGCAGGCAGAGGATCGAGCGCAGCGGCCGCACCCAGCGCAGCGAGCCCTCCCCCCAGCGCATCGACTTCGGCCAGGGAAAGCCCCGCACCGTCGTCTCCAGCGCCTCGGCCACCACCTCCGCCGCCGGGCGCCCCGGCCGCTCGATCACGGCGAAGAGGACGTCGCCCTTCCTGTCGGGCCGCACCTCGAGCCGATCGCGCGAAAGCCCGACGGAGCGCAGGAACCCCTCCACCGCCTTCTCGGGCGCATCGGCCCGCGGGCCCTTGCGCTCCTCGCGCACCGCCTTCGTTCCCGCAGCCAGCCCCTCCACCGCCAGCGTCAGGCGGCGCGGCGTCGCGAAGCCGGCGGCGTGGGCGTAGGTCAGCCCGGCCTCGACCATCGCGTCGGTCATCAGCCGGCGCAGGTCCTCCGCAGCCCGCGCCTGCATCCGCGCCGGGATCTCCTCCGACATCAGCTCGATCAGCAAGTCGGGCATCTCACTCCTCCGGCGGCGGGGGGCAGCCCTCGGGCAGCGGATCCCCGTCGAACTGCGCGCGCCCGCAGCGGTTGATCTGGCGCCACATCCAGCCCCGCCCGGCGGGCGAATAGGCGATGACGCGGTCGAAGCCCCAGGGCTCGTTGCGCTCCGCCGTCACGGCGCGCAGCTCCCCCTCCGCCAGCCCCGCGGCCAGCGCCTCGGCGTCGAAGCAGTCGAACCAGCCCGGCGCGACCAGCGGCGTCGGGTCCTCCGCCGCCGGGACGTGCGCCAGCGCGTCCGGCGCCACGCCGTCGGCGATGCGGAAGCAGGCCCGCAGCTTCAGCGGCGAGGTGTCGGCGTCGATCGCCTCGAACTCGGCCACCGGCAGCTCGGAGCCCTGCACCATGACGACGCCGGGTCCCTCCGTCCGCTCGTAGAAGGCGCGGGTCTGGAACCACCAGAGCGCCCCCGCGAAGATCGCGCAGAAGATCAGGAACCCCACGATCAGCGGCTTGGCGCGCATCATCGTTCGACGCGGTCCGCAGGCGCCTGCGCCGCCTCGGTCGTGAGGAAGGCGTCGGCGCACATCTTCGCCAACGCCCGGACCCGCGCGATGTAGGCCTGCCGCTCGGTGGGCGAGATCACGCCCCGCGCGTCCAGCAGGTTGAAGATGTGCGAGGCGTGGATGCAGCGCTCGTAGGCCGGATGCGCCATCACGATCTCCCGCCCGGTCTTGGGGTCCGTCGCCGGCTGGCCGAGGATCGCGGCGCAGGCGCGCTCCTCCTCCTCGAAGCGCCGCAGCAGCACCTCGGTGTCGGCCACGTCGAAGTTGTAGCGGCTGTGTTCGCGCTCGGTCTGGCGGAAGACGTCGCCGTAGCTCAGCGGGATCGGCGCGGCGGGATCGTTGAACGGCATCTCCATGACGTGATCGACGCCGAGCACGTACATCGCCAGCCGCTCCAGCCCGTAGGTCAGCTCGCCCGAGACGGGGTGGCAGTCGTGCCCGCCGACCTGCTGGAAATAGGTGAACTGGCTCACCTCCATCCCGTCGCACCAGACCTCCCAGCCGAGGCCCCAGGCGCCCAGCGTCGGGCTCTCCCAGTCATCCTCGACGAAGCGGATGTCATGCAGATCCATCGGGATGCCGATGGCCTCGAGCGAGCCGAGATAGAGCGCCTGCAGATCCGACGGGCTCGGCTTCACCAGCACCTGGAACTGGTAGTAATGCTGCAGCCGGTTGGGGTTGTCGCCGTAGCGCCCGTCCGTCGGCCGTCGCGAGGGCTGGACGTAGGCCGCCGCCCAGGGCCGCGCACCCAGCGCGCGCAGCGTGGTCGCCGGATGGAACGTCCCCGCGCCGACCTCCATGTCGTAGGGCTGCAGCACGGCGCAGCCCTGGCCGGCCCAGTAGGTCTGGAGCCGGAGCACGATCTCCTGGAAGGAGCGGGGAGCGTCGGACATGGGCGCGGACCTCGGCGGAGCGGATGGCGCGTCCCCTATCGACGCCCGCCGGAGAGGTCAACGCGGCGCGCCCGCACCCACGTCCCGCCCGCCGACGCCGATGTCGACCTCGGACCCGCGAACCGGACCTCCGGCGGCCGAGATGCGCGCGACGACCCGTCGGGGCCGCGGACCGCGAACGGCGCCGGTCGGCTGCAGCCGCGAGCCTCCGCGCCCGCCACGCGACCGGCCCGCCCGCCGCGGCGGATCGCGCCGTCAGGCCCGGCCGGCTCCGCGCAGCGCTTCGCCCAGACGCTTCTCGACCTCGTCGAGCGGCATGTTGGTGTAATCCTTCGGCGTCTCGGCGATCACCTTTTCGGCGACCTCCTTGTGCAGCTTCTGCCGCAGTCGGCCGAGCGTCGTCGGATCGGCCACCAGGACGATGCGCCGGAAGTCCCCGCGATGCGCCCGCTCGTAGAGCTTGCCCGCGAGATCGTCGGCGAAGCGCGTCTTCTCCAGCGCGTGCCAATCGGTGTCGTCGAGGGCCGACCGATGGCCCGGACCGTCGTCGCGCTGCCGGCCCGGCCGGTTGGCGCCCTGGATCCCGCTCGGCGGGTTCTCCTGTTCGCGCTTGCGGCGCACTTCCAGGTTGTAATCGATCTCGTCCCCGACGTTCTCGAGGAACAGGGCCTTCTCGCTGTCGGCGATCAGCACCCAGTCTCCGGTCTTCAGCTCGGTCATCCGCCCCCTCTCGTCGTCTTGTCGTCCCGGTCGTCTTCCCGTTCGTCGCTCTTGCGCACGCGCGTCACGCCGGCGGGCCGCTCGAAGGCACGCTTCAGCTCGTCGCGCGTGCCGATCTGGCGCGCGAGCCGACCGCCCGCGCGGCCGCCGACGAGGCCTTCGTCGGTCTCCTCGGGGGTCTCCTCGGTCGGAGGCGCGCCGGGCGCCCGGTCCTCGTCCCGGTCGGCGTCGGGGCCGCGCTCGGGGGATCGCTTGCGGTCGCTCATGGGGGTCCTCCTTGGCTTCGGACGACACCAACGCCGGCCCGCCGCGCCGGGTTCCCTCGGCCGCCTTGTCCGCGCACCCGGCGACAGGCTATCACATGCGGCGGCGGCCGGTGTAGCTCAGTTGGCCAGAGCGGCGATCTTGTAAGTCGAGGGTCGGGGGTTCGAATCCCTCCACCGGCGCCGCCGATCACTCCAAGTCCATGGAATACCTCAGCTTGTCGGCAGGCGGAAGGCGCTCAGACCGTTGCGCGGCCACTGCTTCCCACAGGAACGCCATGTATCGGTCCACGGTCCTGAGACATGCCTTTGGGCTGGGCCGTGCGGACGCAGCGCCCGATCCAGAGGCGGATCGAGGCGATCTGCACGAAGCCGAGGACGCTGGCGGCGGTCTTGTCGTGGCGGATGGCGACGCGGTGTCCGGTCCACGGTTTTGAGACGGCGAACCGGGCTTATGCGACGCTCTGCAGGTTCACGGTGCGCTCTCCTCTGACGGTGGCGGGTGGTTGATGGCCGTGGCGCTCGATCAGCCCGTGCTCGTCGCAGGGTCGCCGGAACGCGAGGAGGGCCGGGCGCCGTTCCTCGATCGCCTCGAACCGGCGCACCCGGAGCAGGTTCTCCTTCGGCGTCCGGATCGACCTCCCGGCACGGCCGTCGCCCTCGGGAGCCCGCGCGAAGGCCGGGGAGCGCCCGGCGCCGAGCGACCGGGCCTCGCGCCGGAAGTCCGCGCTCATGTACCGGCTGCCATGGCCGTGGCGCAGGCTCACGGCCCCGGCGACGTCCTCGCCGACCGCGCCGAAGCCTCCTGGAACGGCCTGCCGGATCGGCTCGCGCGCCTGGCGCCGCTTGGTCCGGGGGCTGGCATGGATCCCCACGCACTCCGCCGAGCAGCGATCGACGGCGACGAACGCCGCGGCCGGACCCTCGCCGGTGGCCGCCGCCGTCACGCCCGTCCTCCACATCTCGTCCACCCGTTCCGTCGTGATCCTGCCGTCATGGGCGCGCGGGCCGCGCGGCGCGCCGGGCCACCGGTGCGCGAGGAGGCCATGACCGCGCATCAGCCGGAGGACACGACGCGGGCGGGTCGAACGCCTGCATGACGCAGCCGCGTCCGGACCCTGCGACGACCCTCGCAATGAAAGGGGCTGCCCTCCGGCAACGCGCGGATGCGCCGGGGCCGGCGCGGCGTCCGGCATCGCGCCCGGCGGCCCCGGTCTGCAGCCCGGCGCCGACGGCCGGTCGGCGGCCCGTCGGTGACGGCTCACCCGTCACCGGCTCAGGCGCCGCACCTCGCACGCCCGAGCGAGACCGCAGTGGCGCTGCGCGGCGGCGGAGACGGACCGGCTCATCGTCCCGACCTCCGCAGCCGAAAAGGCGTGCCGCCCTCCCGCCGCTCGATCTTCGCCTCGGCGACGCCCGTCCCGCCATGGCGGTCTCGCCGATCCTCTCCCGCATCGCCCGCAGCTCCCGGTCCCGGTCCCGGTCGTCTTCCGGCCGGCTCTTCGGCGAGGCTGCGCCGACCGCCAGGACGCCGTCTCGCCAGCCGTTCAGCGCGGCGGCCGTGACGCCGAGGTCCCGGCTGACCAGGTCCAGATCCGCGCCGTGAAGGACCCGCAGCACGGCATCCTCTCGCCTCTGCGCCGACATGCGCCGCCGACGCGGCGCGGCGGGCTCGCCGTCGCCAGCGTGATCGGGGCGCTCCGTTCGTCCGTCATGGCTCCTCCTCCCGGCAGCCGCGCACGCTCGAATCACCGTCTCGGAAAACCGTACGCCGGGGGAGGAGTCCGGCACGTCCCGAGGCGCGCCCCGACGGACCTGCAGGGCGCGTTCGCGCCGCGGCGCGTCCCGAAGACCGAGCACCGCCCCGGAATTCCGCTCGCCCGACCTCGGCCTTCGGGCACGGCGTCTCACCGGATTTCGCCCGGCCCGGGAAGCCGGCCGCCGCCGACCTGCCGTCGTGCCGAAGCCCGAGGCATGGGCGGCGCACGGGACCGTCCGTCCGCGCAGGTCGACCGACGCCGCTGGACGCCCGAAGCCGCGGTCGAGACCGGCGACCGGGCGAGCGTGTCCCGGTCGCCTGCCGGATCAGGCCGCCACCTCATGGCCGGCGAACGCCTCGTCGATCTCGGTGCCGGCGACGTGGTTGGTGTAGTTCGAGTAGGTCTTCACGCCGATGGCGAGGATGATGCCGAGGACGTGCTTCTGCTCGAAGCCGGCGTCGAGGAAGGCCCTCACCTCGTCCCCGGAGGGCGTGCCGCGGCTCTCCACCATGCGCCGCGCGAAGGTCGCGAGCGCGTCGAGCTTGGCGTCCGGCAGCGGATGCCCCTCGCGCAGCGCGGAGAGGCTGTCGGCGGGGACCTTCGAGACCTTCTCGGCGATCATCGAATGCGCCGCCATGCAGTAGTCGCAGCCGTTGAAGCGGCTGATCGCGAGGAACACGACCTCCTGCTCGGGCGGGGTGAATCCGGCCGCGTTCCGGAAGCCCTCGTAGGCGGACATGTAGGCCTCGAGCAGCTCGGGAAGCTGGCCCATCTCGGCGTACATGTTGGGGACGAAGCCGAGCCGCTCCTTGGCGGCGTTCATGAGTTCGCGGGACTTGGGCTCCGCCGTCTCCGGCGTGAGGCGGGGCATGTCGAGCACGGCATCGGCGGACATGATCGTCCTCCCTTTCGTTTCGGAACGTTCGTTTCATATTTCATCGGAGGAGCGCGTGTGAAGGGTTTTCGGAAACGATCGGTTCAAAAAATGGAGAGCAAGCCGCCCGCCGCAGAGGACGTCTCAGACCAGGGCGCTTCCCGAGATTGCGGCGGATGCGCTCGAGCGGCGCCGTCAGCGCCCGGCACCTGAACGGCGCGCCATTGCGCAGTGGGTCGGGTTTTCGTTCGAAAACAGAGGCATGACGCCCAGCATCGTAGATCGTCGTGCCGCGGCCGAAGGCGCGCCGTTGCCCGCCGACGACGCAGCCGTCCTGGCGGATCTCGATGCGCCCGGCATAGGCGCGGATCTCGGCAGCCCCGCGGGCGGGGGATGTCCCGGAAGAGCGATGATGCCCTCTCGGCGTCCTCCTTCGATCCTGCCGTCGGGTGCAGCGGCACGTGCCGGCCCCGTCGCCGCGACGCCCCATGCCCCCATGACCGGCTCACGGCGCCGGGCGGAGCGGACGGGGCAGCCGCCCCCGAACTGATCCGTGGTCCGATCGAACGCGGTGGTCGAACCGGCGAAAACGGTGCGGTCGCGGGCGACTTGCGGTCGCGCTCGCCCGCGTTCCGTGGGCCGAGGCGGGCGCGAAGACCGCCGCCGGTCGGTCCGGGCCTTCGCGACCGCTGCTTTGCGACGCCCCCGGCACGGCGTCGTCGAGCGTGGCCACGGCCAGCGGCCACGGTGGCGAGAGGCGTCGAGCAACGGTCTCGCCGTGTTTCGTCGAGACCGGTCCGAAGCGCCTCGGTCCGCCGCTCCCTGCGGCAAGCGGCCCCGCCGGCCAACCGATCAAGGACGATCGCAAATCGGGGCGCCTCGATCGAGGCCGACGCATCGTCCGGCGGGTCGTCCGGCGCCCTGCAGGGGCGGGAGGGGGGCGCCGCCGCCCTGCCCCTCGCGTGCTCTGACCTTTGAAACGCTGCGCCGTGACCCTTGAGATACCGGCCTTGATCGGAGGTCCGCGGGTTTTTCCGCGGCCTCCCGCCGGGACGGCGATCGCTTGGCGCGGGCGTGGTCTTCTTCCACCAGGCGTGGATCGCGCTCTTCGCGAGGCGGCGCTCGCCGAAGTGCGCCTCGGCGGCGCCGGCGACGGCCTCGAAGGTCACCCGGCCGAAGCGGGCCTCCACCAAGGCGCGGCGTTCGGGATCGGCGGCGAGGGTGGCGCGGGGCGGCGGGCGCGAGGTCTCCTCTGTCGTTCGAGCCTCCTTCGGTGCGGCCTCGAAGGCCCTTCGATCCGCCTTCGAGGGCGCGCGGATCG
>JAWLFJ010000250.1:0-2511 GCA_041685625.1 Paracoccaceae bacterium | reverse complement strand
TGCCGGAAAACGCCTTCCTGATGATCCATGACCCAAGCGGGCTGGTCATGGGCACGGCTTCGGACATGCGCGACATGGCCGGGACGCTGGACAAGATCGCGGCCAGCATGCTGCGCGGCTACGCGGCCAGATCCGGCAAGCCCGAGGCGGAGATCGCCGCGTTCCTCGCGGCCGAGACGTGGTTCGACGCCGCCGAGGCGCTGGAGGCCGGACTTGCCACGCGGCTGTCCGAGCCCGTGCGCATCGCCGCTGCCTTCGACATCGGCCGGTTCCGCAACGCACCGCCCGAACTGGTCGAGGCGGTGGAGGCTTCCGAGCCGGACGAAGACGTAGCAACAGGGCCCGACATCGTTGGAGGCGACAACGATGTTGCGCCGACGACCGAGCCTGTGTCGAAGTCCGAAAGCGGGAGGGCGGATGGCGCAGACGACAACATCCTCTCCAACATTCCCGCGGGCGAGGATCCCGGCAGCATTGTTGCCGCCGCCAACAATGCTCCGGAGCGGGCTGACGCCGGCGAGATCCGTGCCGAGGCCATCTCGCATGCGCGCGCGGTCGTCGACCTCTGCCGCCTTGCCGGCCAGCCGCAGATGGCGGGGCGGTTCCTCGAGGAAGATGCCAGCCTCGATGCCGTGCGCGCCAGCCTGCTGGACGCGCGGGCCGAGGCCGCGCCGCAGATCACCCCGCATCACCCGCAGCCCGGGCGCAGCGAGACCACGCGCCCCTGGGGCGATGTCATCGCACGCGCCTTCAAGATGAAAGGATGAGTTTCCATGGCCACGCTCACTGAAGACCAACACGCCGGCGGCTTCCTCACCTGGGAAGTGCTGCGCGATTTCACTCGCGACACGGTCACTATCGCCTCGGGCGCCGGCAAGCTCGCCCCCGGCACCGTGCTGGGCAGGATCACGACGGGCGGCAAATACACCGCGCTGACCCCCGGAGCCTCCAATGGCAGCCAGAACGCCGCCGGGATCCTCTGGGGTGCTGTCGACGCCACCGACACCGAGGCCCACGCGGTGGTGCTGGTTCGCGGTCCCGCCATCGTCAACCGCCACGAGATCGGCTGGCCGGAGGGCGCCACCGAGGCGCAGATCACCACCGCGACCACTGCGCTGGCCGCGCTCGGCATCCTCTTGCGCTGATCTCGCGCGCAGTCACCCCATCACATCCAGACCAGAAGGAGGCACGCTGTGGCCACCATGGACATTTTCGAAGGCGATGCCTTCTCCATCATCGAGCTCACCCGCGCGCTCGAGAACATCCCCTTCAAGCCCGCGATCCTGTCCGGCGCTGGCCTCTTCGGCAGTCGCGGCGTGCGCACGCGCACCGTGATGATCGAGAGCCGCGACGGCACGCTGTCGCTGATCCCGTTCTCGGAACGCGGCTCGGCTTACGAGAGCCAGATCCCCGAACGCCGCGACATGCGCGCCTTTGTCTGCCGCCAGTTCAAGAAGCAGGACGTGCTCTGGGCCTCGGAGATCCAGGCGATCCGCGACTTCGGCTCGGAAACGGCGGTCCAGCAGGTCCAGACGGAAGTGGCGCGCAAGCTGGGCCGGCTCAGGAATGACGCCGAGGCCACCTTCGAGTTTCACCTCTTCAACGGCATTCAGGGCGTGGTGAAGGACCCGAAGGACGGTGCCACGGTCATCGACTACCACGCCGAGTTCGGCATCGCCCCGGCCGCCGAGGTCGATTTCGATCTGGACAATGCGACCCCGGGATCGGGCGCGCTGCGCAAGCGCTGCCAGGCGATGATCGAAAGCGTCGAGGACACGCTGGGCGGGCTGGCCGCTGGTCAAGTGCAGATCCGCGCCGAATGCGGCTCGGCCTTCTTCGCCGATCTGGTCGCACACAAGGAGGTGCGCGAGACCTATCTCAACACCGCCGCGGCCGCCGATCTGCGCGGCCGCGTCGGCGAGGAGGTCAGCTTCGGCGGCATCACCTTCCGCCGCTACCGGGGCGGGCTGGGCTTCGGCGTGCCGACCGACAAGGCGTATTTCTATCCCGAAGGCGTCGAGGGGCTGTTCGAGATCTACTACGCCCCCGCCGACACGTTCGAGACGGTCAACACCGTGGGCCTGCCGCTCTACGCGCGGATGATCCCCGACCGCGACCGCGACGAATGGGTGCGCCTGGAGATCGAGAGCAACCCGCTGCCGATCTGCACCCGCCCGCAGGTCCTGCGCAGCGCGCGGCGGACCTGATGGCCGCCGTTGCCATGGCGCTCGACGCGCTCTTCGCCGACGACAACATCGCCCGCGAGGCCGTCTATACGCCCGAGGGCGGTGCCCCTGTCCTCGTCCGGGTCGTGGCGCGACGTGCGGACGAGACCACTGGCTTCGGCGACGCGCGCATCTGGTCGGAGTGCACGCGCGTCGATCTGCGCGTGGCAGAAGTGCCGAACCCGCGCCCTGGCGACCGGGTGGAAATCGACGGCGAGGCCTTCCACGTCCAGGGCGAGCCCGTCCGCGACCGCGAGCGGCTGGTCTGGACCGTGGATCTGCGCCC
>JAWLFJ010000027.1:0-38810 GCA_041685625.1 Paracoccaceae bacterium | reverse complement strand
GTCAAGCGACCCGACGACGCCAAGGGCTTCGAGGTCCTGCCCCGTCGATGGGTCGTGGAGCGGACCTTCGCATGGCTCGGTCGATGCCGCCGCCTCGCCGGGGACTGGGAGAAATCCATCGCCTCCGCCGAGGCGTGGGTCACCGTCGCCCACATATCCGCCTCACCACACGCCGTCTCGCAAGGTGTCGCCATCTCCGACAGAGTTTCGGGTCGGCCTCTGAGCGGGCGGCGCGGCCTCGTTCGGGTATTGTTCCGCACGTCTCCGGACCGTTCCGGGCGTCCCGCGCTTGATCCGGGCGGCGCGGCGGGGGATGCCTCGGGTCCCGTCTCGCCGCCACGGAGCCCCGACGCATGACCCCGGACGCCGCCCTCGACGCGCTGCTCGCCCATCACCGCAAGATCGACGCGATGGAAGGGGTGCTGGGCCTGCTGGCCTGGGACCAGGAGACCCAGATGCCGCCGAAGGGCGCGGCGCAGCGGGCCGAACAGCGCGGCGCGGTCGCGGGGGCGCTGCATGCCCTGCGCACCGACCCGCGGCTCGGGGACTGGCTGGCTGACGCCGAGGCGGGTGGCCATCCGGCTCCGGTCCGGGCCGATCTCGCGGAGGCGCGGCGGGGCTGGGAGCGGGCCGTCAAGGTGCCCGAGGAGCTCGCCGTCGCGCTGGCGCGGGAGACCTCGGCCGCGCACGTGATCTGGGCGGCGGCGAAGGCGGCGCTGGACCCGGCGGCCTTCGTGCCGGCGCTGGGCGGCGTGCTGGCGCTGCGGCGCGAGGAGGCGGCGGCCGTCGCCGAGGGGACCGATCTCTCGCCTTACGACGCCCTGCTGCAGGACTACGAGCCGGGGGCGCGGGCGGAGGCGCTCGCGCCCGCCTTCGCGCGGCTGCGGGAGGGGGTGGTCGACCTCCTCGGCCGTTGCGGGCGGGCGCGGCGGGCGGTGGGGCTGACGGGGGACTTTCCGGCGCCGTCGCAGATGGCGCTGGCCCGCCGGCTCGCCACGGTCTGCGGCTACGACTGGGAGGCGGGGCGGCTCGACCTCGCGGTGCATCCGTTCTGCGCGGGTTCGTTCGGGGACGTGCGGATCAGCTCCCGCGTCGCGGACGCGGACCCGTTGGAGAACGCCTACGCGGTGATGCACGAGACGGGCCATGCGCTTTACGAGCAGGGACTGCCGGAGGACCTGCGCGGGCGGCCGACGGGGACGCACGCCTCGATGGGCCTGCATGAGAGCCAGTCCCGGTTCTGGGAGAACCATGTCGGCCGCTCCCGCTCCGCCGCGCCGTGGATGCTGGGCGAACTGCGCGGCGCCTTCGGGAACGTCGGCGTCGAGGATCCGGAGACGCTGTTTCTTGCGGTGAACCGGGTGGAGGACGGCTTCGTCCGCACCGCGGCGGACGAGCTGCAATACGACCTGCACATCCTGATGCGGTTCGATCTGGAGCGCGCGCTGATCGCGGGCGATCTGACGCCGGAGGATCTCGAGGGGGCGTGGAACGACCGCTTCGAGGCGGATTTCGGGCGGCGGCCGCCGCATGCGGGCCTCGGCTGGCTGCAGGACGTGCATTGGTCCGAAGGGCTGATCGGCTATTTCCCGACCTACACGCTGGGCAACCTCGCGGCGGCGGCGCTGGCGGCGGCGATGCGACGCGATCTGCCGCAGCTGGAGGCGGACTGGAGCGAGGGCGATTTCGGCGCCGCGCTCGGCTGGATGCGGGAGAAGGTGCATGCGCGCGCCCGCACCGCGTCGGCCGGGGAGATCCTGTCGGACGCCTGCGGCGGTCCGGTCGACGAGCGGCCGCTGCTGGCGCATCTGGAGGCGAAGTTCGCGGATTGAGGCCGCGTGCCTGCGGCGGGCGCGATTGAAACCGCGGGGGGGCGGACGCATATGCCGGGAATGAAACGCCTGTTCGCCCCCGCCTTCGCCCTTCTCGCCTCCGTCCTGCCCAGCGGGGCCGAGGAGACGCCGACCGTGCCCTACGAGGTGGTCGCGACGCTGTCGGAAGACGTCGAGGTGCGCCGATACGAGGCGCGCGCCGTCGTGGAGACCGACGCGTCCGACGGAACCTCCGCGGCGTTCCGGCGGCTGTTCGCCTATATCGAGGGCGACAACGAGGGGGGCGAGGAGATCTCCATGACGGCGCCGGTCGGGACCGGGCCGCAGGAGGGCGAGACGATCGAGATGACCGCGCCGGTCGAGACCGCGGAGACCGACGAGGGGCTGGTGATGCGCTTCTTCCTGCCCGAGGACATGACGGCCGAGACCGCGCCCGCGCCGACCGATCCGGAGGTTCGCTTGGCGACGGTGCCGGGGCGGACCGAGGCGGCGCTGACCTTTTCCGGCTGGACCGGGGCCGAGGGAGCGCTCGAGCGCGCGCCGGATCTTCGCGAGGCGCTCGAGGGTTCGGGCTGGGAGCCGGCGGGCGAGCCGAGGGCGTATCTCTACGATCCGCCGTGGACGCTGCCCTGGAACCGGCGCAACGAGGTCGTGATGCCGGTGGAGCGCGCCGCCGAGGGCTAGACCCGGCGACGCGAGGACTGCACCATCAGGATGCCGACGGTGGTGACGGCGACGCCCGCCGCGTCGCGCCAGCCGAAAGGCTCCGCCAGGATCAGCGCCGCGATGCCGACGCCGAGGGCGGGGTTGAGGAAGTGGAAGCTCGACGCCCGCGTCGGGCCGATGCGGCGCACCAGCATGAACCAGACCAGCGTCGCGGCGAGGCCGGGGACGAGCGTGGTGTAGGCGAAGGCGAGGCCGAGCGGCATCGACCAGGTGACGGTGGACGGATCCTCGAAGAGCAGGGTGACGGGGGCGAGGGCGACGGCGCCGACCAGCATCTGAAGCCCGACGATCATCAGGAGGTTGCCGCCCGCGGTCATGCCGCGGAGCGCGAGGGTCGCGACCGAGAGGGCGAGCGCGGCGACGACGCAGAGGCCGACGCCGAGCGCGTCGGTGCCGCCCTCGAGCCGGTTCGCCATGACGACGGCGACGCCGGCGAAGCCGAGGGCGAGCCCGGCGCCGCCGAGGCGGCCGGGACGTTCGGCGAAGACCGCCCAGCTTCCGGCGGCGACGAGCAGCGGCAGCAGGGAGGCGATGATCGCGGCGAGCCCGCCCTCGATCCGCGTCATGGCGAGGAAGTTCAGTCCGAGATAGAGCGCGTTCTGGCAGATGCCGAACACGACGACGAGCGCCCAGCCGCGCCGGCCGAGGCGGACGGTCTGGCCGAGGGCGGCGGCCAGCGCGACGGCGAGCAGGCCCGAGAGCGCGAAGCGGAGCGCGAGCGCGAGGAAGGGCGGCGCGTCGGCCACCACGATCTTGGCCGAGGTGAAGGCGCTGGACCACATGATGGCGAAGCCGACGCCCATGGCGAGGGCGAGCGCGTCGGGGCGCGGCGGGGCGGCGTCGGTCGCGGTCATGGATCGCGGGTAGCATGGGGCGCGGACGAACGGCAGGGGGAAGTCGCGTGGCGCGCGCCGGATGTCGCCTTCGGCGGGCGCCGGGTTTCGAATCGAGCCTGTCGGGACGGCGTGGCGCCATCGGACCGTTTGTGATCACCGGATTTCAGGCTGTGATCACATATGTCGGTTTTTTGGCGTCGGTTCGGCGGCGGGCGTTGCGGCATAGCGTTGCAGGCGCCTATTAGGGCCCGAAACCATCGGACCGCAGGCGCGGGCTGCGGCCCGCGGCGCGCCCCGCCCGCCGCCGGGCGGCGGTCCGGCCCGCCGAGGGGGCGGCGACGGAGGAACGGGACGTCATGAACATCCACGAGTATCAGGCCAAGCAGCTGCTGAAGGACTACGGCTGCCCGGTGGCGGAGGGCCGCGTGGTGACGCGGGCCGAGGAGGCCAAGACCGCGGCTTCGGCGCTGGACGGCCCGCTCTGGGTGGTGAAGGCGCAGATCCACGCCGGCGGCCGCGGCAAGGGCTCCTTCAAGGAGGCGAGCGCCGGGGAGAAGGGCGGCGTGCGGCTGACGAAGTCGGTCGAGGAGGCGGCGGAGGAGGCCGAGCGGATGCTCGGCCGCACGCTGGTCACGCACCAGACCGGGCCGGCGGGCAAGCAGGTCAACCGCATCTACGTCGAGGACGGCGCGGACATCGAGACCGAGCTCTACCTCGCGCTGCTGGTGGACCGGGAGACGAGCCGCGTCAGCTTCATCGCCTCGACCGAGGGTGGCATGGACATCGAGGAGGTCGCGGCCTCCACCCCCGAGAGGATCGTGACCTTCAGCGTCGATCCGGCCTCCGGCATCTCGGGCTTTCACGGGCGGAAGGTGGCCTTCGCGCTGGGGCTGAGCGGCACGGCGTTCAAGGAATGCGTGAAGCTCGTCGGCCAGCTTTACCGGCTCTTCATCGAGAAGGACGTCAGTCTGCTCGAGATCAACCCGCTGATCGTGATGAAGGACGGGCACATCCGCTGCCTCGACTGCAAGATGAACTTCGACTCGAACGCGCTCTACCGCCAGCCGGCGGTGATGGCGCTGCGCGACGAGAGCGAGGAGGATCCGAAGGAGCTCGCCGCCTCGAAGTTCGACCTCAACTACATCGCGCTCGACGGCGAGATCGGCTGCATGGTGAACGGCGCCGGCCTCGCCATGGCGACGATGGACATCATCAAGCTCTACGGCTCGGAGCCGGCCAACTTCCTCGACGTCGGCGGCGGCGCGACGAAGGAGAAGGTGACGGAGGCGTTCAAGATCATCACCTCCGATCCGCAGGTGAAGGGCATCCTCGTCAACATCTTCGGCGGCATCATGCGCTGCGACGTGATCGCGGAGGGCGTGATCGCCGCGGTCAAGGAGGTCGGCCTGAAGGTGCCGCTGGTGGTCCGGCTCGAAGGGACGAACGTGGAGCTCGGCAAGAAGATCATCACCGAGAGCGGGCTCGACGTGGTGCCGGCGGACAACCTCGCCGACGCCGCCGACAAGATCGTCAAGGCGGTGAAGGGCTGATGCGAGCTGCTGCGGCCATGGCGAGAGGCATCGGCAGCGATGCCGGTGCTCAAGTCCCCACGCATGATCGCAGCCTTGATGGCATGTCTCCCGGCGGCGTGCGGTCGATGAATGTCTTCCGGCTGCAAGACCTGCATTTCCGCATGGACGAAAATGCTCCGAGGATAAGATCCTCAGGCAAGAGTGGCCGAGACGCCGCTTGGCTGCCTGCCGAAAACACTTGTGCCGAGACGCGGTTCACGGTGACGACATGATCGATGTCATGTGGGAACGCTCGGATCGCGAAGAATATGCGCAGGACGCTCCCATGCCTTTCAAGCCGGAATACTTTGTGGAGCAAGCGTCGCTTCACGCGGCTGGCAAGGCATCGGACATCCGTCTGGAGCGCAGGGAAGACTGAGAGGGTAGAAGATGGCCGTTCTGGTCGACGAGAACACCAAGGTGATCTGCCAAGGGCTCACGGGCTCGCAGGGCACCTTCCATTCCGAGCAGGCGATCGCCTACGGCACGAAGATGGTCGGCGGCGTCACGCCCGGGAAGGGCGGGACGGAGCATATCGGCCTGCCGGTGTTCGACACGGTGATCGAGGCGCGCGAGAGGACCGGCGCGGACGCGAGCGCGATCTACGTGCCGCCGCCCTTCGCCGCCGACGCGATCCTCGAGGCGATCGACGCGGAGATCGCGCTGATCGTCTGCATCACGGAGGGGATCCCGGTCCTCGACATGATGAAGGTGAAGCGGGCGCTGGACGGCTCGAAGTCGGTGCTGATCGGGCCGAACTGCCCGGGCGTCATCACGCCGGACGCCTGCAAGATCGGCATCATGCCCGGGCACATCCACAAGCGCGGCTCGGTCGGCGTGGTCTCGCGCTCCGGCACGCTGACCTACGAGGCGGTGCTGCAGACGACGATGGCGGGGCTGGGGCAGTCGACATGCATCGGCATCGGCGGCGACCCCATCAAGGGGACCGAGCATATCGACGCTCTGGAAATGCTTCTGCGCGACGACGAGACGGAGTCGATCATCATGATCGGCGAGATCGGCGGCAGCGCCGAGGAGGACGCGGCGCGGTTCGTCGCGGACGAGGCGAAGAAGGGCCGCTCGAAGCCGATCGCGGGCTTCATCGCCGGCCGCACCGCCCCGCCGGGGCGCCGGATGGGCCATGCCGGCGCCATCATCTCGGGCGGCAAGGGCGGCGCCGAGGACAAGATCGAGGCGATGAAGTCCGCGGGCTTCGTCGTCGCGGACAGCCCCGCCGGCCTCGGCGAGGCGGTGCTGAAGGCGATGGGCCGCTGAGGCCCTGACGAGAGGACGAGGGAGCGCGGCGTGCATTCGGCCGATCGAGGCGATCCGGACCTGCCCTGCCGAGCCTGCGGCAGCCGCGCGGCGAGCGACGCCGCCGCCGTCGATCCTCGCGCCGGCGGTCGTCCTGCCGACCGCTCGGCGGCGCGCCTTGTCGGGCGGGCCGCCCGACGATCGTTTCGGGCCGGAGGCGGCGCGGCGGGCGCCGCGTCCCGGTCCACCGCGGCGCGACCCCGCCGCGAACCCAGGGAGGGGCGCGCCGCGCCCATGTGCCGATGACCGATCAGAGCTCCAACGACGCCTTCCGCTCCAGCCAGGCCCTGCAGGGTCACAACGCCGGTTACGTGGATCAGCTCTACGCCCGCTACGCCGAGAACCCGGCGAGCGTCGACGACAGCTGGCGGCGTTACTTCGCGGAGCTGAACGAGCACGCCGACGACGTGCGGCGCGAGGCGTCGGGGCCGTCCTGGGCGCGGGCGGACTGGCCGCCGGCGCCCGACGGGGAGCTGGTCTCGGCGCTGACCGGGGAGTGGGCGCCGGAGATCGAGCTGGACCGCTCGCCACAGGACCTCGCGGAGAAGATCGCGGACAAGGCGAAGAGCGAGCAGGTCTCGGTCGACGATTCGGCGATCCGGCAGGCGGTGCTGGATTCGGTGCGGGCGCTGATGCTGATCCGCGCCTACCGCATCCGCGGGCATCTGGCGGCGGATCTCGACCCGCTCGGCATCACCACGCGCAAGCCGCATCCGGAGCTGGAGCCGCGGACCTACGGCTTCGCCGAGGCCGATCTCGACCGGCCGATCTTCCTCGACAACGTGATGGGGCTGGAGACGGCCACCATGCGCGAGATCGTCAGCCTCGCGCGGCGCACCTACTGCGGCACCTTCGCGCTGCAGTACATGCACATCTCCGACCCCGAGGAGGCGGCCTGGCTCAAGGAGCGGATCGAGGGCTACGGCAAGGAGATCCAGTTCACCAAGCGCGGACGCCGGGCGATCCTGAACAAGCTGGTCGAGTCCGAGGGCTTCGAGAAGTTCCTTCACGTCAAGTACACCGGCACCAAGCGCTTCGGCCTCGACGGCGGCGAGGCGCTGATCCCGGCGATGGAGCAGATCATCAAGCGCGGCGGCGCCCTCGACGTGAAGGAGATCGTGATCGGGATGCCGCATCGGGGGCGGCTCAACGTGCTCGCCTGCGTGATGGGCAAGCCCTACCGCGCGATCTTCAACGAATTCCAGGGCGGCAGCTTCAAGCCCGAGGAGGTCGAGGGCTCCGGCGACGTGAAGTATCACCTCGGCGCCAGCTCGGACCGCGTGTTCGACGGCAACAAGGTGCATCTCAGCCTGACGGCGAACCCCAGCCATCTCGAGGCGGTGAACCCTGTCGTGCTGGGCAAGGTGCGGGCCAAGCAGTCCCAGCACGCCGATTCCGAGCGCCGGGGGGTGCTGCCGATCCTGCTGCACGGCGACGCGGCCTTCGCCGGGCAGGGCGTGGTGGCGGAGTGCTTCGGCCTCTCGGGCCTCAAGGGGCACCGCACGGGCGGGACCATCCACCTCGTCGTGAACAACCAGATCGGCTTCACGACGGCGCCGCACATGTCGCGCTCCAGCCCGTATCCGACGGACATCGCCCTGATGGTGGAGGCGCCGATCTTCCACGTGAACGGCGACGACCCGGAGGCGGTGGTGCACGCGGCGCGGGTGGCGACGGAGTATCGCCAGAAGTTCGGCAAGGACGTCGTCATCGACATCTTCTGCTACCGGCGGTTCGGGCACAACGAGGGCGACGAGCCCATGTTCACCCAGCCGCTGATGTACACGGCGATCCGCAGCCACAAGACGACGCTGCAGCTCTACACCGAACGTCTGGTGAGCGACGGGCTGATCCCCGAGGGCGAGATCGAGGACGAGAAGGCGCGCTTCCAGTCCTTCCTCAACGAGGAGTTCGAGTCCGCCAAGGACTTTCGCCCGAACAAGGCCGACTGGCTGGACGGGCGCTGGTCCGGCATGGGCGCTGGCGAGGGCGAGTACCAGCGCGGCGCGACCGCGGTGCCGCTGGAGCGTCTGCGCGAGGTCGGCGAGGCGCTGACCCGGCTGCCGGAGGACTGGACGCCGCACAAGACCGTGCAGCGCATGCTCGACGCCAAGACCAAGGCGATCGAGGCGGGCGAAGGCATCGACTGGGCGACGGCCGAGGCGCTGGCCTTCGGGACGCTGCTGACGGAGGGCTATCCGGTCCGGCTCTCGGGGCAGGATTCGACGCGCGGCACCTTCTCGCAACGGCACTCGGCGATCATCGACCAGAAGACGGAGGAGCGGTTCTTCCCGCTCAACCGGATCCGGCCGGGGCAGGCGGAATACGAGGTCGTCGACTCGATGCTCTCGGAATACGCGGTGCTCGGCTACGAGTACGGCTATTCGCTGGCCGAGCCCAACGCGCTGGTGGCCTGGGAGGCGCAGTTCGGCGACTTCGCCAACGGCGCGCAGATCATGATCGACCAGTTCATCGCCTCGGGCGAGCGCAAGTGGCTGCGCATGTCGGGCCTCGTGCTGCTGCTGCCGCACGGCTACGAGGGGCAGGGGCCGGAGCACTCCTCGGCCCGGCTGGAGCGCTTCCTGCAGATGAGCGCGGAGGACAACTGGATCGTCGCGAACTGCACCACGCCGGCGAACTACTTCCACGTCCTGCGCCGGCAGATCCACCGCACCTTCCGCAAGCCGCTCGTGCTGCTGACGCCGAAGTCCCTGCTGCGCCACAAGAAGGCGGTCTCGACGCTGAAGGAGATGGCGACGGGCTCGAGCTTCCACCGCGTGCTCTGGGACGACGCCGAATACGGCTCCTCCGAGACCAAGCTGAAGCCGGACGAGGAGATCCGGCGCGTCGTGCTCTGCTCCGGCAAGGTCTATTTCGATCTGCTGGAGGCGCGCGACGAGCGGGGTATCGACGACGTCTATCTGCTGCGGCTGGAGCAGTTCTATCCGTTCCCCGCCATCTCGCTCACCAAGGAGCTCAGCCGCTTCAAGGGGGCGGAGATCGTCTGGTGCCAGGAGGAGCCCAAGAACCAGGGCGCCTGGACCTTCGTGGAGCCCAACATCGAATGGGTGCTCGGCCGCATCGGGGCCGAGCACGGCCGGCCCCGCTATGTCGGGCGCCCGGCCTCGGCCTCTCCGGCGACGGGGCTGGCCCGCAAGCACAAGCAGGAACAGGACGCGCTCGTGTCCGAAGCGCTGGCCTGAAGGAGCACTGAGAGATGACCGTGGAAGTCCGGGTTCCGACGCTGGGCGAGAGCGTCACCGAGGCGACCGTGGCGACCTGGTTCAAGAAGCCGGGCGACGCGGTCGAGACCGACGAGATGCTCTGCGAGCTGGAGACCGACAAGGTGACGGTGGAGGTGCCCGCGCCGTCTTCCGGCACCCTGTCGGAGATCGTCGCCGAGGAGGGAGCGACGGTGGGCGTCGACGCCCTGCTCGCGACGCTGTCCGAGGGCGAGGGCGGCAAGTCCGGCGGCGAGGGCAGGGCCAAGGCCGAAGCCTCCGGCGGCGGCGCGAAGAGGGCCGAGCCGGCCGAGGAGAAGCAGGACGCCGGGTCCGGCGGCGGCGGGATCGTCGACGTGCCCGTCCCCTCGCTCGGCGAGAGCGTGACGGAGGCGACGGTCTCGAGCTGGTTCAAGTCGGTCGGCGACCGGGTCGAGACCGACGAGATGCTCTGCGAGCTCGAGACCGACAAGGTGAGCGTCGAGGCGCCCTCGCCCGTCTCGGGGGTGATAGAGGAGCTGATGGTCGAGGAGGGCGGGACCGTGGAGGCCGGCGGGCGGCTGGCCCGGATCCGCGAGGGCGCCTCCGGCGGCGGATCGAAGCCCGAGCCGAAGCCCGAGCCGAAGGGCGAGGGCGCGCGGGCCGAGGCCGCCGACTACGGCCGCGACGCGCCGATCTCCGGCGAGGCCGGCGAGCGGCCCTCCGCCGGGCGCTCGGACGTGGAGCATGCGCCGGCGGCCAGGCGGCTGATGGAGGAGAAGGGCGTCGATCCCGCGCAGGTGAAGGGCACCGGGCGCGACGGCCGGATCATGAAGGAGGACGTGCAGCGCCACCTCGAGAAGGGCGAGGCGCCGAAGGAGACGAAGCGCGAGGAGCCCGCGCCGGCCCCGCGCGCGCCCGTCGCCGCCTCCGACGCCGAGCGCGAGGAGCGGGTGAAGATGACCCGGCTGCGCCAGACCATCGCGCGGCGCCTGAAGGACGCGCAGAACAGCGCCGCCATGCTGACCACCTACAACGAGGTGGACATGACGGAGGTCATGGCGATCCGGAACGAGTACAAGGGCCTCTTCGAGAAGAAGCACGGCGTGAAGATGGGCTTCATGTCGTTCTTCGTGAAGGCCTGCGTGCACGCCCTTCAGGAGGTGCCCGAGGTCAACGCCGAGATCGACGGGACCGACATCGTCTACAAGAACTACTACCATGTCGGCGTCGCCGTCGGCACGCCCTCGGGCCTCGTCGTGCCGGTGGTGCGCGACGCCGAGCGGATGGGTTTCGCCGAGATCGAGAAGCGTATCAACGAGCTCGGCCGGCGGGCGCGGGACGGCAAGCTCTCGATGGCGGAGATGCAGGGCGGGACCTTCACGATCTCCAACGGCGGGGTCTACGGCTCGCTGATGAGCTCGCCGATCCTGAACCCGCCGCAGTCCGGCATCCTCGGCATGCACAAGATCCAGGAGCGGCCGATGGTGATGAACGGGCAGATCGTGGCGCGGCCGATGATGTATCTGGCGCTGAGCTACGATCACCGGATCGTGGACGGCAAGGGTGCGGTGACCTTCCTCGTGCGCGTCAAGGAGGCGCTGGAGGATCCGCGTCGCCTGCTGATGGACCTCTGAGCGATGGGCGGGCGGCGAGGTCTCCTGCTCGGTCTGCTCGCGGCGGTGCCGGCGCTCGCCGTGGCGTCGGCGTGTCTGTTCGCGCGGTTCTACGTCACCGGCGAGGGCGCGGCGCCGGCCTCGGCCGCGGTTCTGGCGCTGACGGCGGCGGTGCTGGCCGGCGAGCGGCTGGCCGGCGGCGCGCCGGGCGGCCGGGTGTCGCGCCTGCGGGCGTTGCTGCTGCCCTGGCTGATGCTGGCCTTCGTGATGAACGGCGGGGTGAGGACCTGGACGATCAGCCAGGGGTTGCCGCTGTCGGATTCCCTGGTGGCGACGACCGACACGCTGGCGGGTGTGTTCGCCGTGTCGCTGGCCGCGATGCTGATCGGCCCGACGCTGGAGCGCCTGGCCGCCGCCGCACGCGGCGAGACGGACGAGGGGCGGCGACCCGCACCGGCGCGCGCCTCCGCCGGACACCACGGGCGGGATCCCGGGGCGCGGGCGTGAGCGTGGCCCCCGCATGCGGGACGGCGTGAGCCCGCCTCTCCGATCCGGAGCGGCCTGGGGCTGGACGCCGCCGGGCTGGCTTCCGCCATGGGCCGCGGCGATGCGCGCAGGTCTGCCGCTGGCCTTGCTGGGCCTTCTGTGGTTCCTGCCCTGGGATGTCGGGCTCGCGGCCCCGCTCGCCGACTGGCCGGTGAAGCCGGTGGCGCTGCTGGCCGGGGTGGCTCCGGCGGTCTGGTTCGGCCTCGCCTATGCCCGTGCGGTGCGTGTCACCAAGCGGGCGGCGCTGCGGGCGACGTTTCTGTGGGCGGCGGCGTTCGTCTGGCTCGGCGTGACGCAGGCTTGGCGGCTGCTCCCCGAACCGGGGCCCGATCTGGCGGTGGCCTGGGTCACGGCCTGGGTGGCGGCGATGGCGGTGCAGACGTGGAGGTTCTGATGACGGCGGGTTTCGAGGGGACGATCCTGGCCTGGGCCGGGCTGCTGGCGGCGGCGCAGCTTCTGCTGATGGCAGTGCCGGCCAATCTTCAGATCGGATCGGACTGGCTCGCCGGTCCGCGGGATTCCGAGCCGCCGCGCGAACTCGGCGCGGTTCCGGCGCGCCTGAAGCGGGCTTTCGAGAACCATGTCGAGGGGCTGGTGATGTTCGTCGCCGCGGTCGCCGCGGTGGCGCTGACCGGCACGTCCTCGGCCCTCACGGAGGGGGCGGCGGCGGTCTATCTCGCCGCGCGCGTGGTCTACGTCCCGCTCTACGCCTTCGGGGTGCCCTGGGTGCGGAGCCTGGTCTGGGCGGTGGGGTTCTTCGCGACGGCGACCATGCTTGCGGCGGCGGCGCTAGGGCCGGCCGGCGGTGCGGCCTGACCGGTCAGTGGCAGTGATATCCCCCCCGCTCATGGTCGTAGTGGCAGCCTCGCGCGTCGGTCCCGCCGCTGTGGGCAAAGGCCGCGCCCGCCCCGGCGAGGGCGGCGAGGAGCAGGGTCGATATCAGCCTGAACATGATCAGCCTGAACATGAAATCCGCCTGTGCAAGGCAACCTGAAGAAGAAGGCTGCCCCGCCGGCGACGCGAATGCAAGACGCGGAGGAACAGAGATGTCCGACTACGACGTGATCGTCATCGGCGGCGGCCCGGGGGGCTACGTCTGCGCGATCCGCTGCGCGCAGCTCGGCCTCAAGGCGGCCTGCGTGGAGGGGCGCGGCGCCTTGGGCGGCACCTGCCTCAACGTCGGCTGCATCCCCTCCAAGGCGCTGCTGCACGCCTCGCACATGGTGCACGAGGCGCAGGGCGACTTCGCGAAGATGGGGATCGTGGCCAACGAGGTCTCGGTCGACGTCGGCAGGATGATCGGCTACAAGGACGAGACGGTGAAAGGCAACGTCGACGGCGTCGCTTATCTGTTCAAGAAGAACAAGGTGGACTGGCTGAAGGGCTGGGGCCGCGTCTCCGCCAGGGGCGAGGTGACCGTCGAGGGCGGCGAGGGCGAGGGGACCTACACCGCGAAGTCGATCGTGATCGCCACCGGCTCCGCCGTCGCCGTGCCGCCCTTCGCGGAACTCGACGAGGAGCGGATCGTCTCCTCCACCGGCGCGCTGGAGCTGACCGAGGTTCCGAAGGACATGATCGTGATCGGGGCGGGGGTGATCGGGCTCGAGATGGGCTCGGTCTGGTCGCGGCTCGGCGCCAGGGTCAAGGTCCTCGAGTATCTCGACCAGATCACCCCCGGCATGGACGGCGAGGTCTGCAAGCAGTTCCAGCGCATCCTGAAGAAGCAGGGGCTGGAGTTCACGCTCGGCGCCGCGGTCACGGAGATCGAGAAGGGGGACCGGCTGACGGTCCGCTGGAAGGCGCGCAAGGACGACTCGGAGCACGAGGCGGAGGCGGACGTCGTGCTCGTCGCCACCGGCCGCAAGCCCTACACGGAGGGGCTGGGCCTCGAGGACATGGGCATCGAGACCGACGGGCGGGGCCGCATCGTCACCGACGCGACGTTCCGCACGCGGCTCGACGGCTGCTACGCCATCGGCGACGCGATCGCCGGGCCGATGCTGGCGCACAAGGCGATGGACGAGGGCCATGCGGTGGCCGAGATCATCGCCGGGCAGGCGGGCCACGTGAACTACGACGTGATCCCGAACGTGATCTACACCCATCCCGAGGTCGCGTCGGTCGGCCGGACGGAGGAGCAGTTGAAGGAGGACGGAGTCGCCTACACGGTCGGCAAGTTCCCCTTCATGGGCAACGCGCGGGCGAAGTCGATGTTCGCGGCCGACGGCTTCGTGAAGATCCTGGCGGACAAGGAGACGGACCGCATCCTCGGCGCGCACGTGATCGGGCCGATGGCGGGGGATCTGATCCACGAGGTCTGCGTGGCGATGGAGTTCGGCGCCTCGGCCGAGGATCTGGCGCGGACCTGCCATGCCCATCCGACCTTCTCCGAGGCTATGCGCGAGGCGGCGTTCGCCTGCGGCGACGGCGCGATCCACGCCTGATCCGGGTGGCGCGTGCGCGGCGCGCGGGCGAGACTGCGCGCGGCGGTGGCAGGGGAGAGACGTGATGTCGGTACGGTCCTACGAAGGCGCGATCGCCTTCGAGGTGCTCTCGGTCGCCGCAGACGCGGCCGAGGGCGCCATGCAGATCGGGCCCGGGATACTGAACCCGTTCGGCACCGTCCATGCCGGCGCGCTCGTCTGGTTCGCCGACGTCGTGGCGACGCGGCTGGCGCTGGGCGAGGCGGAGGTCACGCCGGGGATGGAGAGCTTTCCGGTGGCGGTGACGCTGAACGCGCAGCTGCTCGGCAACCGGCAGGGCGGCACGCTGCGGGCGCGGGCCGCGTGGGTGAAGCGGGGACGTCGGATCTCGACGGTGCGCACGCTGGTCTCGGACGAGGATGGCAAGGTGCTGCTGGACCTGACCTCCACACACGTCGCGGCCCGCTGAGCGCGTCGCGGAGACCGCCCGCCCGCCGCGCGCGCTAAGAGGCCGCGGGGCGTCCGGGAGACGGCGTCGCCTCGCGAGCGAGCCTTGGGCCGTCGCCGCCCGGGATGGTCCGGCCGGCACGCGCGCGCGGTGCGGCCTTCCCCCGCGGCCCGGGACGACCTTCCGGCGTGGGCTGCGCCCACGTCGGCCCGCGGCCCGATCGTCGAGATCCGCGAGCGTGCGGTGTCCGCGGTCGGCCGATCCGGGGCCGCTGTCCGAGCGCTTGATCGCGCCGGCGTCCGTGTATACGGTCACCTTGGGTAATGTCGGATTTTCCGGGCATCCAACGTCTTGAGGACAGGCCCATGCCGACCATCGAATCCCGCGTTCGGGCCAGTGTGCTGGCCTGCGCCGTCGTGCTGGCGCCGACCGTGGCCGAGGCAACCGCGATAACCTTCGACTTCACCGCCGAACCCGATGCGGCGGGTCTGGATCTGGTCGCCGCAGTCGGGGGCTTCGGCCCCATCGAGGGCAGCTTTTCCTTCGACGACGCGACCCCGGACGCCATCGGCGGCGACGTCCAGGGGTTCTACTCGGGCGCAATCGACGCGTTGAGTTTTACCGACACGGTGACGGGCAACGGCGCGTCGGCGTCGAGCGGCGACATCGCCATCACGGACGGCGACGGCGTGGTGGCCGGCAGCGACATCTACGGTCTCGACGCGGCGATCACGACCTCCGACTACGGCGCCGTCGCGACATTGGAGAATTTCGATCTCGAACTGAGCGATTCGACCCGCACGGCGCTGTCGAGCGACGCCCTTCCCACCTCGCCCCCGGCGCTGGCAGACTTCGATTTCAATTTCCTGACGCTGAGCTTCCTCGTGTCCGGCACGCAGTCGAATGCGATCTACACGCTGACCTCGCTCACGGCGGCCTCCGGGTCGGAGCCGGGCGGCGGTGACGACGGGTCCGGGCCGGGCGACACGGTGGTGCCGCTGCCCGCCGCCCTGCCGCTGATGCTCGGCGGGCTGGCGGCACTCAGCTTGCTGCGTGCGCGCCGAGGAGCCTGAGCCGCGGGAGAAGCCGCACCAAGGACGAAGGCGTCGCGCATGGGAGGCCGCGGTCGCCGCAAGGCGGGGGTCCGCCTCGGGCTTCGCGCGCGGCGGTCGTGGCATCGGCGATCCGGGCGGCGCTCCCCGGGCGCCGACGTTTCGTCCACCGACTGCGCGGTGATCTGCGCAGGCGTGCCGGGGTCGGCGGCAGCCGGATCCTCCCGGTGCGCGGAGCTTCCACCTCCACGTGGGCGATCTGCCGTGGTCGGCCCGCAACGTGCCTCGAATGCACGGGAGCCGCGTTCGATCGCCCCCACCGACAGTCAGACGTCGACGACCGTCGATCGGCCCGCTTTGCCGGGGGAGGTGCTGGTGGGCGGTACTGGATTCGAACCAGTGACCCCAGCGATGTGAACACTGTGCTCTACCAACTGAGCTAACCGCCCGCGCGGCTGCTGATAGCCGCGAGCCGCGAGCCCGTCAAGCGCTCCCGCCGGCGTCGCCCACATCGATCGATGCCGCGATCAGCGCCTCGAGCGCGGCGGGCAGTTCGGCGTAGCCGCGAAGCACCCGCTCCGCCCCGAGGGCGTGCACGTCGTCGGCGGAGACGCCGAGATCCATCAGCACAGCGGGCGCCCCGGCGGCGCGGGCCGTCTCCCGGTCGGTCGCCGTGTCGCCGATCATGACCGAGCGGGCGGCGAGGGCGCCGGCGCCCTTCGCGGCGTGGACGAAGGGCCGGGGGTCGGGCTTGCGCACAGGCAGCGTGTCGGCCCCGACGACCGCGCCGAAGCGGTCGAGCAGACGCAGCTCCGCCAGGAGTATCCGCGCCAGCCGCTCGGGCTTGTTGGTGCAGACGGCGAGGCGCCAGCCCGCGCCCTCGATCGCGTCGAGCGCGGCCTCGACGCCGGGAAACAGGACCGAAGCGTCGGCGATGCGCGACTCGTAGGCTGCGAAAAAGGGGGCGAGGGCGGCCTCCACCGCCGCCTCGATCTCGGCCTCCGCGAGGCCGGAGCGGGCGAAGCCCGTCCGCAGCATCGCCCGCCCGCCGCGGCCCGAGAGCCCGGCGTCGGCCTGCAGGTCGAGCCGGCCGCGCGCGCCGACCTCGGCCAGCGCGGCGTTGGCGCCGGCGATCAGGTCCGCGCTGGTGTCGGCCAGCGTGCCGTCGAGGTCGAACACCGCGCCGCGCATGCGTCACCCTTCGAAACGAAATGTCATCGACTCGCTTCGCCGGAGCGTTCCCGGCCCGGCTCGAGGGTGGTAGACGCGGAGGCATGAGCCGTCCAGTCGAGAGCCCGCCCGCCGTCGCCGCCGCCGTGATCCTCGCCGCCGGCGAAGGCACGCGCATGAAGTCGCGCCGGCCCAAGGCGCTGCACCCGGTCGGCGGCGCGCCGATGCTGGCGCATGCGATGGCGGCGGCCGAGGCGCTGGGGCCGGAGCGGCTGGTGGTGGTCACCGGGCATGGCGGCGAGGCGGTGGCCGAGGCCGCGCACCGCCTGCGGCCCGCGGCGCGCATCGCCGTGCAGGAGGAGCGCCGGGGCACCGCGCACGCCGTGATGCAGGCGCTGCCCGAGCTCGAGGGCGCGGCGGGCGACGTGCTGGTGCTCTACGGCGACACGCCCCTGGTGCGGCCGGAGACGCTGGCGCGCCTCGTCGCGGCGCGGGCCGAGGGGGGGCACGCCCTCGCCGTGCTCGGCTTCGAGGCGGCGGACCCGACCGGCTACGGGCGGCTGATCGTGGAGGGCGGCGCGCTGACCCGCATCGTCGAGCATCGCGAGGCCACGGAGGCGGAACGGGCGACGACGCTCTGCAACTCCGGCGTGATGTGCGTGGAGGGCGCGCGCCTCGCCGGACTGCTGGCGCAGGTGCGCGCCGACAACGCCAAGGGCGAGCTCTATCTCACCGATCTCGTCGCCATCGCACGGGCGGAGGGACTGACGGCGGGCGCCGTCGCCTGCGAGGAGGCCGAGACGCTCGGCGTCAACTCCCGCGCCGAACTCGCCGCCGCCGAGGCCGCGTTCCAGGGGCGGGCGCGCGCGGCGGCGATGGCGGAGGGCGTGACGATGATCGCGCCGGAGACGGTGTTCCTTTCGGCCGACACCCGGCTGGCGCGGGACGTCACGCTGCATCCCAACGTGGTGATCGGGCCGGGTGTGGAGATCGGAGAGGGCGCCGAGATCCGCGCCTTCTCGCATCTCGAGGGGTGCCGGGTGGCGGCGGACGCCGTGATCGGCCCCTATGCGCGGCTGCGGCCGGGGGCGGAGATCGGCGCCGGCGCCCATGTCGGCAACTTCGTCGAGGTGAAGAACGCGACCCTCGGCGAAGGCGCGAAGGCGAACCATCTGAGCTACCTCGGCGACGCCGTCGTCGGCGCGGGCGCCAACATCGGCGCGGGCACGATCACCTGCAACTACGACGGCTTCCTGAAGCACCGGACCGAGATCGGCGCGGGGGCCTTCGTCGGCTCCAACACCGCGCTGGTGGCGCCGGTGAGCGTCGGCGCGGGCGCCGTGATCGGGGCGGGCTCGACGGTGACGGAGGACGTGCCGGAGGACGCTCTCGCCGTGGCGCGCGGCCGCCAGGAGACGCGCCCCGGTTCCGCCCGAAAGCTGCGCGAGAGGCTGAAGGCGGCCAAGGCGGCCAAGGCGGCCGAGACCGCGGCGGAGTGAGGATCGGGCAGGCGAAGGGGGACCGGGCATGTGCGGAATCGTGGGGATGCTGGGCGCGGGGCGCGAGGCGGCGCCGGTGCTGCTGGAGGCGCTGAGGCGGCTCGAGTATCGCGGCTACGATTCGGCCGGCATCGCGACGGTGCACGACGGCGCGCTCGACCGGCGGCGCGCCACCGGCAAGCTCTCGGCCCTCGCCGCGCTGCTGGAGCAGGCGCCGATCCGGGGCACGGTCGGCATCGGACACACCCGCTGGGCGACGCACGGCGCCGCGACCACCGCCAACGCGCATCCCCACGCCGCCCGGCGCGTCGCGGTCGTGCACAACGGCATCATCGAGAACTTCCGCGAGCTGCGCGCGGCGCTCGAGGCCGAGGGCCGGCGCTTCGAGACGCAGACCGACACCGAGACGGTGGTGCATCTCTGCGAGGGCTTCCTCGACCGCGGCCTCGCCCCGGCGGACGCCGCCGCCGCGACCCTCGCGAAGCTGGAGGGCGCCTTCGCCCTCGCCTTCCTGTTCGAGGGGGAGGCGGACCTGATCGTCGTCGCCCGCCGCGGCTCTCCCCTCGCCATCGGCTGGGGGATCGGGGAGATGTTCGTCGGCTCCGACGCGCTGGCGCTGGCGCCGATGACAGACCGCGTGAGCTATCTCGAGGAGGGCGACCTCGCGGTGCTGACGCGCGCGGGCGCGACGATCTGGGACGCCGAGGGGCGCCCGGCGGACCGGCCGGTCCGCACCTTGGCGCTGGAGAACGTGCTGGTCGACAAGGGCGGCCACAAGCACTTCATGCTCAAGGAGATCCACGAGCAGCCGACGGTGCTCGCCTACGCCCTCTCGCACTACGTCGACGCCGAGGCGGGAACGCTGCGCGACATCGCGCCGAGCGTGGACTTCGCCGCGCTCGACCGGCTGGTTCTGGTGGCCTGCGGCACCGCGCATTACGCCTGCCTCGTGGCCAAGCACTGGTTCGAGCGGCTGGCGCGCATCCCGGTCGAGGTCGACGTCGCCTCGGAGTTCCGCTACCGCGCGCCGCCGCTCTCGCGCCGTGACGCGCTCCTGGTCGTCTCGCAGTCGGGGGAGACGGCGGACACCCTCGCCGCCCTCCGCCATGCGGCGCCAGAGGTGGCGCACGTCCTCGCCGTGGTGAACGTGGAGGAGAGCACCATCGCCCGCGAATCCGAGGCGGTGCTGCCGATCCATGCCGGGCCGGAGATCGGCGTCGCCTCCACCAAGGCCTTCACGGCGCAGCTTCTGGCGCTGGCGGCGCTGGCGATCCGGGCGGCGCGGGCGCGCGGCACGATGGACGAGGCCGAGGAGCGCCGCCTCGTCCGCGTCCTCTCCGGCCTGCCGCGGCTGATCGCCGAGACCATCGCCCTCGACCCCGAGATCGAGGCCGCGGCGCGGGAGATCTCGGCGGCGCGCGACGTGCTCTACATCGGGCGCGGCCCGCTCTATCCGCTGGCGCTGGAGGGCGCGCTGAAGCTGAAGGAGATCAGCTACATCCACGCCGAGGGCTACGCATCCGGCGAGTTGAAGCACGGTCCGATCGCGCTGGTCGACCCGGCGACGCCGACGGTGGCGCTCGCGCCCCGCGACGGGCTCTTCGAGAAGACCGTCTCCAACATGCAGGAGGTGATGGCGCGCGGCGGCCCGATCCTTCTCTTCACCGACGCCGCCGGCGCCGCGATCGGGGCCGAGGGGACCGCCCGCACCGTCGTCCTGCCGGAGGTCGACCCCTTCGTCGCGCCGATCCTCTATTCGGCGCCGGCGCAGCTGCTCGCCTATCACGCCGCCGCGACGCTCGGGAAGGACGTGGACCAGCCGCGCAATCTCGCCAAGTCCGTCACCGTGGAGTGATCCGCGCGCGCCGCGCCGGCGGGGCCGCGCCTCCGCAGGGCGCCGCGGCGGGGAGCCCGGACGGCCCACGAGTCCAGTCGCCTCCCGGGCCGGGCTTGTATCGCGGCACGCCGGAAACCGCTACACTGCCTCCATCGGACGCGACCGGAAGGAGGCGCCGATGCGACGCTGGACGGTCCTGGCCGCTCTGCCGCTGATCGCCGCGCTCGTCGCCGGACGGGCGAGCGCCTTGGAGTGCGCTCTCGACGCCGCCGAGGGTCCGCAGGCGCGCTGGTGGCATGCCGGCGTCTGGCGTCCGCTGACCGAAGCGCCGCTGCCGGAGGCGGAGGGCGTGATCCTCGCGACGCCCGCCGGCGCCCGGGTCGAGCTCCTCTGCGAGGACGGTCTCCGCATCACGCTCGGCCCGGAGACGGAGGTCAATCTGGCGACGCTGCTGCCGGCCCCGCCGAACGGCATGGAGGCGGCCGCGGTGCAGCTCCTCGACGGGATCGTGGGCCTCGCGGTGGAGGCGCGGCGCGCCCTCGGCTTCGAACTGCGCGCGCCGCTCGCCATCGCCTCGGTCCGCTCGACGCGGTGGCTGGCGGAGGCGGACGCCGCGCACACGGCCTTCTTCGTCCGCGAGGGACGGGTCCGCGTGCGCCCGACCGGCGCGGGCCCGAGCCGCGGTCTCGATCCCGGCGAGGGGCTCGACCTGCGGCCGGGCGAGCCGGTCGGCCCCGTCGTCGAATGGGGCGCGTCGCGGGTGGCGGAGACGCGGGCGCGGCTCGGACTCTCCTGGCGATGAGCGGAGCGGCGGCGCCCGGCGGCGGGCGCCGCGGGGTGGTCGCCGCGGCGCCGGGGCTCGCCGCGGTGCTGCTGTTCGCGCTCTGGCGCGCGCTGATCGCCGATCCCGTGACGGAGGCGACCGAGCACGGGCTCACCGATCTGCGCTTCCGTCTGCGCGGCGCGTGGGAGACGTCGCCCGCCGCCGTCGTCGTCACCGTCGACGAGGCCACCCTCGCCGCGCACGATTCGCCGGCGGCGCTGCGCGCGGCGCTGGCGCGCGCGCTCCCGCTCGTCGCCGAGGCGCGACCGGCGGCGCTCGGGCTCGACCTCCTGCTGATCGCCCGCACGCCGGCCGACGCGGCGCTGGCCGCCGCGCTGGCGGAAGCCCCGGCCGTCCGGCTGGCCGTTGCGGCGCTGCCGCCGCGAGAGGCTTCGGCCGACGGGACGCCGCGCACGGCGCCGAAGCCCGACCTCTCGGCGACGCTGGCGCGCAGCGCCGTGCCTCTGGTGACGGCGCCGGCCGGCGCGCCCGCCACGGCCGCGGCGGGTCCGCTGCTGACGCCGGCCCCGTCGCTGGCGCGGGCCGCCCGTCTGGCGCACGTCAATCTCCGGCTCGACGCTTCGGGCGTGCCGCGCACCCTGCCGGCGACGCTGCCGGGGCCGGAGGGCCGCCCGCTCCCCGCGATGCCGCTGGCGCTGGCGGCCGAGGCGCTGGGCGCGCCGCTCTCGCTGCTCCGGGGCGAGGCGATGAGCTTCGGGCCGCGACGCCTGCCGCTGGACGCGGCCGGCGACCTGACGCTCGACCATCCGGGGCCGGCGGGCACGGTCCGCGCGATCCCGCTCGACGCGGTGCTCTCGGGCGCGGCCCCGCCCGGCGCCTTCGCCGGTCGCATCGTGCTGATCGGCGCCACGGCGGGGAGCCTCGGCGACAGCTTCGTCAGCCCCTGGGGCGGCGAGGTGGCCGGGGTCGAGGTTCTGGCCGGCGCCGCCGCCGCGCTGGCCGAAGGCCGCGTGCTGCGGCGCGACGCGGAGACCGCCCTCGTCTCGGCCGGGCTGGCGCTGGCGCTGGCCGCCGCGCTTCTGGGCGCGGCCGCGCTGCCGGGGAACGCCGCGGCGCTGGCGGCGGGGGCGGCGGCCACGGCGGCGGCGGTCGCGCTGGTGCAGGCGGCCTTCGCGCGCCAAGGCGTCGCGCTCGACGCCACGACGCTGGCCTTCGCCGCGCTCGTGGCCGGCGGCGCCGGGGCCGAACGGCGCTATCGCCTCAGTGGACGGCAGGCGCGTCGCTCGGCGCGGCGGGAGGCCAACCTGGTGCGCTTCGTCGCCCCCGCCCTCGCCGAGCGCATGGCCGAGGCCGGCCCCGACGGCTTCGCCCGGCGCGAGCAGCCGGCCACGCTCCTCTTCGTCGACCTCGCCGGCTTCACCACCCTGGCGGAGACCGCCAGGCCGGACGAGACGGCCGATTTCCTCTCGCGCCTGCACGCCCTCTACGAACGCGAAAGCGCCCGGCGCGGCGGCGTGATCGTTGACTGGCAGGGCGACGGCGCGCTGGTCGTGTTCGGTCTGCCGGACCCTGCGCCGGACGACGCGGCCCGCGCCCTCGCCGCGGCCGTCGCCCTGGCGGAGGCGGGGCCGGCCCTCGGCGGCGGCCCCCTCGCGGCCGAGCCGCGGCTGCGGGTCAGCGTGCATCACGGACCCGTCGCGGCCGCGGTCCTCGGCGGGCGCAGCCATTCGGTGGTCACGGTGGCGGGGGACGCGGTGAACCTCGCCGCCCGCCTGCAGGAGGTCGCCAAGGCCGAGGGCGTCGACCTCGTGGCGACGCGCGAGGCGCTGGAGGCGGCGGGGCCGGAGGCGGCGCGCGGCTGGCGACCGCTGACCCGCGCGAGCCTGCGCGGGCGTGTCGCGGAAGCCGAGGTCTGGCGCGGTCCGCCGCCGGCCGGAACCGCCCCCACGGAGCCTTCAACACGCCGCCCGGATCGGGTATGACGATGTTCAGGGGCGACGGGGCCCCGGTCGGGGCGATCCCGGCGCAGCGTCAAGACCCCGCGCCCCCCCATTCGGGCGGAAAAGAGCGTCCCAGAGCCGGGGCGCCGGAGAACAGGCGCATGACCCTAACCGCAAGAGCTCCGGCGATCGCCGGCCTGCTGCTCGCCGGCCTCGCCGGCTGCTCGGAGCCGGAGAAGCCGGCCCCTCAGGCCGGTCTGGTGCAGCCGGACTGCTATACCGTCGACCTCTACCAGCCTCCCCGCTACGTGGAGCCGGCGCCGGAGGTGCCGGCCACCCACACCGACTATCTCGGCCAATGGGGCGGGGGCGCCTGGAACGGTCTCGTCTGCCACGACCTCTGGGTGCTGGAGGTGGACGGAGACGGCCGGGTCACCATGCTCGACGCCCACGGGCCGGGTTTCTACCCAGACGCCACCGCCTTCGAGCGGGTCGGCAGGATCGACGAGAACGGCCGCCTCAACGTGAGCAAGGGCCCGTCCCGGGTGCAGTACTGGATCGAGGACGGCCGGCTCCACGGCGTCCGGCGCCGCGGCGATCAGGAGATCCGCATCATCATGGACCGTCGCTCGGCCGCCGGATGAGCGGCGGCGCCGCGCCGCCGACGCCGGACGCGGCGCTCGCCGCGCTCCGCGCCCGAGGCGACCCTCTGCGGGCGGCGGAGACGGCCGCCCGCGGCGCCGCGGGGCGCGAAAGCTTCGGCACGTCCGCCGCGGAGATCGACGCCCTCGTGAAGGGTTGGCGCGAGACCGGGATCGGGGTGCCCGAGCGCGTCGCCCTCGCCCGCGCGCTGTGGGACGCCGGCCCGGTCGAGGCGCGGTTCGCCGCCGCCCGCCTGCTGACCCAGGCCCGCATCGCCGACGACGCGGCCGTCTGGGAGACGATCCTCGGATGGGTCCCGCATTGCGACGGCCCGGCCGTCGCCGATCAGGTCGCCAAGGCGGGCGCGCGGCGGCTCGTCGCGGCGCCCGCCCGCCTCGACGCGGTGGCGGCGTGGACGGCGCCGGACCGGGCGCCCTGGACCCGCCGCATGGCGCTGGGCGTCACCCTGCCGTGGAGCAGGCTCCGCCACCTCTCGGCCGAGGACGCCGCGCGGCGCGAACGCGTCCTCGGCTGGGCCGCGGCCTATGCGTCGGAGCCCGACCGCCTGCTGCAGACGGCGCTCGTCGGGTGGCTGCGCAGCCTCGCCAAGCACGATCCGGCCCGCGTCCGCGCCTTCCTCGACGCGCACGGCCCGGCGATGCGCCCCCACGCCCGGCGGGAGGCCGAGGCCGCCCTCGGCTAGCCGAGCCGCGCGCCCTTCGGCACCGGAAAGCCCCGCAGCATCTCCTCCGCCGGTCCCGCGCCGCGACCGGCGCGCTGCGCCCGGAGCACGCGCAAGGCGCCCTCGCCGCAGGCGACGCGGAGCGCGTCGTCCAGCGTCTCCCCCGGCGCGCCCTCGCCCGGCTCGGGCCTGGCCGCGAGCACGCGCAGCCGCTCACCGTCGAGCTCGGTCCAGGCGCCCGGGGCCGGCGCGAAGGCCCGCACCTGGCGCGCCACGGCCTCCGCCGGCCGGGTCCAGTCGATCCGGGCCTCGGCCTTGTCGATCTTGTCGGCGTAGGTGACGCCGGCCTCGGGCTGCGGCGTCGTCTGCAGCGTCCCCGCCTCCAGCCGCGCCATCGCCTGCACGATCAGCCGCGCGCCGATCCCCGCCAGCCGGTCCTGCAGCGTGCCGGCGTCGTCCTCCGCCCCGATCGGCGTCGCCTCGCACAGCGCGACCGGCCCGGTGTCGAGCCCCGGCTCCATGCGCATGATGCAGACGCCCGTCTCCGCGTCCCCGGCGAGGATCGCGCGCTGGATCGGCGCCGCCCCCCGCCAGCGCGGCAGCAGCGAGGCATGGACGTTCCAGCAGCCGAGGCGCGGCGCTTCCAGCACGGCGCGCGGCAGGATCAGCCCGTAGGCCGCCACCACCGCCGCATCGGCCTCCAGCGCCGCGAAATCCGCCTGCGCCTCCGGGTCGCGCAGCCGCTCCGGCGTGCGGGTCGCCAGCCCCATCGCCTCCGCCGCCGCCTGCACGGGGGAGGGGCGGGGGCGCTTGCCCCGTCCGGCGGGGCGCGGCGGCTGAGAGTAGACGGCGACGATCTCGTGGCCCGCCGCGTGCAGCGCCTCCAGCGCCGGCACGGCGAAGCCGGGCGTGCCCATGAAGACGAGGCGCATCGGCTCAGCCCGCCGCGGCGGTCTTGGCGCGCTCCCGCTTCAGCTTCTTCATCTTCTGGGTGATCAGGCTTCGCTTGACCGCGCCGAGATGGTCGATGAACAGCCGCCCGTCGAGATGGTCGAGCTCGTGCTGCGCGCAGACCGCGCCGAGCGCGTCGAACGACCCCTCGCAGAGCCGGCCGTCACGGTCGAGCCAGCGCATCCGCACGCGGGCCGGGCGCTCGACGTTCTCGTAGATTTCGGGGATGGAGAGGCAGCCTTCCTCATGCACCGCGGTCTCGTCCGAGGCTTCGAGGATCACCGGGTCCACCAGCGCCATCGGCGACGGCTCCTCGTCCTTGCCGGAGACGTCCATCACGAAGACGCGGCGGCCGACGCCGATCTGCGGGGCGGCGAGGCCGACGCCGGGCGCGTCGTACATCGTGTCGAGCATGTCGTCGATCAGCGCCCGCAGATCGTCGTCCACCGCGCCGGCGGGCTCGGCGACGCGCTTCAGCCGCGGATCGGGATGAACGAGGATGGGGCGGATCGTCATGCGGGCGAATTAAGCGCCCCCCCGCCTCCGGTCAAGCTTGCCGCGGCCGGCGTCGGACCATAGCTTCCGGCCGTCCCCCGTCCGCAGGAGCCGTCCATGACCTTCGCCGCCCCCCACGCGTCCGACTTCGACTTCGACGAGATCGTCGACCGCCGCGGCAGCCGCTGCGCGAAGTGGGACAAGATGGAGGCGCTCTACGGCGTCAGCCCGGACGACGGCATCGCGATGTGGGTGGCGGACATGGACTTCAGGGCGCCGCCCTCGGTGCGCGAGGCGCTGCAGCGCACGGTCGATCACGGCGTCTTCGGCTATTTCGGCGACGACAGCGCCTACAAGGCCGCGGTCACCGCATGGATGCGGGACCGCCACGGCTGGGAGGTCGACCCCGCCTGGCTCTCCACCACCCACGGCCTCGTCTCCGGCACGGCGCTCTGCGTGCAGGCGTTCTCCGAGCCCGGCGACGGCGTGATCCTGTTCACGCCCGTCTATCACGCCTTCCACAAGGTGCTGAAGGCCAACCGCCGGCGCATCGTGCAGTCGGAACTCGTGGAGCGCGACGGCCGCTACGAGATGGACTTCGCGGCGCTCGCCGGGCGGCTCGACGGCTCCGAGCGCATGGTGATCCTCTGCTCGCCCCACAATCCCGGCGGCCGGGTCTGGGACGCGGCGGAGATCCGCGCCGTCGCCGACTTCTGCGCCGAGCATGACCTGATCCTCGTCTCCGACGAGATCCACGCCGACCTCGTGATGCCCGGCGCCCCGCGCCACGTCGTCGCCAACCTCGCCGCGCCCGAGCACGTCGACCGCATCGTGACGCTGGCGGCGAGCACCAAGACCTTCAACATCGCCGGCGCGATGACCGGCGGCGTCTACATCCAGGACCCCTCGCTCCGCGTCCGCTTCCAGGCGGTGCACCAGTCCGTCGGCGCCTCGCCCAACGCGATGGGCATGATCATGGCGACCGCGGCCTACGAGGGCGGGGCCCCCTGGCTCGACGCGCTGATCCCCTATCTCGACGGCAACCGCCGGGCCTTCGACGCGGCGGTGGACGCGATCCCCGGCGTGCGCTCGATGCCGCTCGAGGCGACCTATCTCGCCTGGGTCGACTTCTCCGGCACCGGCATGAGCGCCGAGGAGTTCACCCGCCGCGTCGAGAAGGACGCCCGCATCGCCGTCAACCACGGCCCGACCTTCGGCGAAGGCGGCGGCGGCTGGCTGCGCTTCAACCTCGCGACCCCGCGCGTCCGGGTGGAGGAGGCCGGCGCGCGGCTGCAGGAGGCGTTCTCCGACCTCCAGTGACCTCTCCGCGGAACGCGGCGCCGCCCTGCGGCGCCCGTGATGCCGCGGCGCAGCATCACGATTGACAAGCGGCCGCGCAAGATTATTACTCGCGCGATCCCGATTGCACGCGATCGTATGCAGAGCGCGAGGTCCCGATGTCCTTCAAGGTCCAGCCCCAGCCGGTCGCCCGGCCCAACCGCTGCCAGCTCTTCGGCCCGGGCTCCCGCCCGCAGATCTTCGAGAAGATGGCCGCGAGCGAGGCCGACGTGATCAACCTCGATCTCGAGGACGCCGTCGCGCCGGACGACAAGGCCGAGGCGCGGATGAACGTGATCGAGGCGGTGAACGACCTCGACTGGGGTCAGAAGACCCTCTCCGTCCGCATCAACGGCCTCGACACGCCCTACTGGTACCGCGACGTGGTCGAGGTGCTGGAGGGCACGCACGGCCGGCTCGACCTCATCATGATCCCGAAAGTGGGCTGCGCGGCCGACGTCTACGCCGTCGACGCCCTCGTCTCGGCGATCGAGGCCGCCAAGGGCGCCGAGAAGCGCATCGGGCTCGAACTCATCATCGAGACCGCCGCCGGCTTCGCCCATGTCGAAAAGATCGCCGCGAGCTCCCCGCGCCTTCAGGCGATGAGCCTCGGCGCCGCCGACTTCGCCGCCTCGATGGGCATGGCCACCACCGGCATCGGCGGCACGCAGGCCGGCTACTACATGCTGTCGGACAAGGAGGACGCCCCCCGCACGACCCACTACCCGGACCCCTGGCACGGCGTCACCGCGGCCATCGTCGCCGCCTGCCGGACCCACGGGATCCTGCCCGTCGACGGCCCCTTCGGCGACTTCTCGGACGAGGAGGGCTTCCGCGCGCAGGCCCGCCGCTCGGCCGTGATGGGCATGGTCGGCAAATGGGCGATCCATCCGAAGCAGGTCGCCCTCGCCAACGAGGTCTTCACCCCCTCCGACGACGCCGTGACCGAGGCGCGGGAGATCCTCGCCGCCATGGAGAAGGCCAAGGCCGAAGGGCAGGGCGCCGCCGTCTACAAGGGCCGCCTGGTGGACATCGCCTCGATCCGCCAGGCCGAGGTGATCGTGCGCCAGGCCGAGATGATCGCCGCCGAGTGAGCGCGGCTCAGGGGGCGCGGCCGGCCCGCCGCGCCTCCTCCAGCAGCGCGCCGGAGGCCGCCTCGACCTCGTCGCGCAGCCGCGCCAGCAGCGCCGCGCCGCCGAGCCCCGCGGGAATCGGCGGGAGAAACTCGACGACCGCCGTCCCCGGCCGCCGCGCCACGCCCTTGCGCGGCCAGAACACGCCCGCGTTCGTCGCCACCGGCACGCAGGGCTCCTCCGCGGCGTCGTAGAGCACCGCGACCCCCGGCCGCCACGGCGCCGTCACGCCCGGCGCCACCCGCGTCCCCTGCGGATAGATCACGAGCTGCCCGTCAAGCTCGCGCTCCGCCGCCTTCGCCTCCAGCATCTCGCGCATCGCCTCGCGCCCCTTGCTGCGGTCGATGGCGATGCAGCCGATGCGCCGCGCGTAGAAGCCCAGCACCGGCGCCCAGAGCAGGGAGCGCTTCATCACGAAGCGCGGCCGCTCGAGCACCGAGACCAGCATGATGATGTCGAGGAAGCTCTGATGCTTCGCCGCGACGATCACCGCGCCGCGCGGAACCTCGCCCCGGATCTCGCTCCCGAGCCCGCAGATCAGCCGCGCCGAGGCGAGGATGATCCGGCAGTAGAACCGCACGATCCGCCGGGTCCAGAGCCGCGGCCCCAGCGCTGCGACCGGCGCCAGCGCCAGCCCCATCGCGCCCATCAACCCGTAGGTCCAGAGCACGAGGACCAGCCCGCGCACCGTCTCCGCCGTCCCGCTCACCCGTCCCTCCCGTCCGTGATCCCCGCGCGGCCGAGCGCCCGCGCCGCCGCGCCCCGCGCGCCGAGCCAGGCCGCCCCCGCCAGCGCCGCCGGCGCCGCGGCGAGGCCCGCCCAGGCGAAACCCTCCGGCGCGAGCGTCAGTCCCGTCCCCGCGCCGGGATCGATCCCCATGGCCCGCGCCGCCGCGAACCCCGCCCCCGCAAGCCCCGCGCCGAGCGCGCCGCCCAGCGCCGCGCGCCACGCCGCCGGGGCCGCCGCGCGCCGGATCGCCTCGCCCCGCGTCGCGCCGAGCCGCGCGAGCAGGACCGCCGCCGGCCCGGCCTCCGCCCCCGCCGCCCAGCCGAGCCGCGCCGCCACGACGAGGCCCGAGGCCGCGGCCGCCGCCGCCGTCCCCCAGCCGAGCCGCCGTCCGCCGCGCGCCGAGGCGAGCAGCGGCCCCCGCCACTCCGCATGATCGTCGTAGACCGCGCCCGGAACCGTCGCGCCCAGCCGCAGGTTCAGCGCCTCCGCGTCCGGCCCCTCCGGCGTCGCCAGCGTCACCGCCAGCACCGCGACGTCCGGCTCCGCGTCCTCCGGCGGCGTCGCCTCGGCCACCGCGGCGATGCCCGGCGTGGTCTCCAGAACCTCCCGCGCCGCGGCGAGCGCGGCCTCGCTCCCCTCGGCCAGAACCACCGTCGCCGCGCGCCCGAAGCCGGCCTCGCGGGCGCCGGCCCAGCGCTCCGCCGCCCAGCCGCCCGCGAGCGCCAGCGTCATCGCGAAGGCCGCCGCCGCCGCGCAAGCCGCCAGCGCCGCCCGCGCCGGCCCGGGCGGCGTCCACGGGGCCGAGCGGCGCTCCGCCCAGGTCCGCGCCAGTCGCGCCCGCAGGCTCATCCCGCGGCCCGGCCGACCAGCCGGCCCGCCTCGAGCCGCAGCGGCCGCGTCTCCGGCCGGCGCAGAAGGCCCCGCGCGAAGGCGTCGTCTCCCGTCGCCGCGACGACGGCCGCTCCGTGCGCGGCCAGCGCGATCAGCATCTCGGCGACCTTCTCCGCCCCGTCGTCGTCGAGATCGCCCGTCGGATCGTCCAGCAGGATCAGGTCGCCCCCGCCCGCCGCGGCCCGCGCCAGCTCGGTCAGCCGCCGCTCCCCGGCCGAGAGCGTCGCGGGCAGGGCCGCGGCCCGCTCCGCCGGCAGGCCCAGCCAGGCCAGCAGCTCCTCCGCCTGCGCCTTGCGCGCCGCCGGGGCCAGCCCTGCGAGGCGCAGCGGCAGGGCCACGTTCTCGGCCGCCGTCATGTGCGGCATCAGATCGGGCGCCTGCGCCGCCCGTCCGATCCGCCGGCGCAGCGCGGCCTCGGCGCGGCGCGCGCCCAGCACCTCGATCTCGCCCGCCTCCGGGCTCGTCTCCAGCGCGCAGAGGTCCAGCAGGGCGGTCTTGCCGGCGCCCGTCGCGCCCGTCGCCAAGGCGATCTCGCCGGGCTCCAGCGTCCAGTCGACGCCGTCCAGCAGGCGCCGGCCGCCCCGGCCGAACGTCACCCCTCTGAACGCGATCGCCGCCATCCCGCTCCGCTCCCGCCCGGCCGGCGGCGAACTTCGCAGAGCCCCTGCCTTGAGGCAATCCACGGCGCTTGGCGCGGGCCGCCGCGGCGGGTTAAGAGTGCGGCGGAACGTTCCGCCGGCGGCCCGCCGCCGCACTCCGAGACACCGCGCCGCGCCCCCCGGGGCGCCGCGCAAGCCGAGGCCGTCCGATGCGCGTCACCTGCCCCTCGTGCCACGCCGTCTACGAGGCGTCCGACGCCGAGATCGGCGTCGGCGGCCGTGTCGTCGAATGCAGCGCCTGCGGCGCGCGCGGGATGCAGCCGGGCCCGGTCGTCGAGCCGATGACGGATCCCGCTGGACGAAGCGCGGTTCCCGGCCTCGCCGCCGCCGCCGCGGACATGGCCGCGCTTCGGGGCCGCCCGGACGAGGACGCGGATGTGGCCGCCGCCCCCGCAGCGCCCACGGTCGAGGCGCCCGGCTCCGAAGCGCAGGCGGACGAGACGGAGACCGACGAGGGCGCGACACGCGACGCCGCCGGGGAACCCCCACGCGAGGCCGCCGAGGATCCCGCCTCCGTCGAGGCGCCCGAGGCCATCGGGACGGATCCCGGCGCCGCCGCCTGGCGCGACTCGCCCGACGTCGCCGGGACGGGGGCCCCGGCGCCGGTCGCGCCGATCGCCTCCACGACCGTCGCGCCCACGACCCCGGCCGCCGACGTCGCGCCCACGACCCCGGCCGCCGACGTCGCGCCCCGTGACGACGCGGTTGAGGACGAGGCTCCGCGCCGGCGCAACCGCGTCGCGACCATAGACGCCCAGAGCCTCTCGGCCGAGCTGCGCGGCGCCAGCTACGAGGACGAGGAAGAATCTCGCGACCGCTCCCGCGGCGGCCTCCCGTTCGCGCTCGGTCTCGTGCTGGCGCTTCTGGTCTCGGCCGTCGGCGCGGTGGCCTATCTGCAGCCGACCGTCATCGGCGACGCGATTCCGGACGCCTATCCATGGCTCGACCGTTGGGCCGAAATCGTGGACCGGGGCCGCGCCGCCGTGGACCGCGTCGTGGCGAGCCTCGCCGATCTGGCGTCGCCGTTGATCGACCGCATCCGCTGACGTCTCTCGCGGCGGACGGCGGCGTGTCCGGCGGAATCGGCCCTGCCGGGTCTCCGCGCGCCGCCGAGCCCCGGCCGGCCGCCGGCGCTCGCCGGCCGCCGCCTCGACGACACTTCCGCCGCGTCGCGACGGCGGCAGGCGAGCCTTCGAGCCGACCCGCCGGCTGACGCGCGGAGCCGCCGCGCGGCTCAGAACCGCTCCAGCAGCCGCCGCAGATAATCCAGCTCCAGCTGCGGGCGCGTGCGTTCGCCCGAGCGCTTGCGGATCTCGTCCAGCAGCTCGCGCGCCCGCTTCAGCGCCTCCTCACCCGGCACCTCGGTGTCCGAGCCCTCCAGCGCACCGCGATTCGCCGTCGGCCGCCCGAGCGGGTCGCGCCCCTCGTCCGTGGCGTCGGGATCGCCGCGGCCGGCGCGGTCGCCCTGACCCTGCTGCGCCTGCTGGCGCATCGCCTCGCCGAGATCCCGCGCCCCCTCGCGCAGCCGGTCCATCGCCTCGACCTGATCGTCGAGCGCATCGCCCGGGTCGTCGCCCTCGAGCGCCTCGCGCGCCCCGCGCATCGCCTCGTCGGCGCCGCGGAGCGACTCCTCCGCCTCCGGCGAGAGGCCGCCCGGCAGACCGCCGCGCAGGTCGTCCAGCAGCCGCCGCAGCGCCTCCTGCTCCTGCGCTTCGCCGCCGAGCCCGCCGGAGCGCCGGTCCTGCCCGTCGCCCATGCCGGGCTGGCGGCCGCCGGGCTGCTGGCCTTGCCCCTGCTGGCCCTGACCCTGCTGCCCCTGCTGGCCCTGCTGCCCCTGCTGCCCCTGCTGCCCCTGCTGGCCCTGCTGCCCCTGCTGCCCCTGCTGACCCTGCTGGCCCTGCTGACCCTGCTCGCCCTGCTGACCCTGACGCCGCTGCAGCTCCTCGAAGCTGCGGTCGGCCAGCTCCTGCTGGCGGCGCAGCATGTCGTTCAGCTCCTCCATGGTCTGCTCGCCCTGGCCCTGCTGACCCTCGCCGCCCTGCTGCGCCTGCATCCGCATGTTCTCCAGCATCTGCTGAAGACGCTCCAGCATCCGCTGCGCCATCTCGGTCTCGCCCTGCTCGGCCATGCGCTGGATTTCGTCCAGCATCTCCTGCAGGTCCTGCCCGGTCATCTCCTGCCCGGGCTGCTGCTGCTGCTCGCCCATCCGGTCGGGATCGCGCATCGCCTGGCGCGCCATCTCCTCCAGATACTCGTTCATCGCCTGGCGCAGCTCGTCCATCAGGCGGGCGACCTCCTCCTGCTCGGCCCCGCGCTCCATCGCCTCGGAAAGCCGCTCCTTCGCCCGGCGCAGCCGCTCGGCGGCCGAGGAAAGATCGCCCTCCTCCAGCATCAGCGCCGCCCGCCAGAGAAGCTCCATCACCGACCCGGAGGTCTCCGCGACCGTCTCCGACTCCCGCGCATAGTCCAGCCGCCGGATCGCGGCGCGCGCCACCAGATACGGGCTGAGCGAGTCGCCGAAATAATCCTCCGGATACGCCGTCACCGCCTTCAGCCGCTGCCCGACGCCGCGCGCGTTCGACAGCGACCACGCCAGCGTCCGCCGCTCCTCGAGGAAGGCGCGCGCCATCGGCTCGTAGAAGGGCCGCGTCGGCAGCTCCCCCGTCACCGGGCCGGCGGTCCCGACCTGCCCCTGCCCGTCCTCGGCGTGCAGCGTGACCTTCACCGGCAGCCCGGCCCAGGGATGCTCGGTCAGATCCTCGATCAGCGCCGCCTCGACCTCCTCGGTCGAACCGGTGAAGGGCAGCGGCAGCGCGAACTCCATCGGCTCGAGTTCGGGCGGCGGCGGCAGAAGGTCGTCGCGGTCGCTCAGCGCCGCCAGGTCGAGCTCGATCGTCGCCCAGGCCGCGACGATGCCGTGATCGTCCTCCGCCCGGAACGGGATCTCGAGCGCGCCGAGGCCGTTCTCCGCCGCGCGCAGCGCCTCCCCCGGCTCGCCCGCGAAGGCGATGGTGGGCGCCGAATCCTCGGCCACGGTGATGTCCCAGCGCGCCAGCGGCGCGCCGCCGACCGTCACCTCCAGCAGGCCGGAGCCGCCGGCCTCCATCGCCAGGTCCCAGGTGCCCTCGCCGAAGTCGGCGAAGACGGTCTCCTCCTCCGTGATCTCCTGCACCAGCCCGGGCGTCCCCGGCGCGTCGTAGACGCGCAGCGTGATGCGCGAGCCCTCGGGCAGGCTCACCGTCTCGCCGGCCCGCTCGGTGAGGTAGACCATCGCCTCGCCGGTATAGGCCGGCGGCGTCGCCCAGGCCTCGACCGAGGGCGAGATCGCGGCCGACGCCGCGCCGGCGCCCGGCGTCAGCGCCGTCGTCAAACGCTCCCGCCCGTCGCCGCCGCCGACCGCCGCTGCGAGAAGACCCGCCAGCAGAACCACCAGCGCCGAGAGCCGGAAGGCCAGCCGGTCCCGCCGGGCGAGACGCAGATCCGCGGCGCGGGCCTTCAGCAGCGCCGCGCGCGCCGCCATCCGCCGCCGATGCGCGGCCCAGACCGCGCGCGTCGCCGAATCGCCCTCGCCCACCGCCAGCGCGTCGTCGAGCGCCGCGACCGGCCGCTCCGCCGCCTCGGCGTCCAGCAGCGCCCGCGCCTCGGCGGCCGTCGGCTTGCGGAAGCTGCGCGCGGCATGCACCACCGCCGCCGCGAAGCCGATCCCGAAGACCCCGAGCGCGACCACGTGCGTCGTCGGCCCCAGCGCCTCGAAGGCCCCGGCGAGCGCGAGGCCGAAGAACGTCGCCAACACCGCCCATGCCGGCCAGACCGCGCCGACCAGCCGCTCCAGCACCAGAGCCCGACGCGCGCGCCGGGCCTGCCGGTCGACGGCGCGTCTGGCCTCCTCGACCGTCACGGCGGGGCGGGCGGGCGCGGCGTCCTTGCGGTAAGCGTCGGTCATCGGGGTCTCCTGTCGGCCGGGCCCCGGGCCTTGCGCCCGGCGCGGCGCGCGGCGGACCCGCGCGCGACAGGCGGGCGGATCAGCCGATCCAATTCGGAATGGTATCGCGCGAGAGCATTTCTTCAAACGTCGGACGCGCCCTGACCACCTCGAAGCGATCGCCCTTCACCAGCACCTCGGGCGTCAGCGGCCGCGTGTTGTACTCCGAGGCCATCACCGCGCCGTAGGCCCCGGCCGAGCGGAAGGCGACCAGATCGCCCGCCTCCAGCCGCGGCAGCTCCCGCGCCGTGGCGAAGGAATCGCCGGACTCGCAGACCGGACCGACCACGTCCATCGGCGCCGTCTCCGCCCCCGGTTCGGGCTCCGCGACGGGCACGATCTCGTGGTAGGCGTCGTACATCGCCGGGCGGATCAGGTCGTTCATCGCGGCGTCGAGGATCAGGAAGGTCCGCCCCTCGCCCGCCTTGCGGTAGATCACGCGGCTCAGCAGCACCCCGGCGTTGCCCGCCACCAGCCGACCCGGCTCGATCTCGATCTCGCAGCCCAGATGCCCCACCGTGCGACGGATCAGCGCGCCGTAGTCGAAGGGCAGCGGCGGCGCCTCGTTCGCCCGCCGATAGGGGATGCCGAGCCCGCCGCCGAGGTCGAGCCGCTCGATCCGGTGGCCGTGCGCGCGGAGCGTCTCGGTCAGCTCCGCCACCTTGCGGAACGCCGCCTCGAAGGGCGCGAGTTCGGTGAGCTGCGAGCCGATATGCACGTCCACCCCGACCGCCCGCACCCCCGGCAGCGCCTTGCAGCGGCCATAGACCTCCACCGCACGGGAGATCGGCACGCCGAACTTGTTCTCCGACCTGCCGGTCGCGATCTTGGCGTGGGTCTTGGCGTCGACGTCCGGATTGACCCGGATCGTGACGGGCGCCTCGCGCCCCATCTCCGTCGCGACGCGCGACAGAAGCTCCAGCTCCTCCGCGCTCTCGACGTTGAACTGCCGCACGTCCTCCGAGAGGGCGAAGCGCATCTCCGCCTCGGTCTTGCCGACCCCGGCGAAGACCACCCGGCTCCCCGGCACCCCCGCCGCCAGCGCCCGCCGGAACTCGCCCTCCGAGACGACGTCCATCCCCGCGCCCAGCTTCGCCAGCGTCGCCACCACCGCGAGGTTGGAATTCGCCTTCATCGCGTAGGAGATGAAGTGCGGCATCCCCTCCAGCGCCTCTTCGAAGACGCGGTAATGCCGCTCCAGCGTCGCGGTCGAATAGACGTAGACCGGCGAGCCGACCGCCTCCGCGATCCGCGCCAGCGGCACCGCCTCCGCGTGCAGCGTCCCGTCCCGGTACTCGAAATGATCCATCAGCCGCCCCGCCGGGCGCGGAACCAGAGCAGCAGCGGCAGCCCGCAGCTCACCCCGATGCCGAAGGTCGCCGGAATGCAGACGAGGCTCCGCCAGTCCCTCTTCTGCACCGCATGCGCCAGGGTCCCCACCGTGACCGCGATCGCCGAGACGGTGAGATCGTATAGCATCCCCTCCGTCGCCTTGTTCACCACCCAGGCGTCGAGCATCGCCGAGAGCGACCAGCTGTTCTCGTTGAACCAGGCCACGAAATACCACATCGGCCAGACCGCCCCGACGACGGCCAGCGCCAGATAGATCCACCGCAGGAACATTACCCGAACTCCGCTACGATCCGGGCCCGCGCCGGATCGGATCCGTGACCACCCCGGGCGCCGTCACCCGCGGCCCTTCCGGCGCGACGTGGCCCTCCGGCCATTCCGGATCGCCCTTGCGCGCGCAGCCCGCCAGGACGACCGCCAGCGCCAGGAGCAACGCCGGCCTCACCCCAGCGCCTCGCGCCAGCGCGCCGCCTGCTCGCGCACGCGCTCCGGCGCCGTGCCGCCGTAGGACGTGCGGCTGGCGACGGAATTGTCCACTCCCAGAACGCCGTAGACGTCCTCGGAGATCGCGCCATGCGCCTCGCGCATCACCTCGAGCGGCAGGTCCGGCAGGTCGCAGCCCCGATCCTCCGCCGCCTTGACCAGCGCGCCGACGACGTGATGCGCCTCGCGGAACGGCAGCCCCGCCTTCCGCACCAGCCAGTCCGCGAGATCGGTGGCCGTCGAGAACCCCGAGGCCGCCGCCGCCCGCAGGGTCTCCGCCTGCGGGGCCATGTCGCGCGCCATCCCCTCCATCGCCGCGAGCGCCAGCATCAGCGCGTCGGCGGCGTCGAAGACGGGCTCCTTGTCCTCCTGCATGTCCTTGGAATAGGCGAGCGGCAGGCCCTTCATCACCGTGCTCAGGCTCACATAGGCCCCGGTGATCCGCCCGACCTTCGCCCGCACCAGCTCCGCCGCGTCCGGATTGCGCTTCTGCGGCATGATCGAGGAGCCGGTGGAGAACCGGTCCGACAGCCGCACGAAGCGGAACTGGGCCGAGGACCAGATCACCAGCTCCTCCGCGAACCGGCTCAGATGCGTCGCGCAGATCGACGCCGCCGAGAGGAACTCCAACGCGAAGTCCCGGTCCGACACGGCGTCCAGCGAATTGGCCGCCGGCCGGTCGAAGCCCAGCGCCGCCGCCGTCGCGTGCCGGTCGATGGCGAAGCCCGTCCCCGCCAGCGCCGCCGCGCCCAGCGGGCACTCGTTCATCCGCCGCCGCGCGTCCTCGAAGCGGCCGCGGTCCCGCGCGAACATCTCCACATAGGCGAGCATGTGGTGCCCCCAGGTCACCGGCTGCGCCGTCTGGAGGTGCGTGAAGCCCGGCATCGCCAGCCCGGCTCCCGCCTCCGCCTGCCCCACAAGCGCCCGCATCAGCGCCGTCAGCCCCTCGATCGCGGCGTCCGCCTGCCCGCGCACCCACATCCGGAAGTCGAGCGCGACCTGATCGTTGCGGCTCCGCGCCGTGTGCAGCCGCCCGGCGGGCTCGCCGATCAGCTCGCGCAGCCGCGCCTCCACGTTCATGTGGATGTCCTCGAGCGCGACGCGGAACGGAAACGTCCCCGCCTCGATCTCTGACAAGACCGTGAGAAGCCCGACGTCGATCTGTTCGGCGTCGTCGCGGGCGATTATGCCCTGAGCGGCGAGCATCGCGGCATGGGCGCGGCTCCCCGCCACGTCCTCCGCCGCGAGCTTGCGGTCGAAGCCGATCGAGGCGTTGATCGCCTCCATCACCGCGTCGGGGCCTTCCGCGAAGCGCCCGCCCCACATCACGTTGGATCCGCCGCGCTTCGTCTCGTCGCTCATCCCCGGGGACCTCGTCCTCGCGCCCGACCCAGGAGAGACCCATGCACCGCAGCGCCCGTCTCGCCGCGATCGTCCTAGCCGCCGCCACGGCCTTTGGAAACCCCGCCCTCGGAGCCGGCCTGACGACCGAGGGCCGGGCCGAGATCGAGGCGCTGCGCGAGGGCGACATGCACAAGCTCGTGGTCCACGACGCGGCGAAGGACCCTCTGGAGGTCGAGATCCTCTCGCCCCGCGGCGCGCCGATGCGCTTCTCGGACTTCGACGGTCCCGTGGTGCTCGTCAACATGTGGGCCACCTGGTGCCCGCCCTGCCTCAAGGAGATGCCGTCCCTCGACCGCCTCGCCGCGGCGCTGAAGGACGACGGCGTCGACGTCGTCACCGTCAACGTGGAGCGCGGCGGCCGCGAAAAGGCCGACGAATGGCTCGACCGGATGAACCTGTTCGAGCTCGGGGCCTATGCGGACGAGTCCATGCGTCTCGGCCGCGCCACCGGGGTGCTCGGCCTGCCGACCACGCTGATCCTCGACGGCGAGGGCCGGGAGCTCGCGCGCCTGCAGGGCGATGCGGAGTGGGACACGGAGGAGGCCGAGGCGCTGCTGCGCCGGCTCGCCGCGATGCTCTCGGCCGGGGGCTGAGCGCTCAGCGTCCGAAGCCCATCCGCTTCAGGACGCCGTCGCGCAGGACGAAATGGTGGCGCAGCGCCGCGCCGGCGTGCAGCGTCAGCAGGGCGGCGAGCGCCGCGCCGCACCAGGCGTGCACGGCGGAGAACGTCGCCTCCAGCGCCTCGCTGCCGGGCACGAAGGGGTCGGGCAGTTCGAACAGGCCGAACACCATGTTGCGGATGCCGTAGAGGTCCTGCAGCTCGGACGCCGAGGCCGTCAGCCACCCCGAGAGCGGCATCGCGAACATCAGCGCGTAGAGCGCCGCGTGCGCGCCGCGCGCCGCGGCCCGCCCCCAGGCCGGCGTTCCGGCCGGATCGGCGGGCACGGTCGGGCTCGCCATGCGCCAGACCACCCGCAGCACGGCGAGCGCGAAGACCACGAAGCCCCAGCTCTTGTGGGTCTGATAGAGGTCGAACTGCGCGTATAGGTCCGTGACCACCTCGGTCATGTAGACGCCGAGGCCGAGCATGAAGAGGATCAGCGCGGCCATCGCCCAATGCAGCAGCCGCGCCGGCCAGCCCCATGCCGTCTCGTCGTTGCGCAGCCTCATGGTGCCCTTCCCCCCCCCCCCGCCCGGCTCAGTGCGTCGACTCGGCCACGAGGTCGAAGCGGACGCGGATCTCGTCCGAGACTTCGACGAGCGCGGCGCTCGGGCCT
>JAWLFJ010000128.1:0-10507 GCA_041685625.1 Paracoccaceae bacterium | reverse complement strand
GCCGCCTCACCGCGCCCGAGGATCAACAGCACCACGGCCCAGATCAGCGGGGAGAGCAGCAGGGAGCCCACGAGCGCCCATCCGACGCTCCGCTCCCAACTTGTGGCCCACCAGACCACGAGCAACGTCATCAAGATCCAGAGCAGAAAAATTTCCATTATGCGGTCCCTCGCGAACGACGCGTTCTCAGTGGCGCAGAGGCCGGCCCGAGCGTCAAGAACCGCGCAGGATGAAGGTCGCCGCCCGCGTCAGCTTGCGAAGAATTCCGCCGTCGGGTCGTCCTCGTCCCAAGGCCGCCGCCCGCCGGGCGCGTTCGTGGCCCGCGCGCCTGCCGCGGCGGCCCGAAGGCGCGTCTGCGGCGTCAGGCGAAGGCTCGTCCCCAAGGTCTTGAGCACCTGCGCCGCCGCCGAATGCGCCTTCACGGCGTCGCGGAACTCCTCGACGTCGAACGGCTCCGCAGCCTCAGCGGCCTCCATCAGCATCGCCAGCCGCCGCAGCGCCACCGCCTGCCGAGCGTAGCTTTCCAATACCGGGAGCGCGCCCGGTTCGAGCCAGTCGGCGGGGAGCGCGTCCACAGTCTGCCGCCAGATCTCGGCGGCCTCGTCCCGCAGCCCCGCCGGAGGCTCCGGTCGCCGCGCCGCCAGCGGCCCGCGGAGCGCCACCGCATCCGCCGCGCTTTTCGGTCCTCGTCTGCCCATCGTCGTCGCCTCCGCGATTGTGCGGGTTACTGGAAAATGAGTTGCCCCCGCCGGTCCGCACGGCCCTCGTTCCAGAGATGTTCATGGCCCTCCCCCCGAGCCCTCCCCGGACGGAAAAACTGTGTTAGCGGTCTCGGTCGCAGCCCGCCGTCGGTCCCTGCGGCCTTCCCGCTCAAGGCGAAGACAGCCCCCCAGCCGGCCGAAGCGCGGGCGCCCGGGTCGGCGCCCGTCGCTCCGTCAGGTCATCAGGCCGCGGCCATCTTCAGGAACTTGATCGCGGAGGAATCCGTGACGGCTCCATAGACGCGCCGCGCGAAGTAGAACTTCACGTAGCCCGGCTGCGAGATCTCGTCACGCACCATGGTCAGGCCCGCCCGGTCGGCGATCAGGTATCCGCGCCGGAAGTTTCCGAAGGCGATGGGGAGCGCGTCGGCGCCCATGTCGGGCATGTCCTCGGCCTCGATCACCGGCCAGCCCAGCAGCGTCGGCGGCTGCCCGGCCGCGAGGCTGTCGGTCCAGAGGTAGCGGCCATCGGCGTCCTTGAGCTTGCGGATCGCGCTCGCCGTGGTGGAGTTCATCATCCAGCCCACGCCTTCGCCCTGCCGATAGACCGGACGCACCTTGTAGACGAGGCCGATCAGCTCGTCGCCGGTCACGGCGGTCGGCGACGCCGCGAGGACGTGTTCCAGGGTTCCGAAGGTCCGGGAGCCGTCCGCGGTCGCGGCCGTGGTGTAGCTGGTCAGTCCCTTCGGCTTGTCCGCGCCGTCGCCCCCGACGAAGGCCGCGCCCTCGGCGACGCCGAAGGCCGTCGTCACGTTGTCGCGCAGCCATGCCGAGACGTCGAACACGGCGTCCTCCAACAGCCAGCGGGAGGCTGAGGCGTAAGCGTAGACTTCGCCGCCGGGAGGCTGCACCGCCTGAATGTCGGGCTCGCTCGTCGCGCTGCGGGTGTCGTCCTCGGCGGCCCAGCCCGAGCCGGCCCCGCCGGTCGAGACGAGTTTCGTGTAGTCGCCCGAATTGGACGCCACTACCTCCGCGACGCGGCGCATGGGCGAAATATCGCGAAGTTCGTCCTGAATGATCCGGTCGATCTCGGCCGGGACGGCGTTGCCGCCGGCGGTCGCCGTGACGCCCGACAGGGCGCGGGTTTCGCCGCGCAGCACGGAACGCATTTCGGCCAGCGCGTCGGGCAGGTCGATCCCGGACGCGGAGCCTCGGGTGAGCGGGCGCCGCGCGGCGCGGGCGCGGGCCTCGCGGTGCGTCTCGGTGATCGAGTCATGCGCGCTCATCAGCGCGTCGAAGGCCGCTTCGATCTCGGCGGCGCGGTCCTCGGGTGCATCGTCGGTGATCTTGGAAATCAGGTTCCGCGCCTGCCGGCCGATGCGCTCGGCGACGCCGCGCGCCTCGGCGGGCCGGATTGCGGCGGGGTCTAGTTCGGACAGCCGGTCTAGCCCGAGTTCGCGCAGCAGGGGCGCGGCGTGCGCCTGAACCGCCATGTCGTCGGAAGGGGTGATGAACATTGAAAGCCTCGTCGCTTCGGCGGGGACGCATGGAGAAGCGCCCCGCGTTTCGGGGTGGCTCCTCCGTCGCGCCGTGCGACGGGTGGGCCGGGCGACGCCTCGGCCTTGAGAGGTGTCAGAATACCGCTTGGACGCGTGGCGGTCAACACGCGCCACCGCCGCCGCCGGCGCCGTAGGCCAGCGCCAGACGCGCGAGCGCCCGACGCGCGGCCTCGCGCCCCTCCGCCGCCTCGGCCAGTTGAACGCCCGCCTCCATCAGCGTCAGCGCAAGCGCAACGGGGTCGGCGCGGTCGTCGGCCAGCGCGGCGTCGAGCCAGGTCTGCACCCGCGCCCGCTCGGCCGAGATTACCGCGGCCATGGTCCGTTCAGTCATCCGAGAACGTCCTCCGCTTCGCCAGCCGCCGAGCCGCAGCCGTCGTGCCCGCGCGCGACGCTCCATCTCGTCCTCGATTTTCTGGCGCAGCCGGTGCAGCGCCAGCGCCGAGGCCGTCGCGAGATCCGCATCCGCCACCGCAAGGCGCAGTCGCTGCGGGGCGCCCGCCGCGGCGTCCGGCCGGGCGTCGTCGTCGTCAGTCATGCGCGCGTGCCCCATCGGCGGCCGGCGCGGCTGCGTTCTCAGCCCATGTCGCGGATGTCGCGGGAGTCGCAGCCCCCGGCGCCTCGGTCACCCGTTCCTTGCAAAGCGCGGCGGCCTTGCCGCTCAATGCCGCGGCTTCGGCCGCTGCGGCCTCCCACAACGCTTCGACTGCCTCCACGGTTCGCGCCACGCCATCCGCATCGGCCAGCGCCTCGGCGCAGGCGCGCGCCTGCTCCAAGGCGGGGACAGCATCAGCCGCGAAGGCCCGGCCCCAATCGTCCAGAACCACGGCGCCCGTCGCTCGCAATGCAGCCTCGGCTCTCCTAGCGCGGGAGGCGCCGATGCCGAGTTGCGTTGCGGCGGCGCCGTAGGAGCATGGCCCGCAACGGCGCAGGTGCGCGAGGTAGGCTTCCGCATCCTCGCATTCGCCCTTGCTCCGGGGCGTTGCGACTTCCGCGACATCCGCGACACGGAGCTTTGAGCGCGGGGCGGAGGGCTGCGACTCCCGCGACATCTGCGACACGGCGGGCGGATCGGCGGCTTGTGTCGCGGATGTCGCGGATGTCGCGGATGTCGCAGGAGCCGCCGCTTCGATTTCCGCCAGCTTGGCGCGCGCATCGAACCACATCAGGCGGCCCCCCGAACGATGCGCCACGCCTCTTTGCGGGGGGCGCCGCGCACTACGGTTCCCGCGTCCAACGGCGCGAGCCACCCATGCCTTTCAAGAGTTCCGAGCGCCGCCCGTGCCTTCGGACTCTCACGCAGACGGTTCGGCCCCAGCCGCACCACGTCGCGAGCCGTCACATCCGGCTCGGTCCAGCTTTCGAGAAGCCAGCGCCGCAGGGCCTCGGCGCGGTCGATCTCTTCCGAAACCGCCGCCGCGTCGGCGAGCCTCACGGCCTCGCCAAGATAGAATTGCGCAAGCTCGATGCCGGCCGCCATATCCTGCGCGGTGACGGTCGGCGCGTCCGCGTCGCCCCACAGCGTGAGAACGCCGGCGAGGCGCGCGGCCTGTTCCGCGGCTTTCGATGCGTACCCCGTGACGTGCGCGAGATTCCCTTCGGGGGCCTGCGCCCTTTCGATTGCGTCTCCGAATTGAGTCAGAAGCTCGCGGGCCTCCGGCTCCAGGCAGAGATTGCGGGGGCGAAGCGTCTGCCTGTCGTGCGCGGTCGGCATTTCGCGAGCCAGCAGGGCCTTCAGCCGAAACCCGAAGTCCGCCAGCGCGCGCCCATCGGGCCGGGCGCTGGCGGCCAGCCGCGTGCCGATCGTGGAAGGCGGCTCGCAGACGAGACACCGCGGCAGGAAGCCGAGCCCCCCGGCCATCTGGTCGGAGAGGAAATCGCGCATGACCACCGGCTGCGCCATCAGGTGCAGCGCCAGGCGTCGCCCCCGCAGCGTGAAGACGCCATCGCCAGCCCGCGTGCGCTGGATTTCCGCGCCGTCCCACAGCTTGTTGAGGCCGGCGAGCGTCTTCATGCGGTGGTCCGCCGACATGGCGAAGCCGCCGAGAAACTGGCCCGCCTCGTCGCTCAGCAGGGCAAGCGACGGCTGCCCGTGGAGGAAGCTTCGGAAGATGCCTTCAAGGGTCGGCTCGGAGCATGTCCGGTCGGGCTAGAGGGGCGGCTCGGGCGCATCTCGGCGGCGCGAGCATCAGCGTGAGGCGCGCGTTCAGCGCGGGGATGCCAGCGACCATGGACGGGCTTGACCGGGCCCGCCACCATGGATCCGTGCCGGCAGTGTTACCATAGGAGGCGCTAAGCGCAAGTCGGGGTGTGACCAATGGAGGCGTATTCTCTCAGTCGAAAGGGACGGCGGAGCGCGTGTCAGGCTCCGCGGGCGCGTCGCGGATGGGGGCGGGACCGATGAGGAGTCGCGCCGCCACGTCGGCCGAGGCCGAGCTGGTCGCGCTGCTGCTGACGCTGCCGGCGGAGGATCGCGAGACGGTCTACGCGGAGATCAGGCGTCTTCACTCGCGGCGAGCCGACGGGCCAGATCGATCACCGCCTCCTGGTGCGCCGGAGACAGACGCCGCATGATCTCGAGGTGCTCGAAGAGCGCCTCGCCATCCCCGCTAGGCGCGATCAGCTCCGCCACGGTCACGCCGAGGCCGTCGGCCAGCGCCTGGAGCCGGATCGCGTTCGGGTGCTTTCGGCCGCTCTCGATCATGGACAGGTAGGAGCGGGAGACCCCGGCCCGCTCCGCGAGCTCGGTCTGGGTGATCCCCTTCGCCTTCCTGAGTTCATGCACCCGCAGCATGCTTTCCCATTACCACCGGTGCGCGCGTCATCGCCAGTCCGAGCGCGACCATCGCGCTTGACCGGATTGTCTCCATTAGTAACATAGCGAGCCCATGCGACTGGGCACCTATCTAAGAGAGCGCGGCATGACGCAACGCGAATTCGCGGCGCGTATCGGCGTATCCAGAAGCTATCTTTCGATGCTGATCAGCGGCGACAAGGTTCCATCTCTCAAGACAGCGACAAAGATTGAAGTAGAGACCGGCGGTGTCGTCACGGCGACCGCCATGCTCGACCAAGCCGAGAGGGCGGCACCGTGAGTCGCGCGCTGGATGATCTCCTTAAGCGCGAGCCCGCGGGCCTGCCGTTCACGAGTTCGCGATGGTGGCGGATCGAGACCATGGTCCGCGCCGGCTACGGCTGGGAGGACGTCGCCGTGGCCTCGCGCGAGTGGTCCTGCGGCGAGGTCTCCGTCGAGGAGGCGCGGGAGATCGTGCTGGGGCTCGCGGCGGCGTCGGAGACCTTCGGGACATGAGCGTCGCGAGCGTCAGCCGGCGGGGGCGGCCGGAGGCCGACCTTCAGCGCGCCATCGTTGCGGCCCTGCGCGCCGCGCTGCCTAAGGGGGCGATCCTCCACCACTCGGCGCACGAGTTCGGGATGGGCGGCGAGCGTGGCCGGAAGCGGCAGGCGGTGCTCTCGGGCATGGGCGTGCATGCGGGCTGGTCCGACCTCGTGGTGCTCGCCGAGGGCCACCCCCACCGAGGAGGACTGACATGGCACAAGCCTACGGCGCGCGGGCGCGGATGGCGCTCGCCTTCGAGAGCGTCTACGGGACGCCCCCCGGCGCGGGCTGGCGGCGCATGCCCTTCGTGCGCTCCGGCCTCGGCGGCGAGCGCGGCCTCGTCGCCGACGACCTGCTCGGGCACGGCCGCGACCCCCGCGACCCGATCCCCGACGCCGAGGTCGTCGAGGGCGAGATCGAGATCCCCATGGACGCCGAGGCGCTGGGCGCCTGGCTGAAGGCCCTCTTCGGCGCGCCGATCACCACCGGGACCGGGCCCTACGTCCACGAGTTCCGCTCGGGCGGCTGGGACCTTCCGAGCTTCGCCGTCGAGATCGGCATGCCCGACGTCCCGCACCACGCGCTCAGCGCCGGCTGCAAGGCCGAGTCGACCTCCTGGACGATGGCCCGCTCCGGCCAGCTGACCGCCACCGTCTCGGTCTTCGGGCGCGCGGAGACCATCGCCGCGGTCTCGCGGTCCTCGCGCTCCCGGAGGACGCCACCGACGCCGAGACCGCCCTCGCCGTCGCCAAGGCCCTCGCCCGCCGCCTCGTCCTCGACTGGGAGGGCGTGGGCGACGCGGACGGCGCGCCGATCCCCGTCTCGCCCGAGGCGGTGGACGCGCTCCTCGACCTCTGGCCCGCCTTCGAGGCGTTCCAGGCGAAAGTGGTCGCCAAGGCCCTCCTGCTGGACGCGGAAAAAAACGCCTCCGAGCCCTCGCCGAATGGCGCTTCGGCGGGGGCGACCGTTACTGCGCCGCGTGCCCGCGGCGCTGCGCGGACTGCCCCGAAGTCCTGAACCGACCGCTGACCGACGAGGGCTGGGCGGTCTGGGATCTCGCCGGGCGGCTCGGCGGCCAGGTCCGCGCCATCCCGCGCGCGGTTCTGGGCCGGGACATGGGCGCCGCGCTCGCCCTCGCGGAGGCGCTGGGCGTGGATCCCCTGGCGACCGCGGAACTGCTGCCGACCATCGAGGCGGAGATGGTCCGCGCGGCGAACGCAGCCATCGAGCGCGAGGGCGGAGAGTGAGGACGGCGTCAGCCGCCCACGGGCCGCTCCCAGCGCAGCGCCGCGATGCGGGGATCGCGCAGGAAGGCGTCCCGGTCGAAGTGCAGTGCGGTCCGCGGCTCCTCGCAGCGCGCGTAGACGCCGGCGGCGGAGAGCTTCAGCCGCCAGCCTTGCCGCCGCCTCGGCTCCCTGTCGACGAACGTCGCACAGGAGAGTAGTGAGACGTTTCGCCCGCCCGCGGGGTCTCGGGCCGAGATCGAGCGGATCGCGTCGGCCCCGAGCACCCGCGCCTCGTCCGCCACCGCGTGGCAGGCCGCGTAGTCGGTGGGATGGATCCACGCCTCGTGCCGGTCGGCATAGGGCGGCCGGGTCAGGTCGAGGCAGAGCCCGGCCGACCAGCCCACCGCGAAGGCGGTGAACTCCAGCGGGTTCGCGGGCCAGGGGGTCTCCGGGCTCTCCACGAAGAAGAGCAGCCGCCAGAAGGCGACCTCGGCCGCCGCCGTCTCGACCGGCTCGGCGGCGCAGAACACCGGCGGCGTCGCGCCCCGCGCGGCGGAAGCGGGAGTCCGAGCGGGCCTCGTAGCGGAACGGCGTGAAGAGGAGGTAGTGGAGGTGGCGGCAGGGCTCGGGCACCGGCGGCTTGGAGGCATCGAGCAGCTCCTCCAGCGTGCGCTGCTCCTCCTAGTCGTCCACGAGCTTCATGGTAGAGACGCGGTGCTGCGCCTCGACCAGCCGCCAGGCCTCGCCGCGGCGCGGGCCGGGGTTCGCCGGGGCGTCAGACAATCGCGCGCCGGGCGTCGAGGTAGGCGAGGACGCCGACGAGACCCTGCACCGTCTTGATCCGCTCGATCGGCGGCGCGCCGAGCGCGTCGTTGGGGCTGCGCAGCCACTTCGCAGCGACCGCGTCCTCGCCGCCGACGATCGCATCGAGCGAGCGGAACACCCGGACGAAGAGCGTCGCGAGCTCGAGGGTCTTGGCGCTCTCCGGCAGTCGCCCGCCGTGGACGGCGCGGCTCACCGCGGCGGGCGAGACGCCGACGATCTCGGCGAGCTCGTTCTGACGGACGCCGAGATGGCCGGCGGCGCGGACGGCGGCCTTGGAGAGAACGTCGACGGGCGCCGGGGGCGCGGCGGGGCGGTGACGGCGGTCATGGGCGGCCTCGCTCGGCCTCAGAAGGGAAGATAGATCGGATGGGTTCCCATGGGAAGTGCCCTCACGTCTTGGACGAGGGCGTCCCGCCGCGGGACGCCCCCCGCGCGCCGTCGTCAGGGCGCGGCCGGATCGGTCTCCGGCACGCCCCGCCCCCGGACCAGCGGGGCTCCGTATCCGCGCGCGAGCGCCTCCGCCGTCGCCGCGGCGCGGGTGAACCAGACATGGTCCTGCAGCCAGACGCCGCGGCCGTCCACGCGGCGCCCGTAGACGCCCCACCAGCGGCCGACGATCTCGACGTGCTCGTCGAGTATCGCCCGGTCCTCGGGGTGGTCGTGGATCACCTCCATCCAGCGATCATCCGTGCGGCGGTCCTCCAGAAGACCGACGCGCTCCAGCTCGATCGCGACGAAGGGCCCCTCGTCTCCGTTCCGGGTGCGTCGCGACCCGTCCGCTTCGCTGGACACGTGTTCGCTTTAAGCGCGCCCGCGATCCACGATTATCGGAGCAATATCATGGCTTTCTGCGATTCAGCTTGCGCCGCGGAGCGCGCCGTCCGTGGCGGGCCGGACGGCCCGGCAGGCAGGTCGTCATCGGAGCCCGCGCGCGCTCAAGCGCGCGGGATGAAGCGCCAGCCATGGCCGCGGCGGTCGAGCTGCGGCTCGCCGGGCTGCGCCGCCGCGTTGGCGAGGACGCAGCGCAGGTACTTCGCTGCGGTCTCGCGGCCGACATGCGCCGCGCTCCGGCGCGAGCAGCCGTTGCGCGGCGTCGGCCAGCGCGTCGCCGTCGAGCCCCGCCAGCGCGGCGACCATGCGGAAGTCGGGCGTGTCGAGCCATGCCGCGGCCTTCGGGTCGCGCCGCGCGTCGTCCAGACCGGCCAGCAGAACGGCGGCCCAAAGCCGGCGCGCCGCCCGGCCATGCTCGGGGGAGAAAGCGTCAGTCATGCCCGCGCGTCCGTTCGGGTAGCGTCTGTCACCATTGTCCCTTGCGCGCGTGTCTCGCCGACGTCCCCCATAAGAAAAGAGAGTGGAAGTCTGTCCATGCGATGCGCGCGCAAGGGACAATGGTGACAAAACTCATTCCGCCGCCCTCGCCGCCGCCGCGATCTTCTCGTGAGCCCGCCGCCGACGCTCGGATTGCTCCCGCGCCCGATCCGCGAACAAGGGGTGAACCTTCGGATTGACGCACCAATGCGGCGGCGAGGACGGCCATGGCGGGTCGATGCGGTGCAGCCATCCGAGCGCGGAAAGCTGTTCCAGAAGGGGCCGGATATCGGCCTCGCGCAGCGCGCGCATGGTGCGGTCGCCCCGCTGGACGTCCCGGTTGGTGACGGTTTCGAGGCGATGCGCGAGGATGTATCCTGCGATGGCGGACAGCTGGTCATGGTCGTCGGAGAGCCCCAGAGCGCCCGCGTAGAAGGCGACGGCGTGGCGCAGCACAGAAACCGTGCAGGAAGTCGGCGACGCGCCGTGCGACGTCCTCCGTGATCGTGCGGGACAGCCCCTCGCCGTCGAAGGCGGGCTCCTCGCACAGAAGCTCGCGCTCGACCCATTCGGCGCAATGCCAGACCACGCACAGGCGGGCGAAAAGGCCGTCGTATTTGCCGATGTGCGACGCCAGCTTTCGATTGAACGCCTCCAGGGTCAGCAATTCGAGGTGCTCCTCCTCCATTCGCCGCCGGATGCGCTGCGCGCCGTCGTCGAATTCGAGCGGACCGCCGAGCCCGAGCCATCCGGGCGGGTTGATCCCGTGCAGATGCTCGACGAGGCGGTCGTATCGCTCGTTCACCGGCGGCATGGGCGCATCCTCACCCATCGCCGCCGGGCGAAGCGTGACCGGGATCAGCCGTTGCAGGAGCCCGTCATCCACCGCGTCGCCCGCGATCCGCCGGAGCGGTTCGGGTTGGATCGCGCCGATCAGGCTGACGGAAAGATTGGGGATCATCGCGGCGCCGCGCCCGACGCGGTTCAGCGCGAATTCGCCGCCGTTGTAGCTGCGGAGCCAGAACGCCCGGTCAGCCTGCGCGCCCTTTCCGCCGCCGTATTTGTCCATCGCGCCGAACCACCCGGACAGCTCGTCCTGCACCAGCAGCACGCCCCAAGGCGAACCTTCCAGAACCTGTTGCGCGGCCTCGATGGTGACGTCCTCCATGCGAAGGCGCGTCTGCTTCGGGCGCTCCTTGCCTTTGCGCTCCTCCGGCGGCAGGGCGTCGTAGCGCGCGACGGCCTTCACCCATTGGTGGAACATGGCGCTGTCGAGTCGGCGAAGCGGGCGCGTGGCGGATGCGACGATGGGGCTTTTCTTCGTGCTCGGCGCACCGACGAGCCCCACCCAGAGCCGCGCGGATTCGGTCCATCCGTCGTGGCGCTTCAGCTTGACTTGAACCTTGTCGGGGATCGCGGCGGCCATGGTCGCGAGCGCGGCCATGGCGAGCCCCGTGACGTGCGCCTCGATCGGCGCGTGCAGCGGGGCGAGCGCCGCGGCGACGGCGCCGACCTGGTCGGCCAGCGTCGAGAGGCTGAGTTCCACCCCCTCGC
>JAWLFJ010000127.1:0-10594 GCA_041685625.1 Paracoccaceae bacterium | reverse complement strand
TTTCAGCGCGGCGATGTCGGCGACGTGGGCGAGGATGCGCAGCTCGATCTGGGAGTAGTCGAGGGAGAGGATCAGGTTGCCGGGCTCGGCGATGAAGGCCTCGCGGATCTCGCGGCCCGCCTCGCTGCGGACGGGGATGTTCTGCAGGTTGGGGTCGGTGGAGGCGAGGCGGCCGGTGGTGGTGGCGGCGAGGCTGAAGCTGGTGTGGACGCGGCCCGTCTCGGGGTTGATGTGGGTCTGGAGCGCGTCGGTGTAGGTGGATTTGAGCTTCGAGACCTGGCGCCAGTCCAGGAGGCGGGCGGCGAGCTCCGAGCCGTGCTCGGCCGCGAGGGTCTCGAGCACGTCGGCGCCGGTGCCCCAGGCCCCGGTCTTGGTCTTCTGGCCGCCGGGGAGGCCGAGCTCGTCGAACAGGATCTCGCCGAGCTGCTTGGGGGAGCCGAGGTTGAACTCGCGGCCGGCGAGCTCGTGGCATTCGGCCTCGAGCCCCGCCATGCGCTGCGCGAAGCGCGAGGAGAGGCGGGAGAGGCGGTCGCGGTCGACCTTGACGCCGTGGCGCTCCATCTCCGCGAGGATCGGGACGAGGGGGCGCTCGAGCGTCTCGTAGACGCGGGTGACCTTCTTCGCCGAGCTGCTTGGGGGAGCCGAGGTTGAACTCGCGGCCGGCGAGCTCGTGGCATTCGGCCTCGAGCCCCGCCATGCGCTGCGCGAAGCGCGAGGAGAGGCGGGAGAGGCGGTCGCGGTCGACCTTGACGCCGTGGCGCTCCATCTCCGCGAGGATCGGGACGAGGGGGCGCTCGAGCGTCTCGTAGACGCGGGTGACCTTCTTCGCCGGGAGCTGGGGTTTCAGGACGCGGTGGAGGCGGAGGGTGACGTCGGCGTCCTCGGCCGCGTAGGGGGCGGCCTTGTCGATGGGCACCTCGGCGAAGGTGATCTGCGACTTGCCGCTGCCGATCAGGGACTTGATGGGGATGCAGGCGTGGGAGAGGTGGCGGTCCGCGAGGGCGTCCATGCCGTGCGCGTGCAGGCCCGACGCCTCGGCGTAGCTGAGGAGCATGGTGTCGTCGATCGGATCGACGCCGACGCCGTGGCGGGCGAGGATCTTGAGGTCGTATTTGAGGTTCTGGCCGATCTTGAGGATCGCGGGATCCTCGAGGACCGGGCGGAGGAGGGCGAGGGCCTGTTCGGGGTCCATCTGGCCCTCGGCGCGCTCGGGCGCGCCCCAGAGGTCGCCCTGGGGCGCCTCGGTGACGTGCGCGAGGGGGACGTAGGCGGCGCGGCCGGGGGCCGTGGCGAGGGAGACGCCGACGAGCTCGGCCGTCATCTCGTCGAGGCTGGTGGTCTCCGTGTCGATGGCGAGGGCGCCGATGGCGCGGGCCTCGTCGAGCCAGGCTTGGAGGGTGTCGGCGTCGCGGATGGTGACGTAGGCGTCGGGGTCGATGGGCAGGAGGGTGGCGGGGTCCTCCCACTCGACGCCGGGGTTCGGGGTGGCCTCGGACGCGGCGGAGCCGTCGGGCGCCGAAGGCGGGGGCAGGTCGGTGACGCCGAGACGCTCGGCGACGCGGGCGGTGAGGGTGCGGAACTCCATCAGGCGCAGGAAGCCGAGGAGGGCGTCGGGCTCGGGCTCCTTCAGGGCGAGGTCGTCGAGGGGCTCGGGGACGGGGACGTCCTCAGCGAGGGTGACGAGGCGTCTGGAGATGCGGATCTGCTCGGCGTGCTCGATCAGGGTCTGGCGGCGCTTCGGCTGCCGGATCTCCTCGGCGCGCTCCAGCAGGGTGTCGAGGTCGCCGTATTCGGTGACGAGCTGGGCGGCGGTCTTGAGGCCGATGCCGGGGGCGCCGGGGACGTTGTCCGTGGAATCGCCGGCGAGGGCCTGCACGTCGATCATCGCCCTGGGGGGCACGCCGTACTTCTCCTCGACCTCGGCGGGGCCGAAGCTCTCGTCCGCCTTGCCCTGCATGCCGGGCTTGAGGATCGTCACCTTGTCGGTGACGAGCTGCATCAGGTCCTTGTCGCCGGAGACGATCACCACCTCGGCGCCCTCCGCCTCGGCCATGCGGGCGTAGGTGGCGATGATGTCGTCGGCCTCCCATCCCTCCATCTCGATGCAGGGCAGGTTGAAGGCGCGGGTGGCGTCGCGGATCAGGGCGAACTGGGGCTTGAGATCCTCCGGCGGCTCGGGCCGGTGGGCCTTGTATTCGGCGTAGAGATCGTTGCGGAACGACTTCGAGGAATAGTCGAAGATCACGGCGGCGTGTGTCGGGGCCCTGTGGGGCTCCGCCGCGCGCTGCTCCAGCATCTTCTGGAGCATGTTGCAGAAACCGGCGACGGCGCCGACGGGCAGCCCGTCCGACTTGCGGGTCAGCGACGGGAGCGCGTGGTAGGCGCGGAAGATGAAGGCGGAGCCGTCGATCAGTTCCAGCCGGTCGCCGGGGCCCATCTCAGGCTTCCTTCGCGGCGGCGGGATCGGCGGCTCCGCCCTGCAGGATGAAGCGCTTGTCGCAGTAGCCGCATTCGACGTAGCCGAGATCGGGATCGATGGAGAGCCAGACCCGCGGATGACCGAGGGCGCCGCCGCCGCCGTCGCAGGCGATGCGGGTCCGCGTCACGATCTCGGATTCGGGCTCGGATTCGGGGGCGTCGACGGGCATGGGGGCTCCTGTTCGTTCGGGGTCTCGCGCCTCGCGCGCATCATAGCCGCGGCGGTGTGGCGGACAATGGGCGCGGGGCCTCGGGGTGGCGGCGGGCCGGGCTGCGCGGTAGGGCTCCGTTCGCGTGGAAGGAGGCCCGAGGATGGACGAGACGGACGAGGGCGGCGCGGCGGAGCCGGCCACGGCACGGGCGCCGGATCCGGAGGCCGCGATCTCGGTGCGCGGCTTGCGCAAGCTCTATCGCTCCAAGGGCGGGGAGGTGAAGGAGGCGCTGACGGGGATCGATCTCGACGTGCCGGAGGGTTCGATCTTCGGGCTCCTGGGCCCGAACGGGGCGGGCAAGAGCACCTTCATCAACATCCTCGCGGGTCTCGTCACCAAGACCGAGGGGACGGTGCGGATCTGGGGCTTCGACCAGGACGCCAATCCGCGCCAGTCGCGCGCCGCCATCGGAGTGGTGCCGCAGGAGCTGAACGTCGATCCGTTCTTTCCGCCCTACGCGGCGCTGGAGATGCAGGCCGGCCTCTACGGCGTGCCGAAGCGTGAGCGGCGGAGCGAGGAGATCCTGCGCAAGGTCGGTCTCTGGGACAAGCGCGACGCCTATGCGCGCACGCTCTCGGGCGGCATGCGGCGGCGGCTGCTGGTGGCCAAGGCGCTGGTGCACAATCCGGCCGTGCTGGTGCTGGACGAGCCGACCGCCGGCGTCGACATCGAGCTGCGCAAGATGCTCTGGGATTACGTGCGCGAGCTGCACGCCGAGGGCGTGACGGTGATCCTGACCACGCATTACCTCGAGGAGGCCGAGGAGCTCTGCGACCGGATCGCGGTCATCGACCGGGGCGCGGTGATCGCCGACGAGCCGACGGGCGAGATGGTGGCGCGGCTCGACCGCAAGACGCTGGTGATCCAGCCGGCGTCGCCGCTGGAGCGGGCGCCGGCGATGCCGGAGGGGGTGGAGGCGAGCCTGCGCGAGGACGGCTCGCTCGCGCTGGTCTATCGGCGCACGGAGCACGACGCCGGTCGCCTGCTGGCGCTGGCCGCGGACGCGGGCGTGCGGGTGCGCGACCTGCGCACCGAGGAGCCGGATCTGGAGGACGCCTTCGTCAGCCTGGTGCGCGGCCACGCCGAGGACTGATGCGGGCCGCCGCGCCTCAACGCCAGAGCTTGCGGCGGAGGGCGCTTTCGAGGTCGGCGGGGAGGTAGTGGAGGGCGTCGCCCGCGTCGAGGCGGAGGGCCGCGGCCTTGGCCGGTTCGACGCCGGCGGGCGGGCCGGTGCGGAACCCGCGGTCCTTCCAACGCTCGAAGAGGAGGGCGTCGAGGGCGTGCTCCTCGAGGATGGCGCCGCGCTCGGCCTCCGGGATGTCGGCGGCGCGGAGCGTCGGCTCGGCGCCGACGTTCTCGCGCCGGACCTCGGGGTCGACGCCGAGTTCGCGGGAGAGGCCGGCGACGGCCTGGTCGCAGCGGGTCCAGGCGCCGACGAAGTGGAAGGCGCTGAACGCGGTTTCGAGGAACAGGAAGCGGTCGCGCGAGGAGAGGCGGTAGACCGCGGGATAGCCGACCTCGAAGAAGCGGTGCAGCAGGAAGCGGCTGATCGGGTTGCGCCGCTGGGCGCGCCGCCAGGTCGCGAAATCCGGCGGCTCGGGCTCGCCCCGCTCGCGGTGGCGCGCCCATCGGTAGTTGTAGAAGGAGACGAGCCAGGAGACCGGATCGCGCAGCAGGACCGAGGCGCGGACCGGGCGGCCGGGGAACTTCGCGGCGAGCGAGCGCGAGAGCGAATGGCCGGAGACGAGGCGGACATGCGCGATGCGGGCGGGGGAGAGCGAGGGGTAGCGGTTGCCGATCACGTCGCGCAGCGGATTGCGCCAGCGCGGGGCCAGCATGAAGGCGTCGCCGAGGGTGCGGGCGAAATGCGCCTCCACCGTGGTCCCGGCGCATTTGGGGACGTGCAGGAAGAAATGGACCGGCTCCGGCATGGCCGGGATGTGCCCGTCCGGCGGGGCGCTGTCCAGCGCCGAGGGCGGTTGACGCCGAGCGCCGGGCGGGCCTTTCTCGGGCGCGAGCGCATCCCCCGACCGGAGAGAGCGATGGCCTACGACTATGACGACGGGAACATCTTCGCGAAGATCCTGCGCGGTGAGATCCCCTGCAAGAAGGTCGACGAGAGCGAGCACAGCCTCGCCTTCCATGACATCAACCCTCAGGCGCCGACGCACGTGCTGGTGATTCCGAAGGGCCGCTATGTGGACTACGCGCATTTCGCGGCCGAGGCCTCCGAGCCGGAGATCGCGGACTTCACGCGGCTGGTCGGCAAGGTCGCCGCGACGCTGGGGCACGTGCCGGGCGAGGGCGGCGGCGGCTTCCGCATCCTCGCCAACGCGGGGCGGGACGCGCATCAGGAGGTGCCGCATCTGCACGTGCATCTCTTCGCCGGGGGCTTCCTCGGGCGGATGATCCAGGTGCCGGACGGCGGCTGAGGGGTCGGGTCAGCGTTCGGCGACCCGCGCCTCCGGCCGGATCTCCTTGAGGAGCTTGCGCAGGATCGCGCGGGGGTAGTCCTCGAACCCGTCCGCGACTTCCACGAAGGCGTCCGGGCCGACGATCATCTCGGCGCGGTAGTGTGGCGCCACCGGCGGGTCCGCCCCTTCGATGGCGAGGCCGTTGACGGTCCAGCCGCCGGCCTCGGCCATCGCGCGGCCGCCGGCGGGGGGCAGTCCCTCGTTCGAGACGCCGTCGCCGGAGACGTCGATCACCTTGCGCCGGCAGCCGTCGGCCCAGCCGCCCTCTCCGTAGGCGACGGCGTGCATCAGCGCCTCGCCCACGGCGGTGGAGAAGTGCCGCCAGACGCGGGGCATCGTCTCGAGCCCGTCGGCGGCCGCGGCGATGTCGTCGGGACCGGCAAGGCGGCGGGCGGGCATCGCGACCTGCTGGCGCGAGGCGCCGGTCCATTGCGTGACGGCGAGGCGGAGCTCTCCGTCGAGGCCGAGGATCGCCTCGACGAGGTCGGGGTGGCGGAAGGCCGCGGCGAGGCCGCCTGTCTGCAGCCGCCATTCCCGCGGGTCGACCGAGCCCGAGACGTCGAGGGCCAGGATCAGGGCGAGGGCGCAGTCCGCGCTGGCGCGCGCCGGCGCGGCGAGGAGCGCGAGGGCCGCGACGAGGGGGCGCAGGCGTCTCGTCGGAGGGCGCCGGCGCGTCATCGGAGCGACCGGAGCGGCGGATGCGGGCCGGCGTCGCCGAGGATCATCGGCGGACGCACCTCGCGGATCAGCTTGCGGCGCATGGCGCGGCCGAAATCGGCGTAGTCCTCGGCGAGTTCGGTGAAGCTGTTCTCGCCCTTGATCACGAGCGTCTGGAAGTAGCGCACGAGGGCGGGACGGCCGACGCCGCCGACCACGAGAGCGTTCACGGTGACGTCGTCGAGGTCGAAGGCGGCGTAGGCGTTGACGGGCTCGTAGCCGTCGTTGTTGGCGCCGTCGCCGGAGACGTCGATGACGCGCCGGTCGCAGGCCGGGGCGGAGAGGAACAGGCGCGCGGCGAAGCCGAGGGCGTGGCCGAGCGCGGTCGGGAAGTCCGCGTGGGTGCGGCGCGCGGCGCCGACGCGGTCGGCCAGCGCGAGGATGTCGTCCGGCTCGCGGAGCAGGGTCCAGGGGGCGGTGACGACCTGCTGGCGGCGTCCGGACCATTCGTAGACGGCGACGGCGACCGGATCGCCGGGGGCGAGAATCGCCTCCATCACCTCGGCGTCGGTGAGCGCGGCGGCCAGTCCCTCCGCCTGCAGGCGGTATTCCGCCTCGTCGACGGAGGAGGACACGTCGAGCGCCAGCGCGAGGGCGAGGCGGCAGGCGGAGGCCGGCCCCGCGGCGACCGCGAGGCCGGCGGCGAGGAGGAGGGCGGCCTTCACCAGGTCCCCGAGTTCTCCATCGACGCCCAGGGTTCCTGCGCGGGCAGCGCGTCGCCCATCTGGAGGAGTTCGATCGAGATGCCGTCGGGCGAGCGCACGAATGCCATGCGCCCGTCGCGGGGCGGGCGGTTGATGGTCACGCCGCCCTTCTGGAGCTTCTCGCACATCGCGTAGACGTCCTCGACCGCGTAGGCGAGATGGCCGAAGTTGCGCCCGCCGTCGTACTTCTCGTCGGAGTCGTGGTTGTAGGTGAGTTCGAGCGCCGCGTCCTCCTGCCCCGGGGGGGCGAGGAAGACCAGGGTGAAGCCGTTCTCCGGCCGGTCGATGCGGCGGATCTCCTCGAGGCCGAGCAGGTCGCAGTAGAAGGCCTTCGACTCGTCGATGTCGGTGACGCGGACCATGGTGTGGAGGTATTTGATCTTCATCTTGCGTGTCCCTCTGCGCTAGGTTCCAGATGTTGAGGGCGCGAGTCGGTGCGCCCTGTCGCGTCGGGGATCAATCTATGCCGCTCAGCCCGGAACAACAGGCCGAAATCGAGGCGTCCCGCGCGGCGCTGCGCGAGACGCGGCGCCCGGTGGCCGAGGGGTTGGAGGCGCGGCTCTGCGAGGCGGTTCCGGTGCTCGACCACGGTTTCGTGCGGGTCGTCGACTACATGGGCGACGACGCGGCGATCGTGCAGGCGGCGCGGGTCAGCTACGGCGCCGGGACGCGCAAGGCGCGCGACGACCGGGGGCTAATCCGCTATCTGATGCGTCACTGGCATTCGACGCCGTTCGAGATGTGCGAGATCAAGCTGCACGTGAAGCTGCCTATCTTCGTGGCGCGGCAGTGGATCCGCCACCGCACGGCGAACGTGAACGAGTATTCGGCGCGCTACTCGATCCTCGACCGGGAGTTCTACGTGCCGGCGCCCGAGCATCTGGCGGCGCAGGCGAGCAGCAACCGGCAGGGCCGGGGCGAGGTGCTGGAGGGCGCGGAGGCCGAGGCGGTGCTGCGGACGCTGCGCGAGGACGCGGGCCGCGCCTTCGACCATTACGAATGGATGCTGAACGAGGACGGCGCGGACCCTGAGCGCCGGGGCCTTGCGCGGGAGCTCGCGCGGATGAACCTGCCGGCGAACGTCTACACGCAGTGGTACTGGAAAACGGACCTGCACAACCTCTTCCACTTCCTGCGCCTTCGGGCCGATCCGCACGCGCAATACGAGATCCGCGTCTACGCCGAGGCGATCGGCGCGCTGGCGCGGGCCTGGGTGCCGGAGGCCTATGCGGCCTTCGAGGACTACCGCCTCGGCGCGGTGCAGTTCAGCGCGCAGGGCATGGCGTGCCTGCGCCGGATGCTGGCCGGCGAGACGGTGACGCAGGAGAGCTCCGGCATGAGCGCGGGGGAGTGGCGGGAGTTCGAGGCGGCGCTGAAGGGGTGAGAGCGGCCGCGCGTCAGCGCTCGAAATAGAGTTCGTCCTCGATGCGGCCCGTCTCCTCCCAGCCGGCCTCGGCCATAAGGGCGCGGACTTCCGCGAGGTTGCGGTCTCGGATCTCGATCTGGGCCAGGCCGCGGTTCGCGGCGAGGATGCGGGTCATGCCGCGCAGGGCCTCGGCCTCATGGCCCTCGACGTCGATCTTGAGCGCGATCTCGGCGCCTTCGGGCGTGTCGAGGTCGTCGAGGCGGGCGGTGCGGATGCTCAGCGTCTCGGCGAAGTCGCGCCGGGCGCGCTCGGCCTGGCTCGCGGAGAGGGTGGCGAGGCCGGAGGAGCGGGGGTCGACCTCGATCTCGCCCTCCCCTTCATGGTCGGAGAGGGCGAGCCGGTGGACGTGGACGCGCCCCTCGAGGCCGTTCAGCGAGATGTTGAGGGCGAGTTTGGCGCGGGTTCGGGGCACCGGCTCGAACGCCTCGACCTGGAGGTCGGGCAGGGCCTTGGCGGCGAGGATCGCGTAGAGGCCGAAATTGGCGCCGACGTCGTAGAGGAGGCTCGGGCGGCGGTCGCGCAGGCGGGAGAGGAAGCGGGCGCGCTGCGCGGCCTCGAAGGGCTGGCCGATCAGGAGGCGGGCGTCGAACCAGTCCTTCGGGTCGAGCTCCCACGTCGCCCCCAGGCGCTCGACGCGCCGCGGCTCGGGGTCGAGCCGGAGGAGGCGCTTGCGGACGGACCAGACGAGGCGACGCATCAGGCGGCCTTTCGTGCGAGCCAGAGGCGGCGGCGGAGGGCGTCGCGCCACCTCAGGGACCGGCCGTCGAGATGTCCGGCCGTCGCGGGGTGCCCGAGAGGGCCGTAGACGTGGCCGCCGCCGGCGAAGAGTTCGACCCGGCCCTCTAGTCCCTCCGCCTTGCGGGCGGCAGGATCGATCCAGCGCAGGACGTGTCGGCGGGCGTGCGCGACGTCGACGAGGTGGGGATTGTTGGAGCGGCCGGAGACGCGGCAGACCGGGATGCCGGGATTCTCGGGCTCCATGAAGGCGTCGTAGCCGACGGGGCGGTTCCAGCGCTTGTTGAAGCGCAGATGGGTGATCTCGCCCGCCCGCATGGCCGCGAGGATCGCGTCGAGCCGGTGCGGGATGCGGCGCGCGAACAGGACGAAATCGTGCTCGAGCTGCAGAGCGTAGGCGCCTTCGGAGAGCTTGATCGAGCGACGCCAGCCGTCCGCGAGGCCGGCGCTGCGGTGGATCTCCATCCCGCGGCAGGGCAGGGCGGCCCGGGCGGCGCTGCCCCAGGCTTCGAAGGCGTCCGGGTTCGGGTTCGGATCGCAGAACATCCGGATCACGAGGCGATGCGTGTCGTCCGGCGCCAGCGCCTCGATGGCGCTTCGCACGGCATGGCCGGCGAGGCATCGCGCCGGGTCCGGCGACGCGACGTTGGAGAACAGGTTCAGATTGAAGACCGGCCGGGCCGCCGTCATGGTCGCCTCCCGTGAGCGATCCGGAGGGTAGGAGGGCCGCGATGGCGGCGCAATCGGGTGCGGCGCGATGGAGGCCCTGAGGCGGGTGCGCGCGGCGTGGGCGCGGGCGGATTTCGCCCCGGCGCGTGCGGCTTTGGGCCGGGCGGTCGAGCTCGGACCCTGGGCGCGGACGCGGCCGGCGGCGGGAGCGCGGCTCGGCGCCGGCGATGGGCTGGCGCTGACGGGACGGCTCTCGGTCGAGCCGATGGGCGGAGCGGTGTTCGAGGGCGGGCGCCGGCTGGACCCGGGCTGGCCGCCGGCGGCGCCGGTCGACTGGCTGGTGCGGGCCTTCCCCTCTCGTCGCCGTTTCGAGGCCGTGGCGCCGGTTTGGCACGGTCGGCACGCGGATGCGGTGGCGCTCTTCGCCGAACTGCTGCCGCGCCTCGCGATGCTCGAGCGACTCGGGGTGGGGCCCGAGGTGGTGGCCCTGATCTCTCGCGAGATGGGGAGGCTGAAGCCGGTGCAGGCGCTGCTGGCGGCGGGCGCCTTGGCGCCGCGGCCGGTGAAGGTGCAGGGCTGGGACCAGGTGATCGAAGCGCGGCGTGCGGTGTTGCTGCGGCCCGACGCGACGGATGCGGGCGACGCGGCGCGCGCGGGCGCTCGGCTTCGCGCCGTCTTCGGGGCGACGCCGGGAGGGGCGGTCTGGATCTGTCGTTCGGAGGAGGCGGCGGGCGCGCCGCCGGGCTCGGACGCTCTGGCGTTGGACGCGGCGGGGCTTGCGCGGGTCGTGCGGCGTGCGGCCGGCGCGGAGGCGCTCGCCGCTTCGCGCGGCGCGGCGGCGGCGCTCGAGACGTTGGAAGGGGCCCGTCGCTCGACGTGACGTCATCCCACGGGCGAATCCGGGCGTGGCGGTTCGATGACGCGGCAAGCCTATGAATTATATGTAAGAAAACCGATTCTGACGTCGCCGAAGTCGAATGCAGAAAGCGGTTGCGCGCCCCGTCGAATCTCCATATACCCCGCCCTCACCGACGGGGCCGGGACACACCGGGTCGCGATCGGGGAGGCCCCGAGGGGTCACGCTCTTTGACATTGTCGTCCTAAATGGAAGGGACGTGTGGGCGGTTCGGTTGTTGGTTGGAAGCCGACGGACGGATGCTTGCATGTCTTGCCGCTGAG
>JAWLFJ010000249.1:0-2599 GCA_041685625.1 Paracoccaceae bacterium | reverse complement strand
GGCAGAAGATCCGATCCGCACCCTGCAAGACGGGAAGCGCAAGGCGGTGATGTCGGGTCACCATCACGGGCAGGCGGCCAAGGCGTCTTACATGGAATTCGTTTCGGACATGCGTGCGGATAGAGGGCAGCGTCGACCTGCGAAACTTCGAAAGACGGCGGGTTCATACTCCAAACCCTGATCACCCCCTATCAATGAAATCAATGGCTCGGCAATCCGCGAGGCTGACCGAACGGCGCGAAACGGCTCTCAGGGCTGTATCTCATGGGTCGGACGGGCGCCGACGGTCCCCTTGAAAACCACGCGGCGCCAGTCTCGCGAAGCTGCACATCAAGGGTCACGCCACATCAGGCGCCGCGCTCGGCGAAGCGCGCGTCGCGCCAGTCGAGCGCGGCGCGCAGCCCCTTCTCCCGCGCGATCTCGAGGAAGCGGCGCTTGGTCTCCATGCCCTCGCCCTCGATCAGCACGTCGACGTCCAGCGCCGCCTCCAGGGCCTCCAGCATCCCCATGCGCTCGTAGGTCCGGTTCAGCGCCCGCTTGGTCTCGCGCACCAGAACGTCGTCCATCGCCGCGATCCGCGCCGCCACCGCCAGCGCCTCCGGGAGATGCTCGCCCTCCGGCACGACCCGGTTCACCATCCCGATCTCCCGCGCCCGCGCCGCGCTCAGCGCGTCCTCGCCCGTCAGGATGATCTCCTTGGCGAGCTTCGGCCCCACCACCCAGGGCAGGATCATCACCACGATCCCCGCGCCGAATTTCAGCTCCGGCTCGCCGAAGGTCGCCCCCTCGGCGGCGACCGTCAGATCGCAGGCCATCGCCAACTCGCACGCGCCCGCCAGACACGGCCCGTGCACCGCCGCCACCGTCGGCTTCGCCATCCTCCAGAACGCCATGCAGGCGTCGAAGTCGCGCCGCAGCACCGGCCGCCACTCCGCCACCCCCGTCGGCGGATCCGCCGCCTGCGCCTTCAGATCGAAGCCCGAGGAGAAGCCCCTGCCCGCCCCCGTCACCACCACCGCGTTGGTGTCCGGATCCGACTCGGCCGCGTCCGCCGCCGCCAGCAGCTCCGCCAGCATCGCCTGGTCCATCGCGTTCATCCGCGAAGGCCGGTTGAGCGTGATCAGCCCGACCCGCCCGCGGCGCTCGTAGAGGACGGTGGGTTCGGGGGCGTCGACCATGGTCGGGACCTCTCGTCTTTCCGCGCCGGGGATGGCAGCGTCGGCACCGTAGGAGAGGCGGGAGGACGCGGCCAGATGCCCGAGACGATCGAGACCCTGGTCCGCCGCGCCGCCGCCGCGAACGCCACCCGCACCGCCGTCGACGACGGCGCAGCCGCCCTCACCTACGCCGAGCTCGACACCGCCGCCGACCGCGGCGCCCGCGCCCTCGCCGCCGAAGGACTGGCGGAGGGCGAACCCGTCCTCGTCCCGGTCTCCGGCCGCGCCGCGGACCTCGTCGCCTTCCTCGCGGTCCAGCGCGCCGGCGGCGTCGCCGCCCCGGTCCACCGCACGACACCGCCTGCGGCGGCCGAGGCCCTCCGCGCCCGCCTCGGCGCCCGCTTCGCGATGGAGGCGGCCCCCCGCCGCCTCGCCGCCGCCGCCCCCCGCGCGCTCGACCCCGAGGCCGGCACGGTGATCTTCACCTCCGGCTCCACCGGCGCCCCGAAGGGCGTCGTTCTCTCCGCCGCCCGCGCCGCCGACAAACTCGCCATGATCGCCCGCATGACGGACTGGGGCGAGGGCGGGACCACGGCCCACGCCCTCCAGCTCACCTTCAGCTTCGGCCAATGGGCGAGCTGGCTGACCCTCGCGCGCGGCGGCACGCTCCACCTCCGCGGCCGCTTCGATCCCGCCGAGTTCCGCGCCCTCGCCGCGACCGCGGACCGCCTCCCCGCCGCCCCCACCGTCCTCCGCCGCCTCGCGGAGACCCCGGGCCCCGCCGTCACGGCCCGCATCTTGTCGGGGGGCGAGCCGCTGCCCGCCCCCCTCGGCGCCCGCCTCCGCGCCGCCTTCCCGGACGCCCCCCTCGGCGACATCTACGGCCTGACCGAGACCGGCACCTCCGACCTCTTCGTCCGCCCGGAGGACTACGACGCCCTCGCCGGAACCCTCGGCCGTCCGGGCGAGGGGATCGAGATCCGCCTCTCCCCCGAAGGCGAGCTCCAGATCCGCTCCCCCTGGCGCATGCTGCACTACCTCGACGCCCCCGACCTCACCGCGGACTCCATGCCCGACGGCTGGTTCCGCACCGGCGACCTCGCCGAGACGACCCCCGAGGGCGCGTATCGCCTGATCGGCCGCCTCAAGGACCTCGTGATCCGCGCCGGCAACAAGCTCGCGCCGCTCGAGATCGAGGCCGCCTTCCTCGCCCATCCCGACGTCGCCGCCGCCCTCGCCGCCGGCGCCCCGGACCCCGAGCGCGGCGAGGCCCTGCACCTCGCCCTCGTCCTCCGCGCCGGCACGCGGGCCACGCCGGAGACCCTCCGCGCCTGGGCCGCCGAACGCCTCGAGCGCTGGAAGCTCCCCGACACGATCCGCCTGATGGCCGAACTCCCCACCAGCCCCACCGGCAAGGCCGACCGCGCCGGCACGCGGGCCAC